>JBBSPY010000162.1:0-7449 GCA_038258415.1 Burkholderiales bacterium
GCGGGACGCAGCTCGCGCCGGCGCCTGGCCGATCTGCTCTGGAGCGACCTCGACGAGACGACCGGTCGCCGCAACCTGCGGCGCGCGCTGCACCGCCTTCGCGCCGCCGGCCTGGGCGACGCGATCGACGCCGACGGCGACGATGTCGTGCTGCGCGGCAGCGAGAGCGACCTCGACGTGTTTCGAGACGCATTCCGCCAGGGCCTTCTCGCCGATGCGTGCAGCGCGTCCGACGAACCGCTGTGCGACGGCTTCTCGCTCGACTCGGAAGCGCCGGCGTTCGACGTCTGGCTGCTCGGCGAGCGCGAGCGCGCCGGCCGCGAGCGTCGCGATGCGCTCGCCCGCCGTGCGTCCGAACTCGAAGGCGCCGGCGAGTTTCGCGAGGCGGTCGCGTTGCAGCGACGGCTGCTGGCCGACGACCCTTTGCAGGAGGCCACGTATCGCGACCTGATGCGCCTGCACGATGCACTCGGCGAGCGCGGCGCAGCGCTCGAGGTCCATGCCGCCGGCGAGGCGCTGCTGCGCGCCGAGCTCGGGCTGGAGCTGTTGCCGGAGACGCGCCTGCTCGCCGAGCGCATCCGCTCGCGCGACGAGGGGGTCGCCCCCCGCGCGGCCGACGGCGTGGCGGCGGCGCCTGCACCCGCCGTCCGGGTCGATCTGCGTTCGGTGCCGCTGGCGGCGCGCGAGCGCGAGATCGCCGCCATCGTCGCGGCGTCGGCGCCGCTCGTACTGGTCGTCGGCGATGCCGGCATCGGCAAGACCCGGCTGGCCCGCGAAGCAGCGGCATGCTGCACCTCGGCGGCGGCTTCCGTCGTCGTCGTCCGCTTCTCGGAGATGTCGGCTTCGACACCGTTCTACGCCGTGGCCGATGCGTTGCGCATGCCGGCGACGAGCGCCTCGCTGGCCGCACTCGCCCCCACATGGCGGCGCGAGCTGTCGCGTCTGCTGCCGGAGCTCGACGCCGCACCCGGCGCAGACCTGGCCAGAAGCGCAGTTCCTGGGGCCGATCGCGTCGAGCTGGCGAGCGAAGCGCGCCTGCGCCTGCTCGAGGCGTTGTGGCAGGCGTTCGCGTCGTGCAGCGGTGCGATCGTCTTCGACGACGTGCACTGGGCCGACGCTTCCAGCGTCGAGCTGATCGGCCACATGGCACGGCGCAGCGCCGCGTCGCCGGGCGCGCCGCGCTTGCTGGCGACCGCGCGCGGCGCCGAGCTCGTCGATCATGCGGCCACCGCGCAAGCGTTCGACGCCATGGCGGGCGAAGGCTTGCTCGAACGCATGACCCTGGGCGCATTCGACGACTGGTCGATGCTGCAACTCGTGCATGGCCTGTCGCGCAGCGGCGGTGGCGCTCGCTTCGCGGCACGCCTCAATGCCGCGACCGGCGGCAACGTCTTCTTCGCCCTGGAGACGATCCGGGCCCTGCTCGAGGCGGGCGAGCTCGTCGTCGGCGCCGACCACGGCTGGAGCACCCGCTACGACGACACCACCACCGACTACGCCGAGTTGCCGTTGCCGGCCAGCGTGATCGACGCCGTTCGCGCCCGCGTCGCGCGGCTCGGCGGGGCGGCGGTGCGGCTGCTCGAGACCGCCGCGCTTGCCGAGGACGGGACGACGCTGGCCGAGATCCAGGGTGCGACCGCGCTCGCCGACTGGGAAGCGCTCGACGGCATCGAGCGTGCCATCGCCGCCCGCGTCATCGATCGATCCGGCGCCGGCTATCGCTTCGCGCACGAGCTGTTCCGGGCCGCGATCCGCTCCGGCCTCTCACCCGAGCGGCAGCGGCTGACGCACGCCCGGCTTGCCGCCGCACTCGAACCCTTGCGAGCCGCGCCGGCGCGAGTCGCGTCGCACTGGCAGGCCGCCGGCGACGCGCCGCGCGCCGCTGCCGCCTGGGAGCGCGCCGGCGATGCAGCGGCCACGCTGCACGCGCACCGGGAGGCGTCGACCCATTTCGAGCGGGCCGCCGAGCTGACGACCCACCACGAGGCCGCGATCACGCTTTACGACCGGGCGATCCACCGGCTGCTGCACCTGCGTTCTGCCGTTCCCGAAGCCGATGCGCTGATCGGCCGGTTGCTCGATCGGCTCGACCGCGAAGGCTCGCACACGTCGAAATTCCTGATCCTGACCCGGGCCGGCGAATCGGCAAGTCACGCTCGGCGCCACGAGGATGCGGCGCGATATGCGCGGATGGCGCTGGCGACAGGCTCGTCGCCCTCGATCCTGCACCATCACCACGCGCTCGTGATCATTGCCTTTTCGCAAGGGATGCTGGGGCACCTCGACGCGGCGCTGTCCGGCTATCGCGATGCTCTCGCCTATGCGCGGTCGCAGGGCATCGAACGCGGCGTGGGCATGACGGCTGCGTCCGCGGCACACACCGCGGTGCAACTCGACCGCCTCGGCGAGGCCGCCGAGCTGAGCGACCTGGCGCTCGCGATCGCCGAGCGGGTGATGCCGGGCGAACTGAGGCAGGCCAACGTCCTGAGCAAGACCTCGTTTCTCCTGCGCGCGACCGGCGATCGCGGCGGCGCGCTGCGCCAGCTCGCCCGTGCGGTCGAGATCGGCTTCACGACGAACAGCTCGATGTACGGGCCGCTCTACCTTGCCAACCAGTGCGAGACCCTCGTCGACGATGGCCAGCCGCTGGAGGCCGAGGCCTGCCACGCGCGTCTGGTGACGCTCGACGACCCGAAGGACGTCGAGATGCGGTACCTCCTGGCGCTGACCCGCGCGGTCGTTGACGAGAGCCTCGGCGACGTCGGCGCGGCGATCGCGCAGGCCCGCGTGGCGATCGCCGCGGCCGACCGGATCGGCAACGAGGCCGACCGGCGCGAGGCACGCGTCCTCGCCGCCCGGCTCATCGCTTCCGTCGGCGGGAACGACGCCGCGCTGGCGCTGGCCGAGGAGGCGGGTCGGATCGTGCCGGCCGACTGGCAGCCGATCTTCCTGCCGCTGGCCCGGCACCGGGCGAACGCCTGCATCGGCGCAGCGCCGGAGCAGGCGCGCACGATCATCTCGGCGGCGCTCGCCGCACCCTTCGACGACCGCGTCCTGCATGCGGCGCTGCACGCTGCGCGCATCGTGCTCGGCTGGTGCGAGCTGGCACTCGGCGACGCGCGAGCGGCGCGTGCAGCGGTGCGCGACGTCGCCTACAGCGTCGGCCTCGAGGCCGACGCCTGGTGCGTGCGCGTTGCCGCGGCGCGACTCGACGGACGTTGCCCGGACGACATCGCCTCTGCCTCTGCGTGGCTGGAAACGCGCCGCGCGCCGCCGCTCGAGTCGCTCGCATTGAGGGTGGCCCTGGCGCCGACGCGGCCCAGGCGCGCCGCAGCGGCGTGGCGCTCCGAAGCAGCGGCTGCGGCGCAATCGCTCGCCGACTCGCTGCGGAACGAGCCGCCGTTGCAGTCGGCGTTCATCCGCAAGTACCGCGATCTGCTGACCTGAGGGCTCGTTCGGGCGCGGGAAACGCGCCAGGGAACGGCTGGGAAACGGCTGCTGCGCACAGTGCACTCGAGCGAGGTGCACATGAGCAGAGACGGCCCGATCAGCGGCGATTCCGGTGACCCCACCAAGGGCAGTCGCGCCGCCGCGAGCGCCGACAGCGACTCGCCGCAGCAGGCGATCAGCCTGCGCGTGGCCGTCTGGCCGCGCAGCGACCGTCGCGACTGGCATGCCGAGCTTCGGATGCCCGGCGCGACCCGGCCGCTGCGCTTCGAGCGGCCCGTCGATCTCGTGCTGTTCCTGACCGCCCTGCCGGGCAGTCCGCCGGCGGGCGCCTCCGGTCTGCGCTGACCAAGCCGCCAATCACGAACCCCCGAGGAGACCAACGTGCTGCCGACCCGAATCACACGCACCGCTCAACACCCTGCGCGCATCGCCATCGCATGCCTGGCGCTCGCGCTCGCCGCCTGCGGTGGCCGCAACGAAGATCACGACGATGGCGCGCCCGACACGGGCATCGCGCCCGCAATCGCCGTGCAGCCGGCGAACCAGACGGTGTCGGCGCCTGTCGTCGCCACCTTCCAGGCGTCGGCGAGCGGCACCCCTGCGCCCACCACGCAGTGGCAGCTCAGCACCGACGCCGGCGCCACTTGGAGCAACATCGCATCGGCCACCGGCTCGAGTTACACGACGCCAGCGACGACGCTCGCCGACGACGGCAAGCGCTTCCGAGCGGTGTTCCCCAACGCTTCGGGAACGGCGACGAGCAACTCGGCGCTGCTCACGGTGACGTCGGCGCCAACCGGCAACTTCCCCGGCCCGGGCGCCATGGCGTTTGACGCGGCGGGCAACGCCTACGTCGCGGACGGTCGGACCGACACGATCTTGAAGGTCACGGCGGGCGGCGCGGTGAGCACGCTCGCGGGCCTGGCGGGCGCGCCCGGCAGCGCCGACGGCATCGGCAGCGCGGCACGGTTCCTCAACCCGGACGGTGTTGCCGTCGACGCTGCCGGCAACGTCTTCGTCGCCGACTTCGGCAACTCGACGATCCGCAGGATCACGCCCGCCGGCGTCGTGAGCACGGTCGCCGGCCTCGCTGGCAGCAACGGCAGCGCCGACGGCAATGGAAACGCCGCGCGGTTCGACAGCCCGAGCGGGATCGCCGTTGACGCGGCGGGCAACCTCTACGTCACCGACGGCGACAACTACACGATCCGCAAGATCACGCCGACGGGCGACGTCAGCACGCTCGCCGGCGTCGCCAAGAACAAGGGCGGGGCAGACGGCGCTGGAAGCGCTGCGAGCTTCGACAGTCCGCAGGGCCTGACCATCGATGCAGGTGGCAACCTCTACGTCGCCGACACGAACAACAGCTCGATCCGCGTCGTCACGCCCGCCGGTGTCGTCACGACGCTTGCCGGGCTGTCTGGAACGGAGGGCAGTGTAGACGGCACCGGCAGCGCGGCGCGATTCAACCGGCCGTCGGGCATCGCGGTCGACGCCGCGGGCAACCTCTACGTGGCCGACCTCGCCGATCACACGATCCGCAGGATCACGCCGACCGGTGTCGTCACGACGCTGGCTGGAACGTCGGGCGCGGCGGGCTTCGTCGACGGGAGCGGCAGCGCGGCCCGGTTCCGCAACCCGCGCGACATCGCCATCGCGCCGGCGGGCGACCTCTACGTCGCCGATCGAAACAACGAGGCGGTCCGCAAGGTCACGCCGACGGGCGTCGTCACGACGTTCGCCCAGTAGCCCGCAGGAGAGAACGCCATGCATCCAGCCCGCTCGGCCCCACGAGATCACGCGATCGCCGGCGCCTTGTCGCTCGTCCTCGCGGCGCTGATCGCCGGATGCGGCGGGGGCGGCGACGCCACGCCGCCGCCCAACACCACCCTCGGCCCGGGCGAATCGAGCGTCGTCTCGAGCGACGGCAAGGTCACGGTCGCGGTCGGCGCCAACGCGCTGCAGGGGGCGGCCACAGTGACGATCGAACCCGCCACGCCCGACGCGGAAACGGCGGCCGACCCGACCTACGTGCCAGGCACGACCTATCGCTTCAGCGCGCTCGACATCCAGGTGCCGGAGCAGGTGCTGATCACGATCGAGTCGCCGCTCGCCGTCGCGTCGTCGCGCGTTCAAGCGGAGAAGGGCGAGCCGCGGCTGCAGGCGTTGCCGCCGGGTTACTTCCCGCCGCCCACTTGCCTGGTCAACAGCCCGAACATCCTCTCCGGCATCGCCCCCGTGCAGACGATCTTCGTCGCCGGGCCGAACTGCCCCGCCTCGCCGGCGCCCGCCTGCATCAAGCTCTACGGCGACAGTACGTCGTCGTTCTGCGCACCGGCGCTGGACATGTTCTTCGTCTTCGACGGCCTGCCGGCCGGCTGCCCGACCGACTACCGTGAAGTGACCGGGGATCCCGCGTTCTCCGAGTTCGCCCTGAGCCACCCGGTGGAGCGCGTGTGCCTGCGGCAGACGACGACGACACCGCCCGTTCTCGTCGGCCCGCGCGGGTCGACGAGGGTGAACTGCAGCATCGCAAACGGCAAGTTCCTCTGCCTCGCGCCGGTGCTGATCAACGGCGTCTATTCCGTGCTGCTAGACAAGACCATTCCCGCGGCGCCCGACTTCACCGTCAGCACCGGCAATTCGGGCGACACGCTCTACTTCGACGATCTCGAGACGCCACCCATTCACTTCCGCATCAAGGCGAGCGACCCTAACGGGATCGGCGGCGTCGAGTTGATCGAATACTTCAACCAGCCAGGGCCGGCGGTTCCCGGTGCTCGGCGGTGGCAGGCCGACCCGGCGCTTTTTGCCGGTGCGGCGGTGAAGAATTACGACAGCCTGGACTTCACTGTGCCCTACACCGCGAGCGACCCATCGGTTCGTACGTTCATCGCCCGTGTCTACGACAAGGCCGGCAACAGCGCGATCCAGTGGGCAGGACCCGTGAAGAGCGTGGTGACTCACGTCCAGATCCTGAGTTTCACCGCCACGCCGGCGTCCCTGCAGTTCCCCGGCGGGCCGGTGACGCTGGCCTGGAGTGTCAAGGGTTCCTACTCGGGCACTGTCGATGCGGGCGTCGGCACCGTCTACACGAATCCGCTGGGCTACGTGAATCAGAGCGGATCGACGACCGTCGATGTCGCTCAGACGACGACTTTCACGCTGACTGCGGCACACCCCACCCGGCAGGCCAAGATGCAGAGCGTGACGGTCACGGTCGGCGCCGACGCGACGCCGCCGACGGTATCCCTGCAAGCGAGCGCCACATCCATCGTCGCGCCCGGTTCGGCGACGCTGACCGCCACCGCCAACGACCTGGCAGGGGTCACCAAGGTCGAGTTCTACAGAGGCGCCAACCTGATCGCGACCGACACCTCGGCGCCGTACACGCACACGGTGTCGTTCACCGTGGCCGACATCGGCATTGCCTCGTTCACTGCCAAGGCCTACGACGCTGCCAACAACAGCGCCACGAGCGCGGTCGTCAACGTCGCCGTCGGCGCCGACGTCACGCCGCCGACGGTGAACCTGCTCGCCAACCCGGCGACCGTCCTCGTCCCCGGCTCGACGACGCTGATGGCGACGGCGAGCGACAACATCGGCGTCACCAAGGTCGAGTTCTTCCGCGGCGCTACGCTGGTCGCGACTGTCAACGCGGCGCCGTTCCAGACGGTCGTGAACCTGACGACGGCCGATCTCGGCACCGTCGCCTTCACGGCGAAGGCGTACGACGCGCAGAACAACAGCGCGACGAGCGCCGTCGTCAACGTGCTGGCGACGACGCCGTCGGTGGGCGACACCTACGCCAGCCCGACCGGCGTCGACGTGGGCAACACGACCTGCTCGCAGGCCAGCCCGTGCCGCTCGATCGCGCAGGCGGCGGCGACGGCGCAGGCGAACAAGACCGTGTGGCTGATGAACGGCGACTACACCGGTTTGACGCAACCGGCTCTGATCGCGATCCCGGCCGGGCTGACGCTGCGGGCATTGACGCCC
>JBBSPY010000163.1:0-7437 GCA_038258415.1 Burkholderiales bacterium
CGCGGCGACCTCGGCCCGGTCGATGTCGTCTTCCACGAAGGCGCCTGCTCCGACCCGATGGAGCACGACGGCCGGCTCATGCTCGACCTCAACTATCGCGCCTCGAAGACGCTGCTCGACGGTTGCCTGGCGCGCGGCACGCGGCTGCTCTACGCGTCATCGGCGGCGACCTACGGCGGGACGAGCTCGTTTCGCGAGGAGCCCGAGTTCGAGCGGCCGCTCAACGTCTACGGCTGGTCGAAGCTGCTGTTCGACAACGTCGTCCGCCGGGCGCTGCCCGACGTGCGCACGCAGGTCGCGGGCTTTCGCTACTTCAACGTCTACGGACCGCGCGAGCAGCACAAGGGCAGGATGGCGTCGGTCGCATTCCACCAGTTCGGCCAGCTCGAACGCGATCACCAGGTGCGCCTGTTCGGCGAATACGGCGGCTACGCTGCCGGCGACCAGCGGCGCGACTTCGTCTTCGTCGACGACGTCGTCGCCGTCAACCTGTGGTTTCTCGAACACCCCGAGGCGAGCGGCATCTTCAACCTCGGCAGCGGTCGTGCCGAGCCGTTCAACGCGGTGGCGATGGCGGTCGTCAACGCGGGCCGCGCGGAGCGCGGCGAGGCGGCGTTGCCCTTGCCGGCGCTCGTCGAGACCGGAGCGATCGAGTACGTTCCGTTTCCCGACGCGCTCGTCGGCAAGTACCAGTGCTACACCGAAGCCGACCTGACCCGGCTGCGCGACGCCGGCTGCGAACACGCCTTCGCCGATGTCGCGACCGGCGTCGGCCGCTACATGGCGTGGCTGCGCGCGACCGCGTGAGGGAGCCGAAGCGCGCGGCACGGCGGGCCCGCGCTGGTGCCGGGTTCGCGATCGCAATTTCGATCTCGTGCGCCTTCGCGCCCGCGCGAGCGGTCGAGCTCAACACCGCGACGCAGGCCGAGCTCGAGTCGATCCGCGGCATCGGCGTCGCGATGTCGTCGGCGATCCTGGTCGAGCGTGGGCAGCGGCCATTCGCCGACTGGCCCGACTTCGCACGACGCATTCGCGGCGCGGGCGGCGCGGGCGGCGCCTCCGGGCGGCCCGCCCTGTCTGGCCTGACGGTGAACGGGCTGCCTCATCCGGGCGCCACGGCGGCCGCGGTCGGCGCTCCTGCGGTTGCGGCCTCGGCGCCCTGAGCCGGCACCTCGCGCCAGCCGAAGAACGTTTCCACCGCCTCGCGCCGGTCCAGCGTGTCGCGTTCGCCGAGCGCGATCAGCTCTCGCGTGTAGTCCGCCTCGAAGAGCAGGTAGCTCGCCAGCGCGGCGCCGCGCGCATCGTCGCCGCGGCCACTCACGCCGATGCCGCGCAGCAGCGTGCGGATCGGCAGCGGCAGGCTCTGCAGGTGCCTCGCCGCGATGTCGTCGAGCCGCTCGCTCGGCGAGATCACGAGCACTTCGATCGGCTTCAGGCTCGTCGCAGCGCGCGCCTCGACCGGCAGCAGGGCGAGCGTGGCGTTGATGCGCTCGAGCCGCTCGACGTCGACCGCGAGCGCGTCCAGAAAGATGTTGGACAACGCGTGTCCGGCGATCTGCGCCAGGTTCGGGTACTCGGCCTTCGGCACGCGCTCGCCCGCAGGCTCGTGCATCCGGCCGGCCCCGACGATGAAGATGCGCTCGGCGCCGAGGTGCACGGCGGGCGAGATCGGCGCCGCCTGCCGCATCGAGCCGTCACCGCAATACTCGACGCGGCCGTCGACGTCGATGGCGACCGCGGGGAACACGAACGGGATCGCCGACGACGCGAGCAGATGCTCGACGGTGATCGGCGTTCGCACAGCGAGCCGCTGCGACCGTGTCCACGGTAGCAACTCGCCTTGCCCGTCGTAGAACGTCACATGCAGGCCCGTGGCGTAGCTCGACGCGGTGACCGCGAGCGCGTGCAGGTGCCCGGCATCGATCACCGAGCGCAGCCGCTCCATCGAGACGAGCCGCCCGAGCAGCTGTTCAAGCGGCCTGTTGTCGAGGAGCGATCGCGGGCGAGCCCGCCGCCACCTTGCGATGGCCCAGCCGACCGACATCATCGTCAGCCAGCGTGCACCGGTGCGGATGACGCCGATCGAGTCGGACCGATAGACCTGGTCGGCGCTGAAGTTCGCCCAGACGTCGTGCAGCCGGGTGACGGCCGCATCGAAATTGTCGGCGCCGCACGCAAGCGCCGCGGCATTGATCGCACCGGCCGATGTGCCGGCGATGACCGGAAAGGGGTTTCCGGTGCCGGCCAGTCCCACACCGGCGCGGATCGCAGCGAGCGCTTTCAGCACGCCCACCTGGTAGGCGGCGCGTGCCCCGCCGCCGGTCAGCAAGAGGCCCGTGCAGGGGTGTACCCCTCGCCCGTCACTCATAGACGACGACCGCTTCGCCATGCGACGCCGACGTCCAGCGCGCGATCGCCGCTTCCGACGGGTAGAAGCGGGCCTCTTCGCCGAGGTCGACCTCTCCCTCGGCATGCTCGCGGTGCAGCGCAAGACGAATCGACAGGCCCTGCGCAAGATCGCCGTGCTCGGTGGCGACCCGCCGCGACGGAAACTCGCGCAACACCTCGGCCACCGGCGGGATGCTGCCGTTGATCTCGACCCGCAGGTACTTGCCGAAACGGCAGCGCGCGGCCGCCAGATCCCACACCGATTGCACGTTGAGGCGCACCCCACCGGAGAAGCGATCCGGCTGGAGCTTGCCCTGGACGACGACGAGCTCGTCGTCCTTGAGCGTCTCGCGATTGGCGGCCATGAGTTCCTCGTTGGCGACCGCCTCGATCGCATCGGAGCCGTCGTCCAGCCTGAACAGGACGATGCGACCGCGCATCGAGCCGACCGTGCGCAGGTCGGAGACGATGCCCGCCACCAGGATCGGCTCGCGCGTGTCGATCAGGTCGGCGATGCGCAGCCGCGCGAAGCGACGCACCTCGGCCGCGCTCTGGTCGAAAAGGTGCCCGGACAGGTAGTAGCCGAGCGCCGATTTCTCGACCGTCAACCGCTCCTTGATGTCCCACGGCTCGGCCGGAACGAGCGGCGGCTGCTCGCTGCTCGAGCCGTGCACGGCGTCGTCGCCGGCATCGCCGAAATCGAACAGACCGCCCTGATCGGCGTGGCGGGCCTGGGCATCGGCCCAGTCGAGGGCGAGGCCGACGCTGGCGAGCAGCACCGAGCGCTCGTCGGAGCCCCCCGCCAGGGCGTCGAATGCGCCGGCCTTGACGAGCGCCTCGACGCTGCGCCGGTTGATCCGCGTGCGGTCGACACGGGCGCAGAAGTCGAAGAGGCTGGCGAAGGGCACCGTGCTGCCGCCGCCGTCGCGCGCCTCGACGATCGCCTCGATCGCGCCTCGGCCGGTGCCCTTGACGGCGCCGAGTCCGAAGCGGACGGCGTCGGCGGCCACCGGATCGAAGCCGTAGGCGCCGCTGTTGATGTCGGGCGGAGCGATCGTCACCGCGTGCACCTTCGCATCGGCCAGCAGCGCTTTCAGCTTGTCGCCGTTGTCGATCTCGACCGTCATGTTGGCGGCATAGAACACCGCCGGGTGATGCACCTTCAGCCACGCCGTGTGATAGGCCAACAGGGAATAGGCGGCGGCGTGCGACTTGTTGAAGCCGTAGCCCGCGAACTTCTCCATGAGGTCGAAGACGTCATCGGCCGTTGTCGCGTCGATGCTTTTCGCGGCGGCGCCTTCGCGGAAGATGGCGCGGTGGGTGGCCATCTCCTCGGCCTTCTTCTTGCCCATCGCCCGGCGCAGCAGGTCGGCGCCACCGAGCGAATAGCCGCCGAGCACCTGCGCGGCCTGCATCACCTGTTCCTGGTAGACCATCACGCCGTAGGTCTCCCCGAGCACCGACTCGAGCAGCGGATGCGGATACGTCACCGGCTCGCGGCCGTGCTTGCGCGCGCAGAACGTCGGGATGTTCTCCATCGGTCCGGGCCTGAACATCGCGTTGAGCGCGATCAGGTCCTCGATCCGGCTCGGCCGCGCGTCCTTCAGCATGCGCTGCATGCCGCCCGATTCGAACTGGAACACCGATTCGGTCCGACCCTCGGAGAAGAGGGCGTAGACGGCCGGGTCGTCGAGCGGCAGGGAGTCGTACGAGAAGCCCGCCTTCGACGGATCGCGGGCCGCGATCATGTGGCGCGCGAGCTCGAGGATCGTGAGCGTCGCCAGGCCGAGGAAGTCGAACTTGACGAGGCCGATCGCCTCGACGTCGTCCTTGTCGTACTGGCTCACCGCGGCGTCGCTGCCGGGCTGCACGTAAAGCGGACAGAAGTCGGTGATGCGGCCGGGCGCGATGAGCACGCCACCGGCGTGCATGCCGACGTTGCGCACGATGCCTTCGACGCGTTCGGCCAGCGTCAGCAGTTCGGCGACTTCCTCCTCGTTGCGCTCCCGCTGCTCGATCTCGGGCGCTTCCTTGCGCGCATAGATCACGCCCGGCTCCGGCTTCTCCGGCACCCGCCGCAAGGTCACCGTGCGGCCGGGTGGTGCCGGCACCAGCTTGGCGATCGAGTCGACGTAGCCGTAGCCCATGCCGAGCACGCGGCCGATGTCGCGCAGCGCCGCCTTGGCTGCCATCGTGCCGAAGGTCGCGATCTGGCTCACCGCGTCGCGACCGTACTTCTGCTTGACGTAGTCGATGACGCGGTCGCGGTTGCCCTGGCAGAAATCGATGTCGAAGTCGGGCATCGACACCCGTTCGGGGTTGAGGAAACGCTCGAACAGCAGGTTGTAGCGAAGCGGGTCGAGCCCGGTGATGCCGAGCGAATAGGCGACCAGCGACCCCGCGCCCGACCCGCGCCCCGGCCCGACCGGGCAGCCGTTGGCCTGCGCCCAGTTGATGAAGTCGGCGACGATGAGGAAGTAGCCCGGAAACCCCATCGCCAGGATCGTGTCGACCTCGAACGAGAGCCGAGTCGCGTAGCGCGGCCGTTCGCGGTCGCGCTGCAGGGGCTCGGGGTAGAGCTGTGCCAGGCGCTTCTCGAGACCCTCTTCGGCGGCGCGTCGGAAGTAGGCCGCCATCGGAATCGGCGTGCCGGCGTCGAGCGGGGTGGCGAAGTCGGGCAGCTGCGGCTTGCCGAGCACGAGCTCGAGGCTGCATCGGCGGGCGATGGCGACGCTGTTGGCGAGTGCGCTCGGCAGGTCGGCGAAGCGGCGCTCCATCTCGGCCTGCGAGGTGAGGTACTGGTCGCGGGCGAAGCGGCGCACCCGCTTTGCGTTGGCGAGCATCTCGCCCTCGGCGACGCAGACGCGCGCGTCGTGCGCCTCGAAATCGTCGGCGGCGAGGAACTGCACGCCATGGGTCGCGACGACGGGCAGCCGCATCGCCGACGCGAGCTCGACGGCGCCGCGCAGCTGCGCCTCGCAGCCCGGCAGGGCGTTGCGCTGCACCTCGAGGTAGGTGCGATCGCCGAACACGCCGCGGTAACGCTCGGCGAGCTCACGAGCGCGCGCCGCGTCGCCGGCGATGAGCGCCTGGCCGAGCGCGCCGTGATGCGCGCCCGAGAGCAGCAGCAGGCCCTCGTGCCGCTCGGCGAGCCACTCCCATTTCACCTGCGCATGGCCGCGCTCCGCGTTCTCGACCCAGCCGCGCGACAGCAGCGCGCACAGGTTGAGGTAGCCGGCGCGGTTTTGCGTCAGCACGAGGACCCGGTTGGCGTGCGGGTCGCCGGGCTCGGAGTCGAGCGTCAGCTCGCAGCCGACGATCGGCTTGACGCCGGCGGCGCGCGCTGCGCTGTAGAACTTGACGGCACCAAACAGGTTGCCGAGGTCGGTGACGGCGAGCGCCACCTGGCCGTCCGCGGCGGCCGCGGCAACGGCGTCGTCGATGCGCAGCGTGCCGTCGACGACCGAATACTCGGTGTGCACACGCAAGTGGACGAAAGGCATCCAGGCATTCTAGGAACCTGGCGTGGGCGCCCCGATTGCCATATGCCACCTCTTTCCCGATTCGTCGACACGCGCAGAGAATCCAGCCATGACCCGATCGAACCCCCGCCCCGCAGGCGCGGCTCCGGCCTACCTGTCATCAGACATCGCCACACGCTATGCCCGTATCCGCGAGCGCAGCACGGCACTGGCCGCGCCGCTTTCGGCGGAGGACTGCCAGGTGCAGTCGATGCCCGACGCGAGCCCCGTCAAGTGGCACCTCGCGCACATCACGTGGTTCTTCGAGACCTTCATCCTCGAACGTTTCGAAGCCGACTTCCGGCCGTTCGACCCGGCATTCCGGGTGCTCTTCAACAGCTACTACGAAGGGGTCGGGGACCGCCACCCACGGCCGCAGCGCGGGCTCGTCTCGAGGCCGACGCTCGCCGAGGTGATGCACTACCGCGACGACGTCGACGTGCGCATGACCACCCTCCTCCTCGATGGCGT
The DNA here is from genome assembly GCA_038258415.1 of Burkholderiales bacterium. Taxonomy (GTDB): domain Bacteria; phylum Pseudomonadota; class Gammaproteobacteria; order Burkholderiales; family Burkholderiaceae_C; genus Schlegelella_A. The sequence continues at coordinate 6,381 of JBBSPY010000163.1, forward strand.
GCAAGCGGCTGGCGCGGCGTCCGAGATCGCGTCGCTCGTCGAGCTCGGCCTGCACCACGAGCAGCAACACCAGGAACTGATCCTCACCGACGTCAAGCACGCGCTGTCCCACAACCCGGTGGCATCGGGCTACGCCCGACGGTGGCCGATGGCGCCCGTCAAGCCGATGCCGGTGCGCTGGTTCGCGTGGCAAGAACAGCTGGCCGAGGTCGGCCACGACCCGAGCCTGGACGGCGCGTTCTGCTTCGACAACGAAACCCCGCGACATCGCGTCTGTGCGCGCGCGTTCGAGCTGGCGTCGCGCCCCGCGACCCATGGCGACTGGCTCGCTTTCATGGAAGACGGCGGCTATCGTCGGCCCGAGCTGTGGGTGTCGATGGGCTGGGACTGGGTGCAGACGGGCCCCCGGGAGGCGCCACTCTACTGGCGCCGCGAGGCCGTGGGGTCAGGCGGGGCCGAATGGACCACGCACACGCTTCAGGGCCGCGTCGCCATCGATGCCAACACCCCCGTGTGCCACCTCAGCTGGTTCGAGGCCGATGCGTTCGCGCGCTGGTCCGGCGCACGCCTGCCGACAGAGGTCGAGTGGGAAATCGCCGCGCGAGCCGTGGCTGGCCCGCCGACCGGCAACTTCGCAGATCGCGGCGCCTTTCATCCGCTGCCGCAGACGGCTCCTGCCGCTCCGGGCCCGGTGCAGATGTGGGGCGACGTGTGGGAGTGGACCGGCTCCGCCTACCTGCCCTACCCGGGCTTCCAGCCGCTGCCGGGCGCCGTCGGCGAGTACAACGGCAAGTTCATGTGCAACCAGTTCGTGCTCCGCGGCGGCTCGTGCGCGACGCCGCAAGGCCACGTCCGCGCGAGCTACCGCAACTTCTTCCCGCCTGATGCACAGTGGCAGTTCTCGGGCGTTCGGCTGGCGCGCGACGCCTGACGCGTTGCGACCTACGCGTGGCGCTTCGCGTCGACGCTGTACGCCCCGGGCCCGAATGCCGCGAGCAGCAGGGCACCGCCGGCGATTGACACGTTCTTCATGAAGTGGATGCTCTGCTCCATGCGC
>JBBSPY010000164.1:0-7371 GCA_038258415.1 Burkholderiales bacterium
ACGAACTGGAAATCCTCTGCCTTGCCGCCGTCGAACGGCGTGCCGTCGATGGTGCCGGCGAAGTCGATCGTGACGCGATCGTCCACCGCCACCGACTCGGCCGCCGGGCGCTGCTGGAACGTGCGCCGCTGCTTGCGCAGGATGTCGATCGTCTTGTCGACGGCGTCCTCGCCGACCTCGGTCGATACCTTCTCGACCTCGGCCGCCGACAGGTCGCCGAGCGTGATCTCGGGGTAGACCTCGAAGGTGGCGTCGAAGGCGACCTCGCCTTCCTTCGCTTCTTCCTTGCTCGTGATGCGCGGCGCACCGGCCACGCGAAGCTTCGCCTCGCTGACGGCGTCGCTGAAGACCTTCCCGACCTTGTCGTTGAGCACTTCGTTCTGCACGCTCCACCCGTAGCGCTGCGAGACGACGCTCATGGGCACCTTGCCGGGTCGGAAGCCATCGGCCTTGACCGTACGGGACAGCTTGCGCAGCCGCGACTCGACTTCGGAGGTGATCTGGTCGGCAGGCAGCGAGAGCGTGATGCGGCGTTCGAGCTTGTCGAGCGTTTCGACTTGGACGGTCATGGTGGGACTTTCGAGTGTTCTGGTGCGCGGGGTCGGACTCGAACCGACACGCCGGTGAAGGCGTCAGGACCTAAACCTGGTGCGTCTACCAATTTCGCCACCCGCGCGGCGTAGACCAACCGTCGAGTTTAAGGGGTTGCGCCATCCCGGGCGGAGGGCCGGTGGACAATCGCCCGCGTGACCGTCGCCACCCTCGCCTCGCCCGGGTCCCACTACGAGAATTTCCCGGTCGCGTCGCTGCTCTGCCCGCCGCGCCTGCGGCCGGCGATCCGCGCCATCTACGCCTACGCCCGCACCGCCGACGACATCGCCGACGAGGGCGACGCCCCTGCCGCGGTCCGGCTGGCCGACCTGGCGGCCTACCGAGTGGAGCTCGCCGCCGCCGCGCGTGGCTGGGCACCATCGCCGCGCTGGGCGCATGTCTTCGGCCCGCTCGCAGAGGCGATCAAGCGCGACGCCTTGCCGCTGCAGCCGCTCGCCGACCTGCTCGATGCCTTCACCCAGGACTGCACGACGAATCGCTACGCCGACCGCGACGCGCTGCTCGACTACTGCCGTCGCTCGGCCGATCCCGTCGGCCGCCTCCTGCTGCACCTCCACGGCATCGACGACGCGGCGTCGCTGAAGCGCTCGGACGCCGTCTGCACGGCGCTGCAGCTCGCGAACTTCTGGCAGGACCTCTCCGTCGACATCGCCCACGGTCGCCTCTACGCACCCGAAGCGGATCTGAGACGGCATGGCATCGACGCCGCTGCGCTCGTCGCCGGCACGGCGGAAAAGCGGCTCGTAGCGGCGCTCGTCGCCGACCTCGCGGCGTGGACGCGCGCGCTGATGCACGCGGGTGCGCCGCTCGTGCACGACGTGCCGGGCCGGGCCGGCTGGGAGTTGCGGCTCGTCGTGCAGGGAGGACTGCGCATCCTCGATCGCGTCGAGCGGCTCGGCGCCGCAGCGCTTCACGAGCGGCCGACGCTCGGTGCGTCCGACACGCTGCCCGTCGTCTGGCGAGCCTGCCGCATGCGCGCCACGCGCCCAGCGGACCACGCGGGCCCCGCATGAGCGCGCCCTCCGACGCGGCGGTCACGCCTGCGCGATACGTCCAGGAGAAAGCCGCGGCGAGCGGCTCGAGCTTCTACTACGCGTTTCTCTTCCTGCCACCGGCCCGGCGTGCCGCGATCACCGCGTTCTAGGCCTACTGCCCGGAGGGCGACGACGTCGTCGACGAGGTGAGCGACCGCGGCGTCGCCGCGACCAAGCTCGCCTGGTGGCGCGGCGAAGTCGACGCGAGCTTCGGCGGCAACCCCTCGCACCCGGTGACGCGGGCGCTCATGCCCTGCGCCGCGACGTTCGGGATCGAGCCGACGCACCTCCACGCGGTCATCGACGGCTGCCAGATGGACCTCGACCAGTCGCGCTGGCTCGACTTTCCCGGCCTCGCACGGTACTGCGACCTCGTCGCCGGTGTCGTCGGCGAGGTGGCGGCCAACATCTTCGGTCGCACCCAGGCGACGACGCTCGACTACGCGCATCGCCTCGGCCTGGCGATGCAGCTCACCAACATCGTCCGCGACGTCGGCGACGATGCCCGGCGCGGACGCATCTACCTGCCGATGAGCGAGCTGAAGCAGTTCGAGGTGAAGGCCGCCGAGATCCTCGAGCGCCGCTCCAGCGACCGCTTCGTCGCCCTGATGCGCTTCCAGGCCGAGCGCGCACATCGCACCTACGACGAGGCGCTGGCCCTCCTTGGCGACGAGGACCGCGCGGCGCAGAAGCCCGGGCTCATGATGGCCAACATCTACCGCGCGCTGCTGCGCGAGATCGAAGCCGACGGGTTTCGCGTACTCGACCAGCGGATCTCGCTGACGCCGATCCGCAAGCTCTGGATCGCGATGCGGACGAACTGGCGCGGCCGTTGAAGGCGCGCTCGGTCGCCGTCGTCGGCGCCGGCTGGGCCGGACTGGCCGCCGCCGTTCGCTGCGCGGAACGCGGGGCGCAGGTGACGCTGCTCGAGATGGCGCCGCATGCGGGCGGACGCGCCCGCGACATCGGCGCCGCCGACGAGGGCCTCGACAACGGCCAGCACATCGCGATCGGCGCCTACCGGGAGACGCTGGCGCTGATGGCGACCGTCGGCGTCGACGCGCGCGACGCCTTCCTGCGCCGGCCGCTGGCGCTCGTCGGCGCCGACGGACGAGGTCTGCGATTGCCGAGCGGCTCGCCGACCGTGTCCTTCGTTCGCGCCGTGCTGCGTCGCCGTGGCTGGACGTGGAGCGACCGGCTCCTGCTCCTTCACACGGCGGCGGCCTGGCGGCGCGGCGGCTTCGCCTGCGCACCGTCGACCACCGTCGCCGACCTCGCGCAGTCGCTGCCCGTCGCGGTCAGGCGTGACCTGATCGAGCCGCTCTGTGTCGCGGCCCTCAACACGCCGGCCGCCGAGGCAAGCGGCAGCGTCTTCCTGCGCGTGCTCGGCGATGCGCTGGCCGGTGGGCGCGGCGCCAGCGATCTGCTGTTGCCCCGGCGTGGCCTGAGCGCGCTGCTGCCGACACCCGCGCTCGCGTGGCTCAGGCGACACGGCGCCGACATCAGGCTCGGCACGCGCGTCGACGCGCTGTCGCGCGCCCAGGGTCCGGACGGTGACGCCTGGTCGGTCGATGGCCTCCGTGTCGGCCGGGTGATCGTCGCCGCTTCGGCCGCCGAGGGGGCGCGACTCGCGGCTCCGCACGCGCCGGCTTGGTCCGCTCGCGCGGCTGCGATCGAACACGAACCGATCGTCACCGTCTACGCGCGCAGCGCCGGCACACGCCTCGCCGAGCCGATGCTGCTGCTCGACAGCGACGATGCCCGTCCGGCGCAGTTCGCATTCGACCGCGGCCAGCTCGGCGGGCCCGAAGGCATGCTGGCCTTCGTGGTCAGCGGGGCCGCACCGTGGGTCGCGCGCGGCACCGAGGCGGTCGAGCGTGCCGTCATCGCGCAGGCCTGCGACGCCCTCGCCTCGCAGCTCTCGGCCGCGCTGGTCGTCGTCCGCGTGGTCACCGAGAAGCGGGCGACGTTTCGCTGCATCCCCGCCCTCGATCGGCCACCGAAGCAGATCGCCGAGGGGCTGTTCGCCGCCGGCGACCACGTCGACGGGCCGTACCCCGCAACGCTCGAAGGCGCCGTGCGCAGCGGCGTCGCCGCTGCCGAGGCCGCGCTCGCGTGACGCCGCAGAAGCGACGCCTGCGCGAAAATCCGCGCCCATGAAGCCGGCCGCCGAACGCGTCGTCACCGTGCAGGTGCTGGAGCGTGCCTTCGCGCTGCTCGACCTGCTCGCCGCGCAGCGCGAACCGGTGTCGCTGAAGACGATCTGCGAGCAGAGCGGCCTGCATCCGTCGACGGCGCACCGCATCCTGAACGACCTGAGCGTCGGCCGCTTCGTCGACCGGCCCGAGCCCGGCGCCTACCGCCTCGGCATGCGCCTCCTCGAACTCGGCAACCTGGTGAAGGCTCGACTCGACGTGCGCGACGCCGCGCTCGCCCCGATGCGCGAGCTGCACCGGCTGACGCGCCAGCCGGTCAACCTGTCGATGCGTCAGGGCGACGAGATCGTCTACGTGGAGCGCACCTACAGCGAGCGCTCGGGCATGCAGGTCGTGCGCGCGGTCGGCGGCCGTGCGCCGCTGCACCTCACCTCGGTCGGCAAGTTGTTCCTCGCTCGCGACGATGCGCAACGCGTTCGCGCCTACGCCACGCGAACGGGACTCGCCGGCCACACCCGCAACAGCATCACCGAGCTGGCGCCCCTCCAGCGCGAGCTTGCCCGGGTCAGCGAGTTCGGCGCCGCACGGGACGACGAGGAGCTGGAGCTCGGTGTCCGCTGCATGGCGGCCGGCATCCTCGACGACCAGGGCAAGCTGGTGGCCGGGCTGTCGATCTCGGCGCCGGCCGATCGGCTGGAGGAAAGCTGGCTCGAGCGCCTGCGCGCGACGGCTGCGCAGATCTCGGCGTCGCTCGGGCACCGGGGCTGAGGCCCCGGCATCAGACCGCGTCAGAGTTTCGGTCGGGCCTCGACAGCCGTCGTCAGCGCGTGCGGCGCCGATTCGCTCAGCCAGCGGCGAACGCGCTCTGCGTCGGCGATCCGCGAGTACTTCCCGGTCGAGTCGAGGAACACCATGATCAGCTTGCGGCCGGCCAGGCTGGCCTGCATGACGAGGCAACGACCGGCCTCCGAGATGTAGCCCGTCTTCTGCAGGCCGATGTCCCACAGCGGGTTCCTCACCAGGCCGTTGGTGTTGCGGAACTGGACGGCGCGGTTTCCGACCTCGACCATGTAGTCGGGCGACGTCGACAGCTCGCGGATGATCTCGTGCTCGTGGGCGGCCCTCACGAGCGTGGCCAGGTCGCGCGCGCTCGACTGATTGCGGCTCGACAGGCCCGTCGGCTCGACGTAGTGCGTGCCGGACATGCCGAGCCACCGCGCCTTCGAGTTCATCTGGGCCACGAACACGTCGAGTCCACCGGGATAGGTGCGGCCGAGCGCGTGTGCCGCCCGGTTCTCCGACGACATCAACGCCAGGTGCAGCAGGTCGCCGCGGCTGAGCGTCGTTCCGACCTTCAGCCGCGAGCGGCTGAACTTCTCGGTGTCGACATCGGCATCCTCGATCGTGATCGGCTCATCGAGCGACAGGTTGGCCTCGGTGACGACGAGCGCGGTCATCAGCTTGGTGAGCGACGCGATCGGCAGCACCGCCTGCGGGTTCTTGCTGAACAGGACCTCGTTGGTGTCCTGATCGAGCACCAGGGCCACGCCCGACTTGAGTTCGAGCGAGTCGTTCGCCTCATGGAGGCCGTAGAGCTGGCCGAAGGAAGGGCGCGCGGGCTCGGCGCGAACGAACGTCGCCTTGCGCAGCGAGTGGCGCGACGCGACGCGCGGCACCGCGCCTGCGTGGCGCAAATTCGCTCGCGACTTGCCGGCGACGGCCACGCGGCCGAGCGCCGTTTTGGTCGCCAGCCGCTTCTTGGCCGCTTCGCGCTGCGCGGGCGTCGTCTTCAGGGGCGCCGACACGGCGCCTCCGGCGAGCGAAAAGGCGAGCGCGGCTGCGACGAGGAGCTTGATCATGGCGGCGAGGTCCAGGTGGGTCGCACGAGTCTAGGCACCGCGGAAAAAACGCGCAAGATCAAAAACTTGCGCGATGTTCCTAAAGTGAGACACCGAGCACGCTTTGAGTGATCGGCCGGCACGGCCGGCCGGTCACCCGGTCCCGCCTCAGCCTTGCGCCGCGACCCGCTCGACCTTGCTGTGCAGCTTGTTCAGCGCCGACAGGTACGCTTTTGCCGACGCGACGATGATGTCGGGGTCGGCGCCCACGCCGTTGACGACGCGCCCGGCGTGCTGCAGGCGCACCGTCACCTCGCCTTGCGACTCGGTCGACCCGCTGGTGATGGCATTGACCGAGTAGAGCTGCATCTCGGCGCCGCTCGCGACCTTGGACTCGATCGCCTTGAGCGTCGCGTCGACCGGCCCGTTGCCGTCGCTCGTCACGCGGTGCTCGACGGTGCCGGCAGCGAACGCCACGTCGGCCCGCGGGCGCTCCCCGGTCTTCGAGGTCTGCTCGAGCGAGATCAGCCGATAGTGCTCCTGCTCGGCGGTGACCGATTCGTCCATCACGAGGGCGACGATGTCCTCGTCGAAGATGTCGCTCTTGCGGTCGGCGAGTTCCTTGAACTTGGCGAACGCGGCGTTGGACTCGGCTTCGGACTCGAGCTGGATGCCGAGTTCCTTGAGCCGCTGCTTGAAGGCGTTGCGCCCCGAAAGCTTGCCGAGCACGATCCTGTTGGCCGACCAGCCGACGTCCTCGGCGCGCATGATCTCGTAGGTGTCGCGCGCCTTCAGCACGCCGTCCTGGTGGATGCCCGATGCGTGCGCGAAGGCGTTGGCGCCGACGACGGCCTTGTTCGGTTGGACGACGAAGCCCGTCGTCTGCGACACCAGTCGCGACACCGGAACGATCTGCGACGCGTCGATGCCGACCTCGAGGCCGAAGTGGTCCTTGCGCGTCTTGACGGCCATCACGATCTCCTCGAGCGCGCAGTTGCCCGCCCGCTCGCCGAGCCCGTTGATCGTGCACTCGACCTGCCGCGCGCCGCCGATCTTCACGCCAGCGAGCGAGTTGGCGACGGCCATGCCGAGGTCGTTGTGGCAGTGCACCGACCAGCGCGCCTTGTCGGAGTTCGGGATGCGGCGGCGCAGGTCGAGCAGGAATTCGCCGTACAGCTCGGGGACGGCGTAGCCGACGGTGTCGGGTATGTTGATCGTCGTCGCGCCCTCGTCGATCGCCGTCTCGAGGACGCGGCAGAGGAAGTCGGGGTCGGACCGATAGCCGTCTTCCGGCGAGAACTCGACGTCGCCGGATCGGGTGCGGGCGTAGCGGATCGAGAGCCGGGTCTGCTCGTGCACCTGCTCGCGCGTCATGCGCAGCTTCTTCTCCATGTGCAGATCGCTGGTGGCGAGGAAGACGTGGATGCGCGTCGACTCACCGCCCTCGAGCGCGTCGGCGGCACGGGCGATGTCTCGGTCGTTGGCGCGCGCCAGCGAGCACACGGTCGAGCCCTTGATCGCCTGGGCGATCGCCCGCACCGCGTCGAAGTCGCCGTTCGAGGATGCCGCGAAACCAGCCTCGATCACGTCGACGCGGAGGCGCTCGAGCTGGCGCGCGATGCGCAGCTTCTCGTCCTTGGTCATCGAGGCGCCAGGCGATTGCTCGCCGTCGCGCAGGGTGGTGTCGAGGATGTACAGGCGGTCGGTCATGGTGGCTCCCAAAAGAAAACC
>JBBSPY010000165.1:0-7177 GCA_038258415.1 Burkholderiales bacterium
CGCAGCGCGCGCTTCCACTTCTGACTCGCCGCAGTTGTCTGAGCGCAGAGAGCGCAGCGAACGCAGCGAGTTCTGCGGCGCGGCTCCGAGCCGAGCAGCGCAGCGAAGTCGGCGCGCAGCGCCGACCGCCCTCTCCGGGCCCACGGCCGGGCGCCGCCTGCCGCGACGCGCTCCGTCGCCTCGAACGGGTCAGCCCTGATGGCCCTCCTCGACATCCAGGACCTCAAGGTCCACTTCAAGACCGACGACGGCTGGCTGCACGCCGTCGACGGCGTCGACATCGCCATCGACGCGGGCGAAACCGTCTCGGTCGTCGGCGAGTCGGGCTGCGGCAAGACCGTCACCGCGATGTCGGTGCTCAGGCTGGTCCCGATGCCGCCGGGCCGCTTCGCCGGCGGACGAATCGAATGGCAGGGCCGCGACCTCGTCACGGCGAGCGCCGAGGAGATCCGCCGGGTTCGCGCCAAGGAGATCGCGATCGTCTTCCAGGAGCCGATGACGTCGCTGAACCCGGTCTACACCGTCGGCGAGCAGATCGCCGAGAGCGTGCGGCTGCACGAGAAGCTGGGTCGCAAGGCGGCGATGGACCGTGCCGTCGAGATGCTGGCGCTGGTTCACATCCCGACGCCGGAGCGGCGCATCAAGGACTACCCACACCAGTTCTCGGGCGGCATGCGGCAGCGGGTGATGATCGCCATCGCGCTCGCCTGCAACCCGAAGCTGCTGATCGCCGACGAGCCGACGACCGCGCTCGACGTGACGATCCAGGCGCAGATCCTCGACCTGCTCGGCGAGCTCAGGGAGCGACTCGGCATGGCGGTGCTGCTCATCACGCATGCGATGGGGGTCGTTGCCGAGGTGGCCGAGCGCGTGGTCGTGATGTATGCCGGCATGGTGGTCGAGGAGGCGAGCGTCGGCGAGCTGTTCGCCAACCCACGCCATCCCTACACGCAGGGGCTGATCCGCTCGATTCCACGCATCGACACCGCCGCGACGCAGCACGTGCGCCTCGAGCAGATCCCAGGGACGGTCCCGAAGCTGATCGCGCCGCCGCCGGGCTGTCGCTTCGCGCCGCGCTGCAAGTTCGCGGTGCCCGAATGCAGCGCAGCGACGCCGCCTTTGCGCGAGCCGGTGCCCGGGCACAAGGTCCGCTGCATCTTCGACCTGCCGCTGCAGGAGCGCAGCGCATGACGGCGCCGCTGCTACAGGTCAAGAACCTCGTCAAGCGCTTCCCGATCAAGGGCGGCTGGCTCGGTCGCGAGGTCGAGTCGGTGCACGCCGTGAGCGAGGTGAGCTTCGACCTCGCGGCCGGCGAGACGCTCGGCGTCGTCGGCGAGTCGGGCTGCGGCAAGAGCACCACCGGGCGATGCATCCTGCGGCTGGTCGAGCCGACATCGGGCGAGGTCTGGTTCGAGGGTCGCAACGTGACGCTCGCCGGCAAGCGCGAGCTGCGGGCGCTGGCGCGCGACATGCAGATCATCTTCCAGGATCCGTACGCGTCGCTGAACCCGCGCATGACCGTCGGCGCGATCGTCGGCGAGGCCCTCGTCATCCACCGACTGGCGAAGAACCGCGCCCAGCACGCCGCGCGCGTCGTCGACCTCCTCGAGACCGTGGGCCTCTCGGCCGATCACCTGCGCCGCTACCCGCACGAGTTTTCCGGCGGGCAGCGGCAGCGCATCGGCATCGCCCGCGCCCTCGCGGTCGACCCGAAGCTCATCGTCTGCGACGAAGCGGTGTCGGCGCTCGACGTGTCGATCCAGGCGCAGGTCATCAACCTGCTCGAGGACCTGCAGGCCAGGCTCGGCCTGACCTACATCTTCATCGCCCACGACCTGTCGGTGGTCGAGCACATCAGCACGTCGGTGGCGGTGATGTACCTCGGCAAGATCGTCGAGATCGCGCCGGCGAAGAACCTCTACACGACGCCGCTGCACCCCTACACCGAGGCGCTCCTGTCCGCGGTGCCGATCCCCGACCCGACCGTCAGGCGAACGCGCATCCCGCTGCAGGGCGACGTGCCGAGCCCGATCCACCCGCCCACGGGCTGTCGCTTCCACACGCGCTGCCCGATCGCGCAGTTCCCGCTGTGCAGCACGGTCGAGCCGGAGCTGAAGGCGGGCGAGCACCGCGTCGCCTGCCACTTCCGCGGCTGACGCGGCCCAGGTCAGGTCTCGACGATCTCGTCGCAGCGGACCACGAAGCGCTCGAGCACGCTCGGCCCGAAGGCGGTGGTGAGGGCGACGTCGCAGGCATCGCGGCCGCGCGCCATCAGCACCCGGCCGATGCGCGGCTGGTTGTTGCGGGCGTCGAAGGTGTGCCAGCGGTCGCCGAGCCAGACCTCGAACCAGGCGGCGAAGTCCATCGGTCCGTACGGCGGCGGCATGCCGATGTCGCCGAGGTAGCCGGTGCAGTAGCGCGCCGGGATGTTGAGGCAGCGGCACAGGGCGATGGCGAGGTGGGCGTAGTCGCGACAGACGCCGACGCGGTCGCGCCAGGCGTCCGACGCGGTTCGGGTGCGGCTGGCGTCGTGGTAGCCGAAGGCGATGTGCCGGTGGACAAAGTCGCAGATCGCCTGCACGCGCGTCCAGCCGCCGGTGACGTGGCCGAAGTGCTGCCAGGCGACGTCGTAGAGCGCGTCGGTGTCGCAGTAGCGGCTGCCGAGCAGGTAGACGAGGCTGTCTTCCGGCAGGTGCTCGATGGGGACCTGCTGCGCGTCGGGTACCACCGGGTCGGGAAGGCCGCTGTCACGGACCACGGCACGCGTGCTCAAGGCAATGGTTCCGGCCGGCGCGACGATGCGCGCGCACCAGTTGCCGAAGCCGTCGCGGTAGTGCGAGAGCGGCACCGGAGGGTCGGTCTGCAGCAGGTCGGGCTGCGCCAGGTCGGGCGCGCGCGAGTGATGGATGTTGAGCACCAGGAGCATCGGCGTCGGCTGCGGGCAGCGATACGCGATCTCGAAACCGACCTCGATCTGCAACCCGTTCTCCCGGCCTGATGCGGCGTGCGGCAAAGCGCCGCAATGGAGTATCTCTCTACGCGGACTCGTCCGCAGCGCGCTCGTCGTCGGGCACGACCCGCAGCGCGAACGCGAGGACCGCCGCAGCCGCCGACGTCACCGCGCCCGCCGCGAACGCCCAGCGGTAGCCGGCCGCCAGCGCTTCGGCGGCCTCGGCACCGTGCGCCGCGGCCGCCGCACTGCCCGACGCGGCAATGCTGACGAGCACCGCAAGACCGAGCGCGCCGCCCATCATGAAGGCGGTGTTGACCAGCCCCGAGGCGAGCCCGGCGTCGCGCTCGCCGACCTCGCTCATCGCCGCCAGCAGCAGCGGGTTGAAGGCGATGCCACCCGACAGGCCCAGCAGCAGCATGCCCGGCAGCACGTCGACGAGGACGCTCGCGTCGGCCGGCATGCGCGCGTAGAGGGCGAGCCCGGCCGCGCCCAGCGCCATGCCGGCGGCGAGCGGGCCGCGCAGGCCGTAGCGGTTGACCAGGGCCGCCGACAGGCCCAGCGAGAACGCCGCCATGACGAGGTTGCCGGCGAGGAAGGCGAGGCCGACCTGGAGCGGCGAGTATCCGAGCACGAGTTGCAGGTAGAGCGCCAGGACGAAGAACCACGCGAACATGCCGGCCGACCAGAGCACCGCGACGGTGTTGGCCACGGCGATGTTGCGCCGACGAAAGAGCCCGAGCGGCATCAGCGGGGAGGCGACGCGCGACTCGACCACCACGAAGATGCCGAGCAGCACCACCGCGACGGCGGCAAGCCCGAGCGTCTGCGCCGACAGCCACCCGGCAGCCTGGCCGTCGATGACCGCGTAGACCGCCACCACCAGCGCGCCGGTGACCGCGATCGCACCCGGCAGGTCGAGACGCTCCCCGGGCCGGCCGGCACCCACTGGCAGCAGCCGCAGGCAGGCCACGATCACGGCCACCCCGATCGGCACGTTGACGAGGAAGATCCAGTGCCAGCTGAACAGGCTGGTGAGCACGCCGCCGGCAAGCACGCCGATCGAGCCGCCCGCGGCGCAGACGAAGCCGTAGACCCCCATCGCCCTGGCCCGGCCCTCCGGTTCGGGGAACAACTTGACGACGAGGGCGAGCGAGACCGCGTCGACCACCGCGCCGCCCAGCCCCTGCACTGCGCGGGCGACGACGAGAAAGGCCTGCGTCGTGGCCAGCCCGCAGACCAGCGAGGCGAGCGAGAACGCGGCGATGCCGATGATGAACACGCGACGATGGCCGAACAGATCGCCGAGCCGCCCGCCGAGCAGCAGGAATCCGCCGAAGACGAGCAGGTAGGCGTTGACGACCCAGGTGAGGCCGGTCGCGCTGAAGCCGAGGTCGGCGCGGATCGTCGGCAGCGCGACGTTCACGATCGTCGCGTCGATGACGATCATCAAAGTGCCGGTGCAGAGCACGGCGAGCGCGATCCAGCGCTGGCGTTCGGGGGTCGTGGCGTTCAAGGCGGCGGGAATTGTGACGGCCGAACGCGGGCACACTCACGCTCCGCAACATGAGCGCCTACATCCGCAGCTGGCTCACCCGTCTCGACGAGGCGTTCTGGCTGTTGCCGATGGCGATGACGATCGCCGGCATCGCTGGCGCCGTGCTGATGGTCGGCGTCGACCGCGGCGGCTGGGTCCCGCCATGGCTGCTCGAAAGCGCCTGGGTCTACAACGGCAGCGGCACCGGCGCGCGCACGCTGCTCGGCGCGGTCGCGGCGTCGACGATCGGCGTCGCCGGCACGGTGTTCTCGATCACGATCGCGGCGCTGTCGCTCGCCGCCGGGCAGATGGGGCCGCGGCTGCTGCGCAACTTCACCCGCGACCGCGGCGTCCAGGTCACGCTCGGCGCCTTTCTGGGCACCTTCTCTTACGCGCTGATGGTGCTGCGCACGGTGCGCACCGCGGAGGAAGGCGCGTTCACGCCGAGCCTCTCGCTCACCGTGAGCCTCGCACTCGCGTTCGTCTGCGTCGCGCTGCTCATCTACTTCGTCGGCCACATGGCGGGGCGGATCAACGTCGACACGGTCATCGACCTCGTCTCCGACGACATGCACGACGCGATGCAGCGCATCGCCGTCGACGCACCTGGCGAGCCGCCGCCGCTCGACGCCTTCTGGGCGGGCGCCTCGCCGGTCGTCGACCGGCGCCACGGCTACCTGCAGGAGATCGACGCCGATCGACTCGCCAACTGGGCCGCCGAGCAGGGCGTTGCCATCCGGCTGCTGGTGCGGCCGGGCGACTACGTTTTCCCGGGCGCGCCGATCGCCGTCGTCACCCGGCCGATGACCGGCATCGACGCGGTGATCCGCACCGTCACCGCGCTCGGCGACACGCGGGTCAGCTCCGACGACATCGAATTCGCGATCCGGCAGCTGGTCGAGGTCGCGGTGCGCGCACTCTCGCCCGGCATCAACGACCCGCACACCGCCATCAGCGTCCTCGACCGGCTGGGCTCGGCGCTGTGCGAGCTGGTGCCGAAGTGGCTGCCGAGCGGTGTGCACCTGCGGCACGGCCGCGCCGCGCTGGTGACGCCGGCGGTCGACTACGACGGCCTCGCCGACGCCATGTTCCACATGATCCGGCAGAACGCAGGCGGCAGCGTCGCGGTGCTGGCACGCATCGTCGAGGTGCTCGGCGCCGTGGCGAGCTGCGAAGTCGATCCGGTGCGCATCGCCGCGCTGTCGCGCCACGCCGACCTGGTGCTCGACGACGCGAGGCGTTCGGTGAAGAACCCGAGCGACCTTGCCGACCTGCGCGATCGCCACGCCGCGTTCGCGGCGGCCGCGGCGAAGCGGATCGAGTCGACGCCCTCGTAGCGCTCAGCGCATCGGCCAGACCGCCACGATGAGCGGCGTGCCGATGAGCAGCACCATCAGCGTCAGCGGCGCACCGAGCCGCCAGTAGTCGCCGAAGCGGTAGCCGCCCGGGCCCATGACGAGCATGTTGTTCTGGTGGCCGATGGGCGTCAGGAAGTCGCAGGCGCAGCCGAGCGCCACGGCCATCAGGAACGGCTCGATGCGCAGGCCGAGACGCGTCGCGACCTCGGCGGCGACCGGGCCGAGCACGACCACCGCTGCCGCGTGGTGGAGGAAGGGCGTGAGCAGCATCGACATGAGCAGCACCAGGCCGATCGTCGCCATCGCCGGCAGATGCTGCGCGCCGGTGGTGAGGAGACTGGCGACGACCCCGGTCGCACCGGTGTCCTTGAGCCCCTCGCCCACCGGGATCAGGCAGCCGAGCATGACGATCACCGGCCATTCGATCGCGCCGTAGGTGTCCTTCAGGCTGATCTGCCGGAACAGCACGCAGAAGACCGCGGCGCCGAAGAATCCGACGTCGACGTCGATCACGCCGAAGCCGACCGCGACCAGCGCGGCGACCAGGAAGGCAATCGGCCACAGGCCGCTCTTCGCATGGCCGATCGTGAGCTTGCGGTCGGCCAGCGGCAACAGGCCGAGCTCGGTGACGGCCGTGTCGATGCTCTGCGCGAAGCCCTGGAACAGCACCACGTCGCCGGCGCGGAAGCGGTGCGAGCGCAGACGCGTCGCCTCGGTCCGGCCGGCGCGGCGAACGGCGAACAAATTCAGGCCGTAGCGGTGGCGCAGCCCCAGCGTCGCTGGCGTGAACCCGACGATCGGCGACTCCGCGGTGACGATCACCTCGACGACGTTCATCTCGTCGCTCTTCTCCTCGGGCTTTCCGAGCTCCTTGGAGCCGACGATCTCGAAGCCGGTCGAGGCGACGAACTTCTGCACCGCGGTCGGGTCGCCGAGGACGACGAGCACGTCGCCCGGATCAAGCAGCCAGTTCGCGTCGGCGGCGTAGCGCCGCCCGGCGCGAACCACCGCCGCGACCGAGACGTCGCCCTCCGATTGCTCCTCGATCGCACCGACCCGCAGCGTCGCCTCCTGCTCCGCGGGAACGCGCAGCTCGGTCTTGTAGTCCTCGACCGAGAACGACTCCTCGGCCTGCTGGCGGCCCTTGCGGTGCGGCAGCAGCCGCCAGCCGAAGGCGAGGAAGACGACGGCGATGCAGGTCAGCGGGAAGCCGACGGCGGCGAAGTCGAACAGGCGAAACGGCGGCCCGCCGAGCTCCTCGCGCACCGACGAGATCAGCAGGTTGGGCGACGTGCCGATCTTGGTGATCGTTCCGCCGATCAGCGAGGCGAA
>JBBSPY010000166.1:0-7105 GCA_038258415.1 Burkholderiales bacterium
GCACGGCGCGCGGCGTGCTCGTCTCCAACGCACCCGACGTGCTGACGGAGACCACCGCTGACTTCGGGTTCGCGCTGATGATGGCCGCGGCGCGCCGCATGGCCGAAGCCGAACGCTTCCTGCGCCGCGGCGAGTGGACGAAGTGGACGGTCGACGCGTTCGCCGGTGGCGACGTGCACGGCTCGACGCTCGGCGTGCTCGGCATGGGCCGCATCGGCCAGGCGATCGCGCGGCGCGGCGCCCACGGCTTCGGCATGAAGGTGATCTACCACAACCGCAGCCGGCTCGACGAAGCCGTCGAGCGCTCACTCGGCGCCCGCCTCGTCGAAAAGGACGAGTTGCTCGCCACCGCCGACCACGTTGTCGTGGTCGTGCCCTACAGCGCCGAATCGCATCACCTGATCGGCGCCGCTGAGCTCGACCGCATGAAGAAGACGGCGACACTCACCAACATCGCCCGTGGCGGTGTCGTCGACGATGCGGCACTCGCGAACGCGCTTCGCGCCGGCACGATCGCGGCGGCGGGGCTCGACGTGTTCGAAGGCGAGCCTTCGGTCCACCCGGCGCTGCTGACGGTGCCCAACATCGTGTTGACGCCGCACATCGCCAGTGCCAGCCTGCCGACGCGTCGAGCGATGGCCGAGCTGGCGGCCGACAACCTGATCGCCGCCCTCGACCCCCGCCCTGGCGCACCGCCACCACCGACTGCGCTCAACCCAGAGGTGATGGCCCCTCGCGCCGCGCCGCCGTAGGAGCAGGCCCACAGGTCACGCCGGCCGCGCCCGATGGGCGCACCGGGGCGGGCCGCGAAAATGCGCGGATGAGATCCCCGAATGCCGCCTGGAAGGCGGGAGTGCGCTGGCCGGCGTTGACGATCGGTCTCGTGGCGCTGCTCTTCGCCGCCGTCGTCGTCTGCGAGATCGCCGGCTGGCCTTTCCTGGTCGGGCCGATCCAGACTCAGCTCGCGAAGGTGCTCGACCGCAAGGTCGTGGTCGGAACCGACTCCGACCGCGGCGTCAGCATCCACCTGCTCGGCGGCATCCGGGTGTCGGCCGCGTCGATCGAGATCGGCGCTCCCGGCTGGAGCGACGCGCCGCACATGCTGCTCGTGAGCGACGCCGAACTGTCGCTCGGCTACTGGGACCTGTTCCGGACCTGGCGCGGCGAGCCGCTGCACGTCGAGGGCCTCGAGGCCGCGACGCTCGACGCGATCCTCGAGCGCAGGGCCGACGGACGAGCGTCCTGGCAGTTTGGAGAGAAGGCGCCTGCTGACAACGGCGATCAGCCGTCCGCGCTGCCGACCTTCGGCAAGCTGCGCGTCGGCGACGGACACGTCGACTATCGCGACGCGGTCCTGCCTGCCGAGATCGACACGCGTTTCGCGCTCAACGACGCGACCGGTTCGTCGGCGGACATCGCATCGGCGGCGCGACCTGCATCGGCGGCATCCGCGGCCTCGGCCGCGTCGGGCGGCATCGTCGTTCACGCGGGTGGCGCCGCGTCGAAGGGCGACAAGGCGCCCGTCGTGTCGCTCGCTCCCGGCGAAACCGGCCTGGTCCTGAAATCGGTCGGGACCTATCGAAAGGACCTGTCGGTCGACGTCGACCTGCGCACCGCTGGTGTACTTCGCATCCTGGACGGCACCGCCGAAGCGGAGGCCCAGCCGCTGCGGCTGGAAGCGATGATCGGCAAGGCCAGGCTGAAGTTCGCAGGAACGACCACGGATCCGCTCCATTTCCGAGCCCTGAAGGGCACATTCGACGTCCGCGGTCCGTCGCTCGCCGCCGTCGGCGACCCGCTCGGCGTCACGTTGCCGAGCACGCCGGCCTTCAAGACCAGCGGCACCATCGCCAAAAACCGGGAGGTCTACAACGCGGTATTCGAGCGCGCCGAGATCGGCTCGTCGCGAATCAACGGGTCGTTCACGTTCGATCGCCGGCCGAAGGTGCCGTTGCTGTCCGGAAAGATCGGCGGCTCGCGGCTCGTGCTCGCCGACCTCGGCCCAGCCATCGGCGCGCCGCCGTCCGGTGAAGGGAAGCCCGAGACCAAGGCGGTCGGCGGTCGGGTCATCCCCGACAAGAAGTTCGACCTTCCGGCGCTGCGTGCGATGGACGCCAACGTCCTGGTCGACATCGCCATGTTCGATCCGGGCACGACGATCATCGATCCGCTGCGTCCGGTTCGCGGGCACATCCTCCTCGCCGACGGCGTGTTGACCATCGCCGATTTCGAGGGAACGACGGCCAAGGGTCAGCTGCTCGGGTTCCTCCAGCTCGATGGCCGCACCGCCGAGGCGAAGTGGACCGCCGACCTGCGGGCCCGCGGCATCGACCTTGCCCAATGGCTGAACCTGAAGCGCGGCGATGGCGCGCCGCCCTACCTCTCGGGCAAGCTCGATGCGCTGGTCAAGGTCAAGGGCACGGGGCAGTCGACCGCCGAGATCCTCGGCAGTCTCGCTGGCGATGTGCGGGTGCACCTGCGTGATGCGCGCATCTCGCACCTCGCGCTCGAGGCCGGCGGCATCGACGTGGCGCAGGCGCTCGGCATGCTGTTCAAGGGAGACGAGACGTTGCCCATCCGTTGCAACATCGCCGACCTCGACGTGAAGCAGGGTGTTGCCACTCCGAAGGTCTTCGTGCTGAACACGGCCGACTCGACGGTGTGGATCGATGGATCGGTGTCGTTCAAGACCGAGGCGATGGACCTGAAGGCGGTCGTGTCGCCCAAGGATTTCAGCCCGCTGACGCTGCGAACGCCCGTCCATGTGAGCGGCACCCTCGGCAATCCGAAGGTCTCGGTGGAGCTCGGCAAGCTCGCCGGCAAGGCCGCTGCGGCCGGGTTGCTCGCCCTGCTGAACCCGCTCGCGGCGATCATTCCCTTCATCGACACAGGGTCGAAGGACGAAGCCAACAAGCAGGACGAGCAGTGCAAGGCCCTGGTTCGCACCAGCGGGGTCATCCCCGCGGCAGTGAGGACGCCGGGCAACGTAAAGGTGCCGGCGGCGGCAGTCGCGCCCGCAGCGCCGGCCTCTCGCTAGGCGTCAGCGCTTGGCGTGCGACTTGCCTTCCTCTTCGGCTTTCTTCAACGCTTCGGCCTCGGCGGCCGACTTCGGCGCCGCATCGCGTGCGGCCTCGTCGACCTTGCCCGACTTCGCGAACGCTTCCACGTCCTTGTCGTAGCGGCGCGCGGCTTCGTAGTCGCCTTCGCCCTGGACCTTGTCCGTGGCAGGTTTCGCTTGATTGCTGTCGTTGCTGTTCATGGGTGCTCCCGTCGTTGAAGTGAGTGGTGGTGGAACGTTGGACGCCGCCGATCAGGCAGCGAGTTGGTGCTGATGCAGCGACTGCCCGGCGGTGCCTTCGACGACCTCGTCGCTGATCACGTCGAAGCGGAGCAGCGTGCTCGGGCCGAAACACATGGTGATCGGCACGTCGCCGGCGTCGCGGCCGCGTGCCATCACCACCCGGCCGACGCGCCGTCGGTTGTGGCGCGCGTCTACTGTCCACCAACGATCACCGAGGTAGACCTCGAACCAGGCGCTGAAGTCCATCGGCCCGGAGACCGGTGGAACGCCGATGTCTCCCAGGTAGCCGGTGGTGTAGCGAGCGGGGATGTTCATGCAGCGGCACAACGTGAGGGCCAGGTGGGTGAAGTCGCGGCACACGCCGGTTCGCTCACGAAAGGCATCGAGCGCCGTTCGGGTCGGGCGGGCGCGCTTGTAGTCGAACGTCAGGTGGCGGTGCGCGAAGGCTAGGATCGCCTGCACCCGCTCCCATCCCGGCTTCGTCCGGCCGAAGGTGTTCCACGCGAAAGGCAGCAACTCGCTGTCGACCTCGCAATAGCGGCTCGGCAGCAGGAACTGCAGCGTCGAGAGGGGCAATTCCGTCGGGTCGTGCTGACGCACCGTCGGGTCGACCGGGTCGAGCTCGCCGGAATCCCGAATCACCGTGTCGCATTGGAAGTGCACCGTGTCCTGGCCCACGGGGATGTTGACGCGGCCACACCGGTTACCGAAGGCATCCACATATTCCTCGGCGGCGAGCCCGCCGTTGAGCCGGATCGTCTCGGGGGCGAGCAGATCGTCGACCCGGGACGGATGGACGCGCAACAGGTAGACGACGGCCATCGGCGTCGCAACTTGAAGCTCGATGTCGTAGCCGATCCGGATCTGCATCGCCGAGTGCCTGTTTTCGTGAGGGTCGTGGGACTGCGCGGCGGCTTTGCCGCGAATGAAACGGAAGGCTCTCACGGCGCCGGGATCGCCGCGATGCGACGGGTTCAAACACCTCTGTAGGAAAATGGCGCGCTGCGTTCGATCTGTAGGCAGCGTCCGACTGCGCTGGCGCCCGTCGCCCGTCAGTCGGCTCGGGCTCTCGCCGCTAAGCTCGGCTTCGGAGGTCGCCCATGAAGCCGCTCCTCGAGCGCGTTGATCGTTTCGTCAGATGGTTCTTCAACGCGTCGCCGCACGCGACGCACATCGAGCCCCGGTCGCACGGTGTTGGCGGCGACCACCTTCGCATCGAGCATCGATCCGGGAAACGGGCTGGTCTCGGATCCTACCGAAGGTCCGTGCTGAAGACGTCCAGCCCCGCTACCTGATAGTGTCCGTCGCATGTCACGCGAGGATGATGTGCTCGTCGTGTGCGAGCAATGTGGCCAGGCGCATCGTTGGCGCGCCCTGGAGCCAAGGTCGATCGCACGCTGCGTACGCTGCGAGGCGGTGATCGGCCGAGGGCGCCGGATCGGCCTGCCCACGGTGCTCGCCCTGACGATCACCGCCGCCATCGCCTTCGCCTTCGCGGCCAGCACCGACATCCTTCACCTCGATCTGGGTGGCACGGCTGAGGAGGCGAACCTTCCGGAGGCGATTGCGGTCGCCTGGCGCGAAGGGCAGGAAATCGTGGCCGTCGTCGCCGCGGTGACCGCATTGGCGGCACCTCTCCTTTTCATCGCGCTGCGCCTTTACGTCCTCGTGCCGCTCGCGATGGGCCGCAAGCCCGCGGGGTTCGCGCACGCCGTGCGTGCGCTTCACCTGGTGGCACGCTGGAACATGGTCGAGGTGTTCACGATCGGCGTGCTGCTCTCGCTGGTCCGCCTGGCCGGTCTCGCCAACGCCGTTCCCGGACCGGGCCTGTTGGCGCTTGGCGCGGTCACGGTGCTGTTCGCGGCGATCGAGTCGGCGGGACTGAAGCACTTGTGGTGGGAGGTGCGGTGAGCGACGCTGCCACGCGCGGCATCGCCGCGATGCCATCCGGTGCTCCTCGAGCGGAACAGCCGTCGGTCCTCGGCTGCGAGAGCTGCGGACTGGTTTCGGCCAACCTGCTCGCCGATCCGCGCGCGGCGCTTCCGCACGACGCCGTGCAGCGCTGCTCGCGTTGCCACCATCCACTTCACGCGATCAAGCCGCTGTCGGTGCAGCGCACGCTGGCCTGCACCGTGGCCGCCGCCGTGCTCTACGTACCGGCCAACACGTTGCCGATCATGTTCACCCGCAGCCAGCTCCAGCGCGAAGAGCACACCCTGCTGGGCGGCATCCACGAACTGTGGGTCGACGGCTCGTGGGGGCTGTCGATCATCGTCTTCATCGCCAGCATCGCGGTGCCCGTGCTCAAGATCGCCGGCCTGCTCGTGCTCACCTGGACGGCGCAGCGCCGAAGCGACTGGCGCCGCCTGGAACGCGCACGGCTCTTCAGGCTGATGGAGGCGGTCGGCCACTGGTCGATGCTCGACGTGTACGTCGTCGTCGTCCTCACCGCGTCGGTGCGCTTCGGCGCGTTCGCCAGCGTGTCTCCGGGTCCGGGACTGCTATCGTTCGCCGCCGTCGTCATCCTGACGATGCTCGCCACGTACAGCTTCGATCCGAAGCTGATCTGGCGTGACGCTGCAAAGGCCAGATGACCGACGCGCCGCCCGATCCTTCCGTGCCGCCGCCGAGCCCCTCGCAGAGCCCGCCGCCGCCGCTGCCGCCAGAGCTGCCGGGCGACGGGCCGTTGCCGCAGCCGATCGTCTCCGAGGGCAGGCGCTGGGGCGTCTCGCTGGTCTGGCTGCTTCCCGCGGTGGCGGTGCTCATCGGCATCTCGTTGCTCGTGCGCACGGTGTTCCTGGTCGGGCCGCGGATCGAGATCGAGTTCGCCTCGGCCGATGGTGTCGAGGCCGGCAAGACCGACGTTCGCTACAAGGAGGTCGTGATCGGCAAGGTGAAGACGGTGTCGCTGCGCGGCCAGGACAAGCACGTCGTCGTCGGCGTCCAGCTCGAGCGCTCGGCGGCGCAGTTCGCGGTCGAGGACACGTCGTTCTGGGTGGTACGACCGCGCATCGGCGCCGGCGGCATCAGCGGTCTCGGCACGCTGCTTTCGGGCGCCTACATCGCCGCCGACGCGGGCGAATCGAAGAACTCGCGCTCCGAGTTCAAGGGCCTCGAGGCGCCGCCGCTGGTGCTGCGTGGCGAGCCCGGCACGGTGTTCGTGCTGCGCGCGCAGGACCTGGGCTCGCTCGACGTCGGCTCTCCCGTGTTCCATCGTCGCGCGCCGGTCGGTCGCGTTGTCGGCTACACGCTCGACCCGGTGAAGGACGAGCTGTCGGTCAAGGTGTTCATCGACGGTCCGTATCAGCAGCTCGTGGCCGCCGGAACGCGGTTCTGGAACGCCAGCGGCATCGATCTCAGCGTCGACGCCAGCGGCTTCACCCTGAACACGCAGACGCTGGGCTCGATCCTGCTCGGCGGCGTGGCCTTCGAGACGCCGGGCAGGGTCGGTTCGATGCCACCGGCGGCAGCGAACACGGCTTTCACGCTGTTCGTCGACCGGCGCACGGCGCTGGCGCCGCCCGATGGTCCGGCGGTGCGGGTGCGGATGCAGTTCGACTCGTCGGTGCGCGGCCTGGCCGAAGGCGCGCCGATCGACCTGCTGGGCGTCGACATCGGCAAGGTCACGGCCATCTCGCTGGAGTACGACGAGTCGCGCAAACGCCTGCCGATCGACGTTCGCGCCGAGATCTACCCGCTGCGGCTGGGCGCGGTTCGGGAGGCGCTGCTGGCGTCGGCGCAGGCCGAGGGTGGCAACGACGCCGTCGTCCTGCAGCGGCTCGTCGCCGCCGGCCTGCGCGCGCA
>JBBSPY010000167.1:0-6997 GCA_038258415.1 Burkholderiales bacterium
CGCCGCCTCGTCGCCCGCGGCCTGCGGCAAGCGCCGATCCTGTGCGCCGACACGACGGTCGCCATCGGTCGATGCATCCTCGGCAAACCGGCCGACGCCGACGATGCGCGTCGCATGCTGGCGCTGCTCTCGGGGCGCGAGCACCGCGTGCTCACGGCCGTCGGCGTGCGCTCGGCGTCGGGCCGCACGGTCGGCCAGGCGACCAGCATCTCGCGCGTCCGGTTCGCGCCGCTCGATGCCGCGGCGATCGACGCCTACGTCGCCTCGGGCGAGCCGTTCGGCAAGGCCGGCGCGTATGCCATCCAGGGGCGCGCCGCTGCCTTCGTCGAGGCGATCCACGGAAGCTACACCGGTATCATGGGCTTGCCTTTGCATGAGACGAGCGTGCTGCTCCAGCGAGCCGGGGTAGGGCCGGTCGACAGGCCCTGACACGACGCCGCGATGCAAGACATCCTCATCAACTGGTCGCCGCAGGAGACGCGCGTGGCCGTCGTCGAGAACGGCGCCGTTCAGGAGCTGCATCTCGAGCGCGAACTCGAGCGCGGTCGCGTCGGCAACATCTACACCGGCAAGGTGGCGCGGGTGCTGCCCGGCATGCAGTCGGCCTTCGTCGACATCGGCCTGGAGCGGGCGGCATTCCTACACGTCGCCGACGTGTTCGTCCCCGGTGCCCCGCATCCGCGGAGCGAGCAAGCCGGCGGTGCGACGCCGACGCCGATCGAGCGGCTCGTCTACGAAGGGCAGGCGATCACCGTGCAGGTCATCAAGGACCCGATCGGCACCAAGGGCGCCCGGCTGTCGACGCAGGTGTCGATCGCCGGGCGGATGCTCGTGTTCCTGCCGCAGGACGACCACGTCGGCGTCTCGCAGAAGATCGGCTCGCCCGAGCTTCGCGAGCAACTGCGCGAGCGAGTCGTTGCGCTCGCGCGCGCCGACGAAGAGGCGACGCGCCGAAGTGGTGCGGCGCCGGCGCAGTCGGTCGCCGGCGGCGGCTTCATCCTGCGCACCAATGCGGCCGACGCGACCGACACCGAGCTCGGCGAGGACATCCGCTACCTCCGGAAGACCTGGTCGCGGGTGCGCGAGCAGTCGTTCCGCTCGCCGCCAGGCACGCTGCTGCACCAGGACCTGAGCCTGGCCGAGCGGGTGCTGCGCGACCTCGCCGACGACCTGACGCAGACGATCCGCATCGACTCCAGGATGCAGTTCGACGCGCTCGCCAGGTTCGGCCGCGAGTACACCCCTGGCGCGGTCGGCCAGCTGCAGCACTACGCCGGCGAGCGGCCCATCTTCGACCTGTTCTCGATCGACGACGAGATCGCCAAGGCGCTGCTCAAGCGCGTCGACCTGAAGTCGGGTGGCTACCTCGTCATCGACCAGACCGAGGTGATGACGACGGTCGACGTGAACACGGGCGGCTTCGTCGGCGCGCGCAATTTCGACGACACGATCTTCCGCACCAACCTCGAGGCGGCGCAGGCGATCGCCCGGCAGCTGCGGCTGCGCAACCTCGGCGGCATCATCATCGTCGACTTCATCGACATGCAGCGCGAGGAGCATCGTGCGGCGGTGCTGGCGGAGCTCAAGAAGCAGCTGGCGCGCGACCGCGCCAAGGGCACGGTGAGCGGTTTCACGCAGCTCGGTCTCGTCGAGATGACGAGAAAACGCACCCGCGAGTCGCTCGCGCACCTGCTGTGCGAGCCGTGCCCGACCTGCCATGGACGGGGCGAGGTGAAGACGGCGCGCAGCGTCTGCCACGACATCCTGCGCGAGATCCTGCGCGAGGCGCGCCAGTTCAACCCGAAGGAGTTTCGTGTCGTGGCCTCCGCGTCGGTCGTCGAGATGCTGCTCGACGAGGAGAGCCAGCACCTCGCCGGCCTGTCGGACTTCATCGGCAAGCCGATCTCCCTGCGAGCGGAGGTGTTCGCATCGCCGGAGCAGTACGACATCGTGCTGATGTAGGCGATGGAGCCCCGCCGCATCGCCGTCGTCGTCACGCGGCAGATCGGCGACGTGCTGCTGACGACGCCGCTGATCGCGGCGGCGGCCGAACGGTGGCCGTCGGCCCGCATCGACGTGGTGGGATTCGCCGGAACGCTCGGCGTGCTCGATGGCAATCCGCACGTGTCCGGGCGCATCGAGCTGCCGCGGAAGCCGCGTGCCGCCGATGCGTGGCGGTTCGTTCGCGCGCACGGTCGTCGTCACGACCTCGTGCTGATCGCCGAGGCCAGCGACCGAGCGCACATCGTCGGCTTCCTGCTCGGCGCGAATCGCGCCGGCCTGGTGCCGGCCGACGCGTCGCACAGTTGGTGGAAGCGCCGCCTGCTGCGCCATGCGGTCGAGGTCGGCGGTGACCGCGCCGATCGGCACGTGGCCGACGAGAAGCTGGCGCTGCTCGCGCCGTGGCGCGAGCCGGGAGCGGCCGCGCCACGCGTGCGGGCGCCCGACGGCGCGCCGCTGCCGGATGTCATCGCGTCACGGGTCGAAGGGCGCTGCACGGTGGTCGTGCAGGCGCCGTCGATGTGGGCTTACAAGCAGTGGCCGGCGGAGCGCTACGCCGATGTCGCCGCGGCGCTCCTTCGCGACGGCCATGTGGTCGTGCTCACGGGGTCGGCGGCGCCGCGTGATCGCGACATCGTCGATGCCGTCGTGGCCCGTGCCCGCTCGAAGGTCGATCCGACCGCGGCGACGCGGCTCGTCGACGCGGCCGGCCGTCTCGACTTCCGGCAGCTCGCCACGCTTCTGCGCAGCGCGGCGCTCTACGTCGGCCCCGACGGCTCGGTGACGCACCTCGCGGCGGCATGCGCCACGCCGGTGGTCGCCGTCTTCGGGCCGACCGACCCGAGGCGCTGGGGTCCGATCGACGGGGCGGAGCGCTATGCGCGCGTCGGACCTGGCATGCAGCGGTGCGGCCGTGTCGTGCTGTTCCAGGGCCCGACCGCGGGCGTCTGCGTGCCGTGTGGCCGCGCCGGTTGCGACGACCACCGCGACAGCAACAGCGCCTGCCTCGACGCGATCGACGCCGCGCGCGTCGTCGCGGCGGCTCGCGCCGCCCTGGGCGAGGGCGGCGCGGCGTCAGCGTGACGGCGTCGCCGCGAGCAGGCGCTTCGCCTCGTCGATCACCGCGTCGGGTGCAATGCCGTTGACGTCGGCGGTGGCCGAGACGATCGGCCTGCCGTCCCAGTCGATCGGCACGCGCCAGACGGGCAGGCTCGTTCGGTCGAACAGGGCCAGCATCGGCGTGCGCGTGGTGCACGCGAGGTGCATCAGGCCGCCGTCGACGCAGAGCACGGCGCGCGCGACCGCCATCGCCTGCTGCGTGTCGGCGATCGTCGCCCCGCCGACCAGGTCGAGCACGTCGGCGTCCGGGATCGCCTCGCGGACCGCGCGCGCGTGCTCGGCGCCGTTGCCGCTGCCGAGCAGCAGGTAACGGTCGTGGGCCGCGTCGCGCCGCGCGCGGGGCCCCGCCGGCCAGCCGCGCCACGTGCGCTCGGGCCGCACGCCGCCGACCGCGATCGCCACGCGACGCTCGGCTCCCGGGGGTGGCTCGACGCCGATGACGTCGAGCTTCTGTCGCGCGTGTCGCAATTCGTCGGCGCGCGACAGCTCCACGCCGAGCAGTTCCGCAAAGCGGCGGGTCGCGAGCAGGCCGCGCTGGTAGTCGTAGGCGAGGTAGTCGCCGCGCACCGACAGCCACGGCAGGCGCGGCGCGACCCGGCGCTTTGCGGCAAGCGCCTTGCCGCAGTTGCTGTCGACGATGGCGATGTCGTACCGCGACGCGTCGATCGTGCCCGCATCGGCCTCGGCGACCACCGCGTGAAACCAGCGGTCGCCGCGGTAGGCGCCGACGATGGCTGCCGGCAGCACGACGTCGACGACGATGCCGCGTTCGACGAGCAGGCTGCGTGGCGCCAGGTCGAGCAGCGAGTCGCCCAGCTGCGGCGCTTCGGCGTGGAACCAGATGGCGCGGCGCCATTCGGGACGCCACCGTGTTTCTTCGAGCGCCGACTGTCCCGACGCCAGCACCTCGAGCCGCCGCTTGCCGACACGCCAGGCCACGCGCCAACGGCCCTTGACCGCGAGGAAAGCGGGGTCGTCAGCGGGAACCGGGTCGGCGACCGGCTGCCGCACGCCTGTCGGCAGCGTCACGCCTTCGACTTCGGCACCCGCCCCATGAGGTAGAACTCGTCGTTCGGCCGCATCGACGTGAAGCTCGCCATCCGGTTCGACAGACCGAAGAGGGCCGTGATGCCGGCGATGTCCCAGGCGTCGTCGGCGGAGAACCCGTGCTCGGCGAGGGCCGCGAAATCGGCGTCGTCGATCCCGGCCGAGTCGTTGCAGACCTTCATCGCGAAGTCCAGCATCGCCTTCTGACGTGGCGTGATGTCGGCCTTGCGGTGGTTGACGGCGACCTGGTCGGCGATGTGCGGCTTCTTCTCGTGGATGCGCAGGATGGCGCCGTGCGCGACGACGCAGTACAGGCACCGGTTGGCGCCGCTGGTGGCGACGATGATCATCTCCTTCTCGCCTTTGGAGAGGCCCGACTCGCGCAGCAGCAGCGCGTCGTGGTAGGCGAAGAAGGCGCGGAACTCGTCGGGCCGGTGGGCGAACGCGAGGAACACGTTCGGAACGAACCCCGCCTTCTCCTGCACCTCGAGGATGCGCGTTCGCAGGTCGTCGGGCAGGCTCTCGATCGGAGGGATCGGGTAGCGGCTGATGGGGTGTTTGTGCTTGGGTATCGCGTCGTCGCTGCTCATGGGCTCAGGCTCCCGTGGTGGCGTGTTCGGTTCTGCGGTTCTGCAGGGCATGCAGCCGTGCGTAGAGGCCGGCCCCCTTGCTGCCGGGCGCGAGGAGGTCGGCATGGCTGCCTTCCTCGACGATCCGGCCGGCGTCGAGGGCGACGATCCGTGTCGCCCGCTCGATGGTCGAGAGGCGGTGCGCGATGACGAGGCTGGTGCGCCCTTCCATCAGCACCTCGAGCGCCTCCTGCACGAGGCGTTCGGACTCGGAGTCGAGCGCCGAGGTCGCCTCGTCGAGGATGAGCACGGGGGCGTCGCGGTAGATGGCGCGGGCGATCGCGAGGCGCTGCCGCTGGCCGCCCGACAGTTCCGACGCGTTGTGGCCGACGATCGTGTCGATGCCGTTCGGCAACGCATCGGCGAAGGCGAGCAGGTTGGCGGCGGAGAGCGCATCGCGCACCTTCTGGCGGTCCAGTGGAGCCCCGAGCGCGACGTTGACGGCGACGGTGTCGTTGAAGAGCGAGACGTCCTGGCTCACGAGCGCGATCTGACGGCGCAGCGCTTGCGTGCTCCACTCCTCGATCGGCACGTCGTCGAGGAGGATCTGCCCCGTCGTCGGAACGATGAACCGCGGCACGAGGTTGACCACCGTCGTCTTGCCGGCGCCCGACGGACCGACGAGGGCGACGCTCTCGCCGGGCTCGATGACGAGGCGGAGCCGGTCGAGGGCCGGGGACAGGCCCTCGCGGTAGGCGACCGTCACGTCGCGGAACTCGATCCGGCCGCGCGCCCGGCCCGGGTCGTGGCTGCCGCCTCGCTCCGGCGCCGTCGACTCGACGAGGTTGACGCCGCGGTCGAGGGCGGCGAGGCCGCGGGTGATCGGCTGCGACGCCTCGGCGAGGTGCTTGATCGGCGCGATGAGCTGCATCAGCGCGGTGATGAAGGCGATGAAGCCGCCCACGGTCTCCTTGCTCTGGCCGCTTTGCCACAGCGCGGCCGTGAAGACGGCGGCGAGCGCGCACGACGCCAAGACCTGCGTCAGCGGGGTCATCGTCGCCGAGGCCACCACGGCCTTGAGGCCGACGCGGCGGAGCCGGTCGCTGACGTCGAAGAAGCGCGACGACTGCGCCGCCTCGGCACCGTGCAGTCGCACGCTCTTCCAGGCCAGCACGTTTTCCTCGACGACGTAGGCGAGGGCGTCGACGGCGCGTTGCGATTCGATCGTGTAGCGGTGCAGCCGGCGCGTGTAGACGCGCATCACGATCGCGATCGCCGGCAGCAGCACGGCGACGACGAGCGTCAGCCGCCAGTTGAGCCACAGCAGGACGGCCAGCATCGCGATCAGCATCAGCGTGTCGCGCACCAGGTTCTGCAGCGCGTAGACGAGCTGCGTGGCGCCGCTCTGCACCTCGAAGGTCAGCGTGTTGATCAGGCTCGATGCCGCCGTCTTCGCGAACATCGCCGGCTCGGAATCGAGCAGCCGGGCGAACATCGCCCTGCGCATCTCGAGCACGCCGCGGTAAGCGGCCCACGACATGCCGTACTGCGCGATGAAGCCGGCCAGCCCGCGCACGAACGTCAAACCGATGATCGCCGCAGGCACCGCCCACAGCGGCACGCCGCCGAGCTGGAAGCCCGAATCGATCAGCCACTTCAGCAGAAGCGGAATCACCGGCTCGGTGGCCGCGCCGACCACAGCGCCGAAGAAGGCGATGACGAAGCCGCGCCGGCTGCTGGCGAAGTACGGCGCGATGCGCAACAGGCGCGCCTTCAGCGGCGGCACCACCGGGGTCGTCATGGCGGCGATTATCGAGGCGCTGCCTACAATCGCGCCGCGCATGACGACTCCCACGCTCTCCGTCATCGTCATCACGAGGAACGAGGCGTCGGCGATCGAGGCCTGCCTCGGTTCGACGGCGTTCGCCGACGAGTGGATCGTCGTCGACTCCAAGAGCGACGACGCCACCGCCGAGATCGCTCGTCGCCTGCACGCGCGCGTGATCGAGACCGACGACTGGCCGGGGTTCGGCGCCCAGAAGCAGCGCGCGCTCGATGCCGCGACCGGCCGCTGGGTGCTCGCGATCGATGCCGACGAGCGCGTCACGCCCGAGCTCGCCGCGTCGATCCACGCCACGCTGGCGGCCGACGGCGGCGGCCGCGATGCGTTCGAGCTGTCGCGCCTGTCGCGTTTCGCCGGAACGTGGATCCACCACGGCGACTGGTACCCGGATCGCGTGGTGCGCCTGTTCCGCCGCGAC
>JBBSPY010000168.1:0-6973 GCA_038258415.1 Burkholderiales bacterium
CGCCGGTGCCACGGCGAGCGAGGGCGCCGAAGCGGCCGGCGCAGACGCAGAAGTGGAGGCCGGGAGGGCGGCGGTCGCGGCCGACGGCGCCGGCATCGCGGCGGGCAGTGCCGGCGCTGCACTCGGGACGACGGGGGGCGGCGCGGCCGGCGTCACCGCGCCGCCGGCCACGGTGGTCGCGGCTGGCGCGGCACTGCGCCCACCGAAGAGATTCCAGGCCAGCGCGGCGGTCAGCGAAAGCGACAGCACGACGATGGCGACGACCAGCCAGTTCGAGCGGCGTGGCGTGTCGTCGTCTTCGGGCATGGCCGGGACCTGCTCGCTGTGCACGCCAGGCACGCCGCCACGCTCGCGCTCGGCTTCGGCGCGGCGCAGGGCATCGAGGATGTACGACATGGCGCAGGTGGCTCCGACGGCGTCCGGTGATCAGCGCGCCGAGACGGCGACGAGGCGCGGCTCGTCGACGCCCGTCGCCCGGTTGAACTGCATGAAGGTCGTCGGCCCGGCCTTGCCGACCGGCGACAGACCGTGCGCCGACTGGAAGCGCGAGACCTTGCTCCGCAGCGCGGCATCCATGGTGGCACCGGACGGGGGCGCCGACTCGCCGGCCATCTTCGCCAGTCCGCCGGCCAGACGGTCCACCAGCGCGCCACCGGCCCCTTCGATCAGCGCCCCCGTGTAGCCCGGCGGCAGCTTCCACAGGGTGCCGAACTCGCCCTGCCAGGCTTTCGTCAGCCCGGCGAGGCGGACGGCGACGGTGCCGTCGCGGTCGCGCAGCAGCGCCGTGTCGCCGTCAAGCCCGACGAGGACGACGTGCGTCGTGCCGCCGGACGCGTCGCGCAGCGTCAGGAAGCCCGGCCTGTCGAGCGCCCGAACGGTGGCGAAGGTGGTCGAGAAGCGGTAGCAGCGAACCTGCTGCTTCGCCGACGCCGCGCAGGCGTCGCCGGGCGCGGCGCTCACGCCCCACAGCGGCGCGAGATCGTCCCAGGCCGAGCGCTCGTCGCGGCCGATTGTCTTCAGGCTCGCCTGCAGCCCGGACGCGTCGAGCGGCGCGCCGGCGCCGACGGTCGCAGCCGTCGCCGGCGGCGACGACGCGGGCGCCGTCGGCTCGGGTGCAGCGGCGACAGGTGCCGATGCGGCGGAGGCAGACTCCGCCGCCGACGCCATCCCGGCCGCCGACGAAGCAGATGCCGGTGCCGATGCCGGCGACGTCGCTGCGGACCTCGATGCGGCCGACGCCGCCACCGACGCAGACGCCGGTGCCGATGCGACAGCCGACGCCGTTGCGGCCGCTTCCGGCGCGTCGTGGCGGCGCCACACGCCCCAGACGGCGAAGACGAGCAGCGCAGCGAGCGCGACGCCGGTCGCGATGGCGATTCCGAACCCGGCCCGCGACCCGGCCTGCGACCGATCCGGATGCAGCGGCTCCGACTTTCCGAACACCTCGCGTGCCGCCTTCTCGACCGTCGCGACGTCGATCCCGGGACGGCCGTGCGCGTAGGCGCCGAGCATCGCCCGGTCGCACAGCAGGTTGATGCGGCGAGGCACGCCGCGCGAGATCTCGTGCACGCGCTGGATGGCCGCGCGGTCGAACGGGATCTGGCGCGTCATCCCCGCCACCGACAGGCGGTGCCGGATGTAGTGCTCGGTCTCCTTCGACGACAGCGCCTTCAGGTGGAAGCGCGCGATCACCCGCTGCGCGAGTTGCTCAAGCTCGGGCCGTTCGAGCAGCTGGCGCAGCTCGGGCTGGCCGATCAGCACGATCTGCAGGAGCTTGCGCTCGTTGGTCTCGAGGTTGGTGAGCAGGCGGAGCTGCTCGAGCACATCGACCGAGAGCATCTGCGCCTCGTCGATGATGAGGACGTTGTTCTGCCCGACCGCGTGGGTCTTCAGCAGGAACTCGTTGAGCGGGTCGACGTAGCTGCGCACGGTCGGGGCCGCGCCGCCGGCGGGCGGCTGCCACGGGACGCGGAACTCGTCGCAGATCGCCTTGAGCAGCTCGATGACGGTGAGCTTGGGATTGAAGATGTAGGCGACATTGGTGCGCTTCGGGATCTGCTCGAGAAAGCACCGGCACACGGTCGTCGTGCCGGCGCCGATCTCTCCCGAGAGCAGCACGAATCCGCCACCGCCGCCGACCCCATAGAGCAGGTGCGCCAGCGCCTCGCGGTGGCGCTTGCTCATGTAGAGGTAGCGCGGATCGGGCGCGAGCGAGAACGGCTCCTGCTTCAGGCCGAAGAACCGCATGTACATGCGGCGAAGGATAGCGAAGCGGCTGCACCGACAATGCCCGCCGTCCCGGACCCATGACCGAACCCACGATGAGAAGACTTGCCACGTCCGTCGCCGCCGCCATGCTGGCGTTCGCCACGCATGCCACAGCCCAGAGCGTCCGGCCGCCGGATGCGACGCTCCCGCCCGCGGCCAGCGCCCCGGCCGCCACGGGCGACAAACCCTGGCAGCCGTGGTTCATCTCGACCAGCGTCTACACCAAACACTTCCACTACGACCCGGCGCACAACGACAACCAGCACATGCTCGCCGTCGAATGGCGGCACGACGAGCGCTACGGCCTTGGCTTCGCGGTGTTCGACAACTCGTTCGACCAGCCGTCGCAGTACGTGTTCGCCAGCGCGCGTTTCAAGCCCTTCGACAGCGACCCGGAGATCTACATCCGACTCACCGGCGGCATCGTCCACGGCTACAAGGGCGAATACCGGAACAAGATCCCGCTGAACTCCTCGGGCTACGCGCCGATCATCCTGCCGATGGTCGGCTACTGTCGGTGGCACGTCTGCGGCGAAGTGGTCTTCTTCGGGACCAACGGGGCGACGCTGGTCGTCGGCGCCCGCTTCTGAACCCGGCCGTCGAGCGCCCGAAGCCACGGCACGTACAGTCCGAGGGTATGGACCGCAGGGTTTACCCCTGACGCCGCCGGCTCGCCGACGCGCCCTTCGCGACGCGAGCAACCCCATCGCACCCGACCCATGACGAATCCCAAACCTGCCGAATTCAGCTTCGCCGAGCTCGAGCGCTGGCTCGACGACCGCCGAGTCACCGAGATCGAATGTCTCGTTCCCGACCTGACGGGTGTCGCCCGCGGCAAGATCCTGCCGCGCGCGAAGTTCACCGAGGATCGCGGCATGCGGCTGCCGCAGGGCGTGGTGGCGATGGGCGTGACGGGCGAGTTCCCCGGCCACGGCCCGTACTACGACGTGATCAGCCCGAACGACGCCGACATGCACCTGCGCGCCGACCCGACGACGGTGCGCATCGTCCCCTGGGCCGCCGACCCCACCGCGCAGGTGATCCACGACTGCTACGACCGCGACGGCAAGCTCGCCTCGTTCGCGCCTCGGTCGGTGCTGCGCCGCGTCTGCGGCCTCTACGCCGACGAAGGCTGGGAGCCGGTGGTCGCGCCCGAGCTCGAGTTCTACCTCGTCGCCCGCAACACCGACCCCGACATGCCGCTGAAGCCGCCGATCGGCCGCAGCGGCCGCGCCGAGACCTCGCGCCAGGCCTACTCGATCGACGCCGTCAACGAGTTCGACCCGCTGTTCGAGGACATCTACCGCTACTGCGAGCAGATGGGACTGAGCGTCGACACGCTGATCCACGAGATCGGTGCCGGGCAGATGGAGATCAACTTCTTCCACGGCGCGCCGCTGCCGCTGGCCGACGAGGTCTTCTTCTTCAAGCGCACGGTGCGCGAGGCTGCCCTGCGCCACGACATGTACGCGACCTTCATGGCCAAGCCGATCGCCGGCGAGCCCGGCAGCTCGATGCATGTGCACCAGAACATCCTCGACCGTCGCACCGGCGAGAACCTGTTCAGCAACGCCGACGGCACGCCCAGCCGCGAGTTCTTCTGGTACATCGGCGGCCTGCAGCGCTACGTGCCCGCGGCGACGGCGCTGTTCGCGCCCTACGTCAACTCCTATCGCCGGCTGGTGCGCTCGGCGGCGGCGCCGATCAACATCGAGTGGGGCACCGACAACCGCACCGTCGGCATCCGCTCGCCGGTGGCGAGTGCTGCGACGCGGCGGCTCGAGAACCGCGTGATCGGCGCCGACGCCAACCCCTACGTCGCCCTTGCCGCCACGCTCGCCTGCGGCTATCTCGGCATCAAGAATCGCGTCGAGCCGACCGCCGAATGCCTGGGCGACGCCTACCTGGGCGCCTACCAGCTGCCGCGCAGCCTGAGCGAGGCGCTCAAGTTGCTGCGCGAGGGCGAGGAGCTGGCGAGCGTGCTCGGGGAGGATTTCATCACCGTCTACACCGAGGTGAAGGAAATCGAGCACGCCGAGTTCATGACCGTCATTTCGCCGTGGGAACGCGAACACCTGTTGCTGCACGTGTGATGGCCGCGGCGAAGGGCGACCGCCCGGCGAGAGAAGGGCACACGGGCTCGTACTACGCGGCGTCGTCTCCCGGAGTCGACTACCCGCGGCTCGAAGGCAGCGTCGAGGCCGACGTCTGCATCGTCGGCGCCGGATACACGGGACTGTCGACCGGTCTGCACCTCGCCCGCGCCGGTCTCAGGGTCGTCGTCGTCGAGGCGGTGCGCGTCGGCTTCGGTGCGTCGGGCCGCAACGGCGGCCAGATCGTGCACAGCTACTCGCGCGACCTCGACGTCATCGAGCGCCGCTACGGCGAGGCCAAAGCGCGTGCGCTCGGAGCGATGGCGTTCGAGGGCGCCGACGTGCTGCGCGGCTTCGTCGCCGAGCACGGCATCGACTGCGACCTCAAGCCGGGCACCGTCTTCGCCGCCCTCAACGACCGGCAGGCCGAGAACCTGCGCGAACACCAGCGGCTGTGGGAGCGCTACGGCAACGACCAGCTCACGTTCCTCGACGCCGAAGCGACCCGCGGCATCATCGGCACGCGCCGTTACCGCGCCGCGCTGCTCGACGCGAGCGGCGGCCACTTCCACCCGCTCAAGCTCGCGCAGGGCGAGGCGAGGGCGCTGTCGTCTATGGGCGGCGCGGTGCACGAACACACGCGAGCGGTTCGCATCGAACGCGGCGCGGTGCCGCGCGTGCACTGCGAGTCGGGCGTCGTGCAGGCACGGTTCGTCGTCGTCGCCTGCAACGCCTACCTCGAGGGCCTCGAGCCGTCGCTCGCGGCGCGCTCGATGCCCTGCGGGACGCAGATCGTCGCCACCGAGCCGCTGGGCGATCGATGGCGCGAGGTGCTGCCATCGGATCACTGCGTGGAGGACAGCAATTTCCTGCTCGACTACTACCGACTCTCCGCCGACAAGCGCCTCCTCTACGGTGGCGGCGTCGTCTACGGTGCGCGCGACCCGGCCCACATCGAGGCTCTCGTCCGGCCGCGCATGCTGAAGACCTTCCCGCAGCTCGCCGACGTGCGCATCGACCACGCCTGGAGCGGCAACTTCCTCCTGACGCTGTCGCGCCTGCCCGACGTCGGGCGCCTGTCCAACAACATCTGGTACTCGCAGGGATGTTCGGGCCATGGCGTGACCTTCACGCACCTGATCGGCCGCGTGATTTCCGAGGCCATCCTCGGCGATTCGAACCGCATCGCCGCGTTCGAGAGCCTGCCGCACCTTCCGTTTCCGGGCGGGCAGTTGCTGCGCGTTCCGTTGACGGCGCTGGCCGCGCAGTACTACGACCTGCGCGACCGGCTGGGCGTCTGAGCCACCCCTCAGAGGCCATGCATGCACGAACTCGAACTGAAGTTCCACGTGCCACCCGAGCGGCAGGCCGCGCTGCAACGGGCGATGAAACGAGGCCGCGTCCGGACCGAGCGGTTGCGGGCCGCCTACTTCGACACCCTCGACGCGGACCTGGCGAAGAACGGTCTCGCGCTGCGCCTGCGTCTCGAGGGCGGGCAGTGGCTGCAGACGGCCAAGGGCTCGACCGGAAGCGTGCTGGCCCGGCTCGAGCACAACGCGCCGGTGCCCGCGCCGCTGCCGGGTGAGGCGCCTGTCATCGACCTGTCGCGCCACCACGGCACGCCGGTTGGCGCCGCGCTGCGCGACGTCCTCGGCGAAGGAGCGGACGCGTCGCGCTCGCTGCTGCTGCGTTTCCAGACCGACGTTGAACGTGGGTCGCGCACCGTGCGATCGGCTGGCGCTCGCGTCGAACTCGCGTACGACCGCGGAAGCATCGATGCGGACGGTCGCTCGCTCGAGATCGACGAGCTCGAGCTCGAGCTGAAGTCGGGCCCGCCGGCGGCGTTGATGGCCCTCGCAGGGCAGTGGAGGAGCGCCCACGGGCTCTGGCTTTCGACGGTGTCGAAGGCCGAGCGAGGGGCCTGGCTCGCGAGCGGCAGGGACCGGCCGAGGCCGCGCAAGGCGAAACCGGCGAAGGGGCGCGACGGCCAGTCCGGGCGCAACGCCGGCGTTCGCGGCTTCGTCGCGGCGACGATCGGGGAGTGTCTGGCGCAGGTGCTGGCGAATGCGAGCGCCGTCGCCGACGGCGACGCAGGCGCCGACTTCGTGCACCAGTTGCGCGTCGGCCTGCGGCGGCTGCGCACGGCGCTGCGCGAGCTCGGGGACCTGGCCGAAGGCGTCGACGCGACGTGGGAGGGCACGCTGCGCGACGCCTTCCACCGGCTCGGCGACGTCCGCGATCGCACGGTCGTGATGCCGGAGGTGATCGCCGAGCTCGGCGCAGCCGGCGCACCGGCGCTGGACACGCCAGACGTGCTGCTGCGCGTGCACCGGCCCGAGACGGTGGTGCGCGATGCCGCATTCCAGGGCGTCCTGCTGGCGCTGATCGCGTTCTCGCACGCGCTGTCGAGTGGCGATCCACGAACCGGTGGCGAAGCGCGGGCGCCGCTCGCCGAGCGGCTCGACAAGCTGCTGCATCAGGTGTCGCGCGACGCCAGGCGTTTCGCCAGGCTCGACGTCGATCGCCAGCATCGCGTTCGCAAGCGCCTCAAGCGCCTGCGCTACCTGAGCGAGTTCGCCGCCCACGTCCACGGGCGCAAGACCGTGGGGCGC
>JBBSPY010000169.1:0-6963 GCA_038258415.1 Burkholderiales bacterium
CGAGGCGGCGATCACGCCGCTGGCCCAGCGCGGGTCGTAGCCGTGGCGCAGCATCAACGGCAGCGAGAACAGGCCCATCGAGATCACCGATGCGGCGATCACGCCGGTGGTCGCGCCGAGCAGCGCGCCGACGAGCACGACCGCGACCGCGAGGCCGCCGCGCACCGGGCCGAACACCTCGCCGATGGTCTCCAGCAGGTCGCGCGCCAGGCCGCAGCGATCGAGGATCAGCCCCATCAGCGTGAAGAACGGGATCGCCAGCAGCATCTCGTTCTTCATGATGCCGATCAGGCGCAGCGGCAGTGCCTGCAGCAGCGCCGCCGGCATGACGTCGAGCCCGATGCCGACGAGTGCGAACGACAGCCCGCACGCCGCCAGCCCGAGCACCACCGGCACGCCGCTCATCAGGAACAGCGCGAGCGCCACGAACATCAGCGGCGCGAGATGCGCCGCAAGCCAGCTCACTCGACGGCCCGGTCGGAGGCGATCGGTGGCAGGTCGGCTTCACTCAGGGTCGCGCGTGAGGTGCCGCCGCGCAGGAAGTCGACGCGGCGGATCAGCTCGCTGAGCGCCTGCAGGCCGAGCAGCGCCATGCCGGCCGGGATGCACGTGTAGAGCGGCCAGACGATGAGGCCGCCGGCGTTGAACGACGCCTCGCCGATGCGGAAGGAGTTCGCCGCGATGGTGGCGCCGAAGACGCCGAACAGCGCCGTCGTCGGCAGCGCGACGAAGGCGAGGGCGACGGCATCGACCCAGGCGCGTGCTCGCGCCGACCAGCGCCGCGACAGCGCGTCGACGCGAACGTGCTCGTCGACCAGCAGCACGTAGCCGCCGCAGCCGAGGAAGGCGAGTGCAAACAGGTGCCACTGCACCTCGAGCCAGCCGTTCGAGCTCAGCGAGAAGAGCTTGCGCGACAGCGCGTTGCCGGCGCTGACGACGACCGACGCCAGCAGCGGCCAGAGCATCGCCCGGCCGACGAAGCGGTTCAGTCGATCGATGGCCCGCGACAGCCGCACCAGCCGCGCCATCGCGATGCTGCGACCGCCGACCCTCCGCATCGCGCCGAGGGTCATCGGCGTGCCCCTCGTGTCAGGAGCCGGCCGTCACCGAGAGCGCGGCGGCGTCGGTGCGTCGCGCTGCGCGCGGCGGCGCCAATGCAGCGTCGGGCGTGTCGTCGTCGTCGAGCGTCGCGAACGCCGACAGCAGCACGCGGTCGCGGCCTGCGTCCTTGGCGGCGTAGAGCGCTTCGTCGGCCTCGCGCAGGGCCGCGGCCCAGCCGTCGAGTCGGCCGACCGGTGCCGACACGCCGACGCTGATCGTGCAGCGCAACGCCGTGCTCCCGGTCTCGACCCGCAGCGCCGCCACGGCGTCGCGCAGCCGCTCGGCGAGAGCCGCGGCGACGCTGGCCTGCGCGCCGACGCAGCCGATCAGGAACTCCTCGCCGCCGGTGCGCGCCGCGAAATCGCCCGCACGCACCGAGCGCGCCAGCGTTTCGCCCACTGCCCCGAGCACGGCGTCGCCGGCGTCGTGGCCGTGGGTGTCGTTGACGCGCTTGAAGTGGTCGACGTCGATCTGCAGCACCGTCACGGGCAGCGGATCGCGCGGCCCGAAGTGGAGGCGCAGCGCGTCGGCGAGGCCGTTGCGGTTGAGCAGTCCCGTCAGCGGGTCGCGCGTGGCCATCTCGGCGAGCTTGCCGTTGAGCCGCATGAAGGCCATCCACAGCACGAGCGGGCCGAACAACACGCCGACCAGCGACCCGTAGTACGTGTAGGCCTGCGCGAGCGGGCCGTGGAACACCGGTTCGATGCCGACCGTGGCGGCCACCGCGCCACGCAGCAGCGTCAGCGCGCCGAGCATGCCGATCATGGCGCCGAACGCGCCCAATGGCGGCCGCAGCGCCGGCTCGGCACCCCGCAACGAGCGCATGGCGACGACGGCGAAGGCCACCTGCGCGGCGCCCAGGAGGATGTTGAGCAGCGCGTGGCGTCCGGCCGGGCCGAACAGGGCCATCGCCAGCAGAGCGATCGGCACGTAGGCGACGACCAGCGCTGCAAGCCATCGCACGCGGGGCGCGCTGCGGCCGGTGAACAGGCGCAAGCCGCCGTGGAAGAAGCAGAGGGCCAGCAGCAGCCCGGCATCGAGGAGCGCACTGTCGAGGCCCGTATCGCCGATGCCGATCTTCAGGCGCGCGAACAGGCAGCTGCCGTTGACGATGCAGCCGACGCCGAACCAGGCGAGGCCGTCGCCGTGCGGCGTCCGGCTGCCGATCAGGAGCAGCAGGCCCCCGCTGACGACCAGATGAACCGAGAGGATGACGATGATGGTGGAGATGTCCATGCGCGGGGAGCGAGTGCAGTCGCGACCGCCTGACCGGCGCCGCCACAGCGATCTTCTGCGATCCGTTGACAACGATCGATCCACCATCCGGGCGAATCGCGGCAAACCGCACGGCTTCGGCGACGGAGCGGGCCGCGCGTGAAGGCCGGCAACCCGCGACAACCCTGCGTGACGCGGCGGCCGGCGGTCGCGAGAATCGGGCCGGCCAGGACCACGACATTCAGGAGACTTCCGATGACCCATCGCATGACCTCGCGGTGCATCCGCGCCGCGGCACTCGTGCTCGCCCTGGCCGCGGGCGGCACGACCGCGGCCACCGCCGGCACCGTCACCGTCGTGACGTCGTTTCCGAAGGAGCTGACACAGGCCTACAAGACGGCGTTCGAGAAGGCCAACCCGACGATCAAGCTCGAGATCCTGAACAAGAACACCGTCCAGGGCATTGCCTACGTGCGCGAGCTGAGCGCCGGCCAGCGGCCCGACGTGTTCTGGGCATCGGCGCCCGACGCGTTCGAGGTGCTGGCCGGGCAGAACCTGCTCGACAACGTCGCCGACCTCGCCAACAAGGGCGCGCCGGCCAAGGTGGGCGCCTATCCGATCAACGATCCGCAGGGACGATACCTGGGCCAGGCGCTCGCCGGCTACGGCCTGATGTGGAACACGCGCTACCTCGCGGCGCACAAGCTGCCGGTGCCGGCGCAGTGGCGCGACCTGACGAAGGCGGCGTGGTTCGGTCACGTGGCGATGAGCGCGCCGTCGCGCTCGGGCACCACGCACTTGACGGTCGAGACGCTGCTGCAGGGCGAGGGCTGGGAGAAGGGCTGGACGCAACTGCTCGAGATCGCCGGCAACTGCGCCGCCATCACCGAGCGCAGCTTCGGCGTTCCCGACGGCGTCAACAACGGCCAGTTCGGCGTCGGCCTGGTGATCGACTTCTTCGGCCTCGCCGGCAAGTACTCCGGCTTTCCGGTCGAGTTCGCCTACCCCGACGTGACCGCCGTGGTGCCGGCGAACATCGGCCTCGTGAGTGGTGGCAAGAACGCCGCGGAGGGCAAGCGCTTCATCGCCTACACGCTCTCGCTCGAGGGCCAGCAGCTGCTCTACGACCCGAAGATC
This sequence comes from Burkholderiales bacterium, assembly GCA_038258415.1. Lineage (GTDB taxonomy): Bacteria > Pseudomonadota > Gammaproteobacteria > Burkholderiales > Burkholderiaceae_C > Schlegelella_A. The sequence continues at coordinate 3,454 of JBBSPY010000169.1, forward strand.
TCGCGCCTGCCGATCCTGCCGCCGTCGGCGATGGGCGGCAAGACGCCGGCCGGCTACCCCAACCCGTTCGAGATCGCCAAGCGCGCCAAGGTGCAGTTCGACTCCGACCTCTCGGAGTCGCGCTACAACGTCGTCTCGTCGATGTTCGACCAGACCATCACGTTCCGGCTGAAGGAGCTTCAAGCGGCGACGAAGGCGATCCACGAGGCCGAGGCGGCGCTCGCGAAAAAGCCCAATGCGCAGGCCACGGCGCTCGTGAGGCAGGCGCGTGACGCCGCGTACTCGCCGATCGTCGGCCCGCAGATGGCCGGCGACAAGGGCTTTCTCGGCGTCTTCACGGCGAACAAGAAGAACGCCGCGGCGAACAAGGAGGTCACGGGCCTGGAGGATCGCTGGAACTCGCATGCCCGCGAGAACTACGCCAAGGCGAAGGCGCTGGCCGAGCAGGCGTTCGGCATGGTTCGCTGACGCGTCGTGATCCGCGCGATGCGCCCGGCCGGAGTCGGCGCGGGCGTCTGGCTCGCCGGCGCGCTCGTGCTCGGCTTCCTGCTGCTGTTTCTCGTGCTGCCGGTGGCGCGCGTGTTCGTCACCGCGTTCGTCGAGGCCGACGGCGCGCCGACGATCGGCCACTTCTCCGCGTTCTTCGGCCAGGGGCTGATGCGCGAGTCGTTCTTCAACAGCCTCTACGTCGCGGTGCTGTCGACGGTCTTCGCGGCGCTGATCGCCGTGCCGCTCGCCTACTTCACGGTGCGCTTCGAGTTCCGCGGCGCCGCGATCATCCAGACGCTGGGCGTGCTGCCCCTGGTGATGCCGCCGTTCGTCGGCGCGGTGGCGCTGCAGCTCATCTTCGGCCGCTCGGGCTCGGTCAACCTGCTGCTCGGCGATGCCTTCGGTTTCACGCTGCCGATCATGGACGGCCTCAACGGGGTCGTCTTCGTCGAGTCGATCCACTACTTCCCGTTCATCCTCCTCAACCTCACGGTCGCGCTGCGCAACATCGACGGTGCGATGGAGGAGGCGGCGCTCAACCTCGGCTGCCGCGGCTGGCGGCTGTTCCGACGCATCGTCTTCCCGCTCGCCATGCCAGGCTTCGTCGCGGGAGCGTCGCTCGTGTTCGTCAAGGTGTTCGACGACCTCGGCACGCCGCTCGTGCTCGGCCAGACCAACATGCTTGCGCCGCAAGCCTACCTGCGCATCACCCAGATCGGCCTGGAAGACCCGCTCGGGTACGTGATCAGCGTGATCATGATCGTCTTCTCGATCGCGGCGATGGCGCTCTCGGCCTTCGTGCTGCGCGGCAAGGACTACGCCACGCTGCAGAAGGGCGGCTCCGGTGTCCGCAGGCGCCATCTCGGGCCGCTCGGCACGTTCGCCGCGTATGGCTGGATCGGCCTCGTGCTGCTGCTCGTGCTCTCGCCGCACATCGGCGTGCTGCTGCTCTCGTTCGCGAAGGTGTGGAGCTACTCGCCACTGCCCGATGCCTACACGCTGGCGCACTACGCCACCGTGTTCGAGGATTCGAGCGGCATGATCCGCAACACCGTCGTCTACTGCGGGCTCGCGGCCGGACTCGACGTGGTGCTCGGCGTGACGATCGCCTATCTCATCTTCCGCACGAAGCTGCCCGCGCGCCGCTGGCTCGACGGCGCTGCGACCGCTTCGCTCGCCGTTCCGGGCATCGTGCTCGCCATCGGCTACCTGCGCCTCTTCAAGGGCGTCACGATCCCCGGGTCCGACACGCTGTTCACGTCGACCTGGATCGTCATCATGCTGGCCTATGCGGTGCGGCGGCTTCCCTACGCGCTGCGCGCCTGCGTCGCCGCGCTGCAGCAGGTGCACGTGTCGCTCGAGGAGGCGGCGGAGAGCCTGGGCGCGACCAAGCTGCGCACGATCCGCCGCGTGCTCGTGCCGCTCATGGCAGGGGGCATCCTCGCCGGCTTCGTCACCAGCTTCATCACGGCTGCGGTCGAGCTGTCGGCGACGATCCTGCTCACGTCGTCGGAATCGCAGGCGCCGATGAGCTACGGCATCTATCTCTACATGCAGAGCGTCTCCGGACGCGGGCCGGGGGCCGCGCTCGGCGTGCTCGCGGTGCTGGTCGTGGCGATCGGCACCTACGCGTCTTACCGCGTCGCCGAACGTGCCGGCAATCGATTCGCGAGCGCGAAGGCATGAACGCAGGAGGCCCTCGATGAAGAAGGTGCGTGTGGAGTGTCGCAACGTCGGCCTCTCGTTCGGATCGACCGAGGTGCTGCGCGACGTGAACATCGACGTTGAACCCGGTGAGTTCTTCGCGCTGCTCGGGCCGTCGGGGTCGGGCAAGAGCACGCTGCTGCGCCTGATCGCGGGCTTCAACCGGCAGCAGCACGGCACCGTGCTCGTCGACGGCGTCGACGTGAGCGGCCAGCCGCCCTGGCAGCGCAACGTCGGCATGGTGTTCCAGAGCTATGCGCTGTGGCCGCACCTCACGGTGCAAGACAACGTCGCCTTCGGTCTCGTCGAGCGCAGGGTGCCCCGGGCCGAACGCGAGCGTCGCGTGCAGGCTGCGCTCGACCTGGTCGGCCTCGGCGCCTACGGCGTGCGCCGGCCGAACCAGCTCTCCGGCGGCCAGCAGCAACGCGTGGCCCTCGCGCGCACCATCGTCATCGAGCCGCAGGTGCTGCTGCTCGACGAGCCGCTCTCCAACCTCGACCGCACGCTGCGCGTGCAGATGCGCCAGGAGCTCCTGTCGATGCAGCGGCGCCTGGGCCTGACGACGATCTTCGTCACGCACGACCAGGAAGAGGCCATGAGCACCGCCGACCGGATGGCGGTGCTCGACCAGGGCGTGGTACAGCAGGTCGGCACGCCGGCCGAGCTGTACGACCGGCCGGTGAACGCCTTCGTGGCGGGCTTCGTGGGGACGATGAACGTGCTGCCGGCGACGGTCGTGTCGCGTGACTCGGGCAAGGTCGTCGCGCAGATCGATGGCGTGGGTGTGGTCACGCTCGACGATGCGTGTCAAGCGCCGATGACGACCGCGTCGACCGCGCTGGCAAGCTTCCGGCCGCACGCGCTGCGCATCGCCGCCGTGGACGCCGAGCGCAACGCACCCGGCTCCTGGATCGCCGGCACCGTCGAAGCGACCGAGTTCCTGGGCGACTTCACCCGCTACCGCGTGCGCGCTGGAGCGCACGCGTTCACCGTCGACCAGCCGCACCTGCCGACGTTGCCGGTGTTCTCGCCGGGGGATGCCGTCAGCCTCGTGCTTGACCCGGCGCGCATTCGCCTGCTTCCGGCCTGAGATGCTGCGCCAGCTTTCCGACACGCTCGCCTTCGACACCCGCGGTCGCGGCCTCGTCGAGATCACGCAGCCGGTGGTCGATTGGGTGGCCGAAAGCGGCTTCGAGAGCGGCCTGCTGACCCTCTTCATCCGTCACACGTCCGCGAGCCTCGTGATCCAGGAGAACGCCGACCCCGACGTGCGCGCCGATCTGGACCGCTTCTTCGCCCGCCTCGTGCCGGACGGCG
>JBBSPY010000170.1:0-6952 GCA_038258415.1 Burkholderiales bacterium
CCCTCGTACTCGCCGGCGCCGACCGCGAAGCTCGCGCGGACCTCCCAGTAGTCGCGCGCGACGTGCTTCCTGATCTGCTCCTCGCGCTCGACCATGATCGACAGCGTGGGCGTCTGCACGCGGCCTACTGTGGTGAGGAAGAAGCCGCCGTCGCGCGAGTTGAAGGCCGTCATCGCCCGCGTGCCGTTGATGCCGACCAGCCAGTCGGCCTCGGATCGGCTTCGCGCGGCTTCGGCGAGGCCCTGCAGGTCGGCGTCGCTGCGCAGGTTCTCGAAGCCGTCGCGGATCGCCTGCGGCGTCATGCTCTGCAGCCAGAGGCGTCGCACCGGCAGCTTCGACTTCGCGTGCTGCTGGATGAGGCGGAAGATGAGCTCGCCCTCGCGCCCGGCGTCGCACGCGTTGATGAGGTCGCTCACGTCCTTGCGCTTGGCGAGCTTGACGATCGCGCTCAGCCGCCCCTTCGTCTTGTCGAGCGGCGCGAGGTCGAAGTGCGGCGGGATGACGGGCAGGTTGGCGAAGCTCCACTTGCCGCGCTTGACGTCGAACTCCTCGGGCGCCTTGATCTCCAGGAGGTGACCGACGGCAGAGGTGACGAGGTAGTCCTCGCTCTCGAAGTACTCGTCGTGCTTGTCGAACTTGCCCGCCTTGGGCGTGAGCGCGCGCACGATGTCCTGCGCGACGGAAGGCTTCTCGGCAATGATCAGGGACTTGGTCATCGGTGCTTTTGCTGGTTCGCTCTCTCTTCGTTTTCTCGTCTCTACAATCCGCGGCTCTCGCGCGCACGCACACGCGCGCACGCCCATGAATTCAATGTACCCAAAGAAAAAAGTCAGCTCCGCGAAAGCCCCCGGCGCGGTGCCGACCTCCGGCCGTCGCGTCGAGGTGCGCCGCTCCGGCGTCCACGGCAAGGGCGTGTTCGCGCGGCGGCCGATCGCCGAGGGCGAGCGGATCATCGAGTACACGGGCAGCGTGATCACGTGGAAGGAGGCGCAGCGCCGCCACCCGCACGACCCGGACGATCCGAACCACACGTTCTTCTTCCACATCGACGAGAAGCGCGTCATCGACGGCCTCGACGGTGGCTCCGCGAAGTGGATCAACCACGCCTGCGACCCCAACTGCGAGGCCGACGAGGACCAGGACGCCGGCCGCGTCTACATCAAGGCGCTGCGCGACATCGAACCCGGCGAGGAACTCAACTACGACTACGGCCTCATCCTCGAAGGCCGGCAGACGAAGAAGGTGAAGCTGGAGTACGAGTGCCGGTGCGGGAGCCAGAAATGCCGCGGCACGATGCTCTCGCCCAAGCGCCGCTGACCCGCACGTGCGGCACGCGGCGGGCCTCAGCGCTGGCCGCGGCGCTCGGAGGCGGCGTCGACGTCGAATGGGTCGAGTCGACCGGCTCGACCAATGCCGACCTGATGTCGCGGGTGCGCCTGGCCGAAGCGCTCGCCCCGACCACGTTGCGGATTGCCGACGCCCAGATCGCCGGGCGCGGCCGCCTCGGCCGGCCCTGGCGCTCGACGCCCGGCGCGTCCCTCGCCTTCTCGCTCTCGGTGCGGCTCGCACGGGACGATCTGTCGGGTCTGTCGATCGCCATCGGTGTCGCCGTTGCCGACGCGCTCGACTCGCTCGGTGGGGATGGCGCCGCCGCCGATACCCCGAGCATCGGCCTGAAGTGGCCGAACGACCTCTGCCTCGTCGGCGCCGACGCCGACCAGGCGCTCGGCGCGACGCCGTGGCGCAAGTGCGGGGGCATCCTCGTCGAGACGGCGCCCGCCGGCGGCGGGCGTGTGGGCGTGATCGGCGTGGGCCTGAACCTGCGCGCGCAGGCGGCCGTTGATGGCGCTTCCGTCGGCGCCCTCGACGAACGCTGCGCCGGCGCGACGCCGGAGCGCACGCTGCTCGCGGTCGTCCCGGCCTTGCTGGAGGCCGTGGCGGCATTCGAGCGCGGCGGCCTCGACGACGCGGTGCGGGCCCGCTATGCAGCGCGCGACGTGCTCGCAGGCCGGGCCATCCGTGCCGGTCGCGGCATCCCCGGTCGCATCGAGCGCGCCGACGACGACATCGAAGGCACCGGCGCCGGCATCGGTCGCGACGGAGCCCTGATGGTCCGAGTCGGCGACGGCCGCCTCGTCGAGGTGTCGAGCGGCGAGGTCAGCGTGCGTCTGCTGTCGCGCGCCTCGGCGGGGAGTGCTGCGTGCTGAGGGTGGTGGTGGGCGTGCTGGTCGCCGCCAACCTCATCTTCCTGGCCTTCACCCTCGGCAGCTTCGACGGCCTGTTCGGCCTCTCCGCCCAGGGTGACCGCGAACCCGAGCGGCTGACGCGGCAGGTGCGCCCGGAGACGATCCGCATTCTGCCGTCGTCGCCGCAGGCCAGCGGCGCGACACCCGCCACCGCTTGCCTCGAGACAGGCCCGGTCGCCGAGGCCGACGCCGCCACGGCGCAGGCCGTGCTCTCCTCGGTGCTGGCGCCCGGATCGTGGACCGACACGCGCAGCGAAGCCGGCAGCGGCCCGGCAAGGACCGCCATCCACGTGTACCGCGTTCCTGCCGCCGATCCCGCCACGGCGACAAGGCTGCTCGCCGTCGCCCTGGCGCCCGGCGGGCGCTACCCGTTCACGGCCTGCCCCGCGGCGGGACGCTGACGACGGTTCGTCAGCGGTCGCGTCGCAGCAGGTAGACGGGCAAAGACGCGTCGCCCAGCGCGAACAGCGTGTAGACGGCGTTGCCCGGCACGTTGAGTCCCGACACGACGTAGTCGGCGGTCGTCGCCGAGGTGACGTCGAGACGGACGGACGTGCTTGACTGGATCACGGCGTAGCCGGACGCCGCACCCGGGGCGACGGAAGTCGCGACGACGGCGAAGTCGGCCGTGAGCGTGAGCGGCGACGGCGTGCCGACGATGCCGTTGAACAGGCGCAGCTTCAGGTTGCCGGTCGACGCCGGCAGGCGGTTGTCGTCGACCACCAACGACGCGGTGGCGGCTCCCGCGGCGCCGTAGACGACGAGCGTCGCGTCGCTGCCGGCGGACAGGGTCGCGACCGGCGCGGCGATCGCGCCACCGTTGACGCTCACGCTGATCGCGGCGCCCGCTGGAACGACGACGTAGGCGCCGACCGTAGGTGCCGTCACGCCGCTGCCCACCACCGTCGAGCCGACGCTGGCCGTGACCGTCGCGCCCGGGGTCAACGCGGCGGCGACCCGGACTCGGGCGCTGGTGTTGCGACCCGCAGCGTAGGCATCGCGCTGGGGGACGACGCCGGCGTTGACGAGCGTGCCGCCGATCGTCGGCGTCAGCACCAGCGTCGCGACGCCCTGGCTGGCCAGCGTGATCGACGGGAGGGAAAGGCGCAGGTCGGCGGGGTTGCCCGCGCCCGTGACCTGGACGCTGTAGGTGCCGGGCGTGAACGACACGAAGCTCGACTCCTGCACCGACGCCGACGCGGCGAAGGTGTAGGTCGGGGAGCTGGCGGTGGCGCTGCCGGTCGGCGTGAGGTAGACGTCGACGGCGCCGGCATCGACCGCAGCGTCGAAGACGCGCAGGATCGCGGTGCCGGAGCTCGGCGACGACACCTGTTCCGACAGGATCGCCGTGCGCACGACGCCGCCGGACTCGAATGCGACGAGCGAGTAGTGATCGCCGTCGCTCAGGCTCGGCGACAGGGTGGTGACCGCCGAACCGGTGGCCGAGTCGTTGACCTGCAGCGTCGGGCTGCCGGAATCGACGCTCGCGTAGTCGCTCGCCGTGTCGATCGCAACCGGACCGGCCTTCGTCGCGGAGCCGACGAGCAGCGACAGGTTGGCGTGCGTCAGGGTGGCGTTGATCAGCCGCAAGTCGGCATTGCCGCTCGAGCTGTTGTCGTCGCCGCCGCCTCCGCACGCCGAGACGATGACCGCTGCCGCCAGCAGGGCTGCCGCGCGCAGGCCCTGACCGATCTTGTGATGCACGAGCACGATGAAACTCCCTTGAACCTTGAAGCTGTGACGAAACCGGCTCGGACGACCGAGCCGTCAACCCTGCGCGACGATGCCGCGTTGGAACGTGAGCGGCAGCGATTTGAGCCCCGGCCGCGCACTGGGATGTTGCCCGATCGGGCGCCCATGCAAAGAAATGTCAAGCCGGCGCCCGACTACGGACGAAACGCTCCCCGCTGCGTATTGTGCTTGTAGTGCGCGTGAACTTGTCGAGCCGTGGACGGTCGATCGGTTCATGCCGCCGATGACAGGAGCAGAACCATGACAGCTAAATCGATGACGATGCTGGCCGCCGCGGCGGCCCTGGTGGCCGGAGCTGGCAGCGCCCATGCCACCGAATACGCGAGCGTCTTGTCCGCGACGCCCGTGCTGTCGCAGGTCGGCGTCCCCCGCCAGGACTGCGTCGAGGTTCAGCGCGTCGTGCAGTCGCAGCCCTCGGGCGTTGGGGCCCTGCTGGGCGCCGTGGTCGGCGGCGTCGTCGGCCACCAGATCGGCGGCGGCGGCGGGCGTGCGGTCGCCACAGGCGTCGGCGTGATCGCCGGCGCCGTGACCGGCAACCGGATCGAGTCGAACAACGGCTACGCGACGGCGTATCCGGCGCGCAGCTGTCGCACCGTGACCACCAGCGAGAACCAGGTCGTCGGCTACGACGTGGTCTACGAGTACAACGGCCAGCGCTACACCACCCGCACCGCCGGCGACCCGGGGCCGCGCTTGGCGATCGACGTTCGCCCGGCCAGGGCCGAGCGCAGCGAGCGCTACGAGCAGGCTCGCCCGGTGCCGCCCTTGGCCTCGTACAACGCCGTGCCACCGACCTACGTCGAGTCGCTGCCGCCGCGGTACGTGCAGCAGGCGCCCGTCTACGTCGAGCCTGCCGTGGCACCCGTCTACTACGGTTCCCCCTACTACGGCTCCCCCTACTACGGAAGCGCGTACTGGGGCCCGGCGCTGAGCATCGGGATCGGCGGCTACTGGGGAGGTCACCGCGGTGGCTACCACGGAGGTCGCCACGGCGGACATCACGGGCGCCATTGACACGCGTCGACGATCGCCGCGGCAGCGCCTCTCAGCGATCTGACTTCGCCACCACCCGCGCCATCTCGAGCACCTTGTTCGAGTAACCCCATTCGTTGTCGTACCAGGCCACGATCTTGACGAAGGTCGCATCGAGCGCGATGCCGGCATCGGCATCGAAGACCGATGTCATCGGCTCGCCGCGGAAATCGGTCGAGACGACCTTCTCTTCCGTGTAGCCGAGCACGCCCTTCATCGCGCCCTGCGACTGCGCCTTCATCTCGGCGCAGATCTCGGCGTAGCTCGCGCCCTTCTCGAGCTCGACCGTGAGGTCGATCACCGAGACGTCGGAGGTGGGCACGCGAAACGACATGCCCGTCAGCTTCTTGTTCAGCTCGGGGATGACCACACCGACCGCCTTGGCGGCCCCGGTCGACGACGGGATGATGTTCTCGAGGATGCCGCGGCCGCCGCGCCAGTCCTTGTTGCTCGGGCCGTCGACGGTCTTCTGCGTCGCCGTGGTGGCGTGCACGGTCGTCATCAGGCCGCGCTTGATGCCCCATTTGTCGTGCAGCACCTTGGCCACCGGGGCCAGGCAATTGGTCGTGCACGACGCGTTCGAGACGATCGCCTCGCCCTTGTAGGTCTTGTCGTTGACGCCGAAGACGAACATTGGCGTGTCGTCTTTCGACGGCGCCGACAGGATCACCTTCTTGGCGCCGGCGTCGATGTGTTTCTGGGCCGTGTCCTTGGTGAGGAAAAGGCCGGTCGATTCGATCACGACCTCCGCACCGACCTCGCCCCACTTCAGGCTCGCCGGGTCGCGCTCCTGCGTCAGCCGGATCTTCTTCCCGTTGACGACGAGCTGGCTGCCGTCCACCGAGACATCGCCCCTAAAACGCCCGTGCACGGAATCGTGCTTGAGCATGTAGGCCAGGTAGTCGGGCTCGAGAAGGTCGTTGATGGCGACGACCTCGATGTCGGAGAAGTTCTGGACGGCAGCGCGAAACACCATGCGCCCGATGCGGCCGAAGCCGTTGATGCCGATCTTGATGGTCATGGAAGGGATTCCGGAAGTCGAACGAAACTCAGGCGCGGCCGAGCGCGGCTTTCACCGTGGCCGCGACGTTCTCGGGGGTGAAGCCGAAGTGCGTGAAGAGCGCGCCGGCGGGCGCCGACTCGCCGTAGCGGTCGATGCCGACGACGGCCGCGCAGCCGTATTTCCACCAGCCGTCGGTGACGCCCATCTCAACGGCGATGCGCGGCACGCCGCGCGGCAGCACGTGCTCCTGCCATGCGCGACCCTGGCGGTCGAAGACGCTGGTCGATGGCATCGACACGACGCGCACCGCGATGCGGCCGTGCGCCGGCGACGCGAGCATCTGCTGCGCGTTCAGCGCCAGCTGCACTTCCGAGCCGGTGGCGATGAGCACCGCCACCGCCTTGCCGCGAAGGCCCACTTCCGACGGCTCCGCCAGCACGTAGCCGCCGCGCGCGATGTCGGCGAGGGTGTGCTCGACGGACGCCGCATCCTGGCCGCCGCTCTCCGCCGAAAAGCCCGGGCGCGGCGCCTGCGGCAACCCCTGGCGCGACAGCAGCAGCGCGCTCGGCCCGTCGGCGCGCTCGATGGCAGCGGCCCACGCCGCGATCGTCTCGGCCGTGTCGCACGGCCGCCAGACGTCGAGCCCCGGGATCAGCCGCAGCGACGCGGCGTGCTCGATCGACTGGTGGGTCGGCCCGTCCTCTCCGAGGCCGATCGAGTCGTGCGTGAAGACGTGGACGACGCGCCGCTTCATCAGCGCCGCCATTCGGATCGCGTTGCGGCTGTAGTCGGAGAAGGTGAGGAAGGTGCCGCCGTAGGGAATCAGCCCACCGTGCAGCGCGACGCCGTTCATGATCGCCGCCATGCCGAACTCGCGCACACCGTAGTTGATGTGGCGGCCGCGCCGGCCCTGCGTGTC
>JBBSPY010000171.1:0-6912 GCA_038258415.1 Burkholderiales bacterium
GGCCACGTCTTCCTGCTCGGCACCGACGAGGTCGGCCGCGACATCCTCTCGCGCCTCATCTATGGCACGCGGCTCTCGCTCTCCATCGGCATCGTCTCGGTCGGCATCTCGCTCTCGCTCGGCGTGCTGCTCGGCCTCGTCGCGGGCTTTCAGCACGGCCGCTGGCCGGAGTACGCCGTCATGCGACTGATGGACGTGATGCTCGCGCTGCCGAGCCTGCTCCTCGCGGTCGCCGTCGTCGCCGTGCTCGGGCCGGGCCTCGCGAACGCGATGTACGCCATCGCCATCGTCATGCTGCCGCACTTCGTGCGCCTGACGCGCGGCGCCGTGCTCGGCGAGCTGGCGAAGGACTACGTGCAGGCCTCGCGCCTGGCCGGCGCCGGCACCGCGCGGCTGATGTTCGACACCGTGCTGCCGAACTGCGCGGCGCCGCTCATCGTGCAGGCGACGCTCGGCTTCTCGTCGGCGATCCTCGATGCCGCCGCGCTCGGCTTCCTCGGCCTCGGCGCGCAGCCGCCGACGCCAGAGTGGGGCTCGATGCTGGCGAGCGCGCTCGAGTTCATCCAGAGCGCGTGGTGGGTGGTGACGCTGCCGGGGCTGGCGATCCTGATCACCGTGCTCGCGTTCAACCTGACCGGTGACGGCTTGCGGGACGCACTCGACCCGAGGCTGAAACGGTGAGCGAAGCGCTGCTTCACGTCGACCGACTGACCGTCGAATTTCCGACCGCGGGCGCGACGCTCGTCGCCGTCGACGACGTCTCGTTCCGCATTGCGCCCGGCGAGCTCGTCGGCATCGTCGGCGAGTCCGGATCGGGCAAGAGCGTCATGGCGCTGGCCACGCTCGGCCTGATCGGCGGCGACGACGACGCGGGGCGCGTGCGTGCCGAACGCCTCGCTTTCGACGGTGTCGACCTGCAGCACGCCTCGCCGCGTGAGCGGCAGTCGATGCTCGGCAACCGGCTGGCGATGATCTTCCAGGACCCGTCGGCGAGCCTGAATCCGGCGTACACGGTCGCCTACCAGCTCATGGAGGCGATCGGGCTGCACGTGCCGGGCCCCGGGCGCGAGAAACGCGCCCGCGCGCTCGAGCTGCTGCGCGCGGTCGAGATCCCGGATCCAGAGCGACGGCTCGTCGCCTACCCGCACCAGCTCTCCGGCGGGATGGGCCAGCGCGTGATGATCGCGATGGCGATCGCATGCCATCCGCAGCTGCTGATCGCCGACGAGCCGACGACCGCGCTCGACGTGACGGTGCAGGCGCAGATCGTCGCCTTGCTGCTGCGACTGCAGCGCGAACGCGGCATGGCACTGGTGCTCATCAGCCATGACCTCGGCCTCGTGTCGCAGGTGGCGCGACGGGTGATCGTGATGTATGCCGGACAGGTCGTCGAGGAGGCCGACGCCGCGGCGCTGTTCGAGACGCCGCGCCATCCCTACACCGAGGCGCTGCTCGCGGCGCTGCCCGAACGCAACGCCGGTCGCGACCGGCTCGTTTCGCTGCCCGGGGTCGTTCCGGGCGCGCACGACCGGCCGTCGGGATGCCTGCTCGCGCCGCGCTGCCCCTACGTGCAGGCGCGCTGCGAGCGCGAGCGGCCGCCGCTCTACGACGTCGGGTCGGCGCGGGTGCGCTGCTTCTTCCCGCTGCCCGACCGGATCGGAATGCCGTGAGCGACACGGCGGTGCCCGCGCTGGAGGCCGTGGGCCTGGAGAAGCACTACGCCGTCTCCACCGGGTTCGGCCGCCCGAAGGCGACGGTCCACGCGTTGGACGGCGTGTCGCTCTCGCTTGCTGCCGGTCGCACGCTCGCCGTCGTCGGCGAGTCGGGCTGCGGCAAGAGCACGCTGGCCCGGCAACTCGTCATGGTCGAGGCGCCGAGCGCCGGTTCGGTGCGGATCGACGGAATCGACCCCTCGACCGCGGACGCACGTGTGCGACGCGACCTTCGACGCCGCGTCCAGATGGTGTTCCAGAACCCCTACGCCAGCCTCAACCCGCGCTGGAAGGTCGGCCGGGCGCTCGAGGAGCCGCTGATGGTCGCCACCGACGTGCCTCGCGCCGAACGCGCGGCGCGAGCGCGGGCGATGCTCGAACGCGTCGGCCTGCGTCCGGAGCACGATCAACGCTATCCGCACATGTTCTCCGGCGGACAGCGGCAGCGCATCGCGATCGCCCGGGCGTTGATGCTCGAGCCACGCGCCGTCGTCGCCGACGAGCCGGTGTCGGCGCTCGACGTGCAGGTGCAGGCGCAGGTGCTCAACCTGCTGATGGACCTGCAGCAGGCGACCGGCGTCGCCTACGTCTTCATCTCGCACAACCTCGCCGTCGTCGAGCACATCGCGGACGACGTGATCGTGATGTACCTCGGGAAGGTGATGGAACGGGCGCCGAAGCGCGAGCTGTTCGCCGCGCCGCGGCATCCGTACACGCGTGCGCTGCTCGCCGCGACGCCTCGGGTTGGCTCGGCGCCGGCTGCCACCGTCGTCGTCCTCGCCGGCGAGCCGCCGTCACCGCTCGCGCCGCCGTCGGGCTGCGTCTTTCGCACCCGCTGTCCGCACGCGGTCGGCCGCTGCGCCGAGATCGTTCCAGCGCTCGAGCCGGCCGGCGCCGCGCATGCCGCGGCATGCATCCGCCAGGACGAGATCGGCGGCTAGAGGAATCGGCGAGCAACGTAGACTTCCCCCACGAACCACAGCAGGAGAGAAAGGTGAATGTGCTTGCCCGCTGCGTGATTGGAGCATCTGCCTTGGCCGCCACCGTGCTATCCAGCACTGTGGCCGAGGCAGCAGACTATCCTTCCGAAACGGTGTCCATCACCGTGCCTTTTGCGCCCGGGGGTCCCACTGACGTCTCGGCCCGGATCGTCGCCAAGGCGCTAAGCGAGGAACTGGGAAGCCCCTTCATTGTGGAAAACGTGCCCGGCGCTGGCTCCGTGATCGGCACCAACAAGATCGCCCGGGCAAAGCCCGACGGCTATTCGCTGCTTTGGGCCACCGGTAGCGCCCTCGCAATGGCGCCGCACCTCAACCCGGCGGTCAAGTACGACCCGGTGAAGTCATTCGAGCCCGTGAGCCTCGTGTCCGCCGCACCGTTTGTACTGGTCGTGCGGCCATCGCTCGGCGTCAAGTCTCTCGACGAGCTGGTCAAGTTCGCACAGGCCAATCCGGGCAAGCTCAACTACGGATCCACCGGCGTTGGCGGCAGTGCCCACATGATCACTGAGTACTTTAAATCCACCGTCAAGATCAGCGCCGTTCACGTGGCCTTCAAGGGCGGCGCTCCCATGATGGCAGCGCTCGCAGGCGGCGAGATCGATTTTGCGTTCGACACGCCGACCACGGTGGCGCCGCTGGTCTCAGCCAATCGAGTGCTGCCGCTTGCCGTCACCAGCCTTGAGCGCTGGCCCGGGCTGCCGGACGTGAAAACGCTGGACGAGTTGGGCGTGACCGGGTTTGATGCCACCGCTTGGTTCGGGTTACTTGCGCCGCAAGGCACGCCAGCCGATCGGGTCCTGCTGTTGAACAGAAAGATTGCCGAAGCCTTGAAGAAGCCGGAAATCAGGCAGTCCCTTCAAGCGGCTGGCTTCTTCGTGCAACCGACCTCGCCCGAGGGCTTTGCCAAGAAGATCGCGGCCGAGCACAAGCGATGGGGCGACATCGTCAAGTCGGCGAACATCACGATCAAATAGCCGACCCGATGCGTCTCGATACGCGAGGCCTGATCGTCGACGGGCCGGAGAAGCGCTTTCACGTCCATCGAGACATCTATCGGGATGGCGACATCTTCGATTGGGAGATGCGCTATGTCTTCGAGGGCACATGGAATCTGCTTGGGATCGAATCTCAGGTCCCAGCCCCGAACGACTTCCTCTCGACATACGTTGGTCGCTCGCCAGTCATCGTGACGCGCGATGGCGAAGGCGCGCTGCACTGCCTGTTCAACAGTTGTCGGCACAAGGGCGCCATGGTCTGCTTGCAGCAGCAGGGCAACTCGAAGCGCTTCGTCTGTCAGTACCACGGATGGGCGTACGACAGCAGCGGCCGCAACATCCTGGTGAAGAACAGGAGCGAAGGCGCGTATCCGGAATGTTTCGACAGCGACAGTCACGACCTGCAGGCCGTCCCTCGATTCGCCTGCTACCGGGGGTTCATGTTTGCAAGCCTCGACCGCGACGTTCCCGAACTGGAAACGTATCTGGGTGACTTGCGGGCGATGATTGATCTCGTCGTTGACCAGAGCCCCCGCGGCGTCGAATGCATCCCGGGTCGCGGCATGTTCACGTTCGACGGCAACTGGAAGCTGCAAATGGAGAACGGCGTCGATCCGTACCATTTCTCTTCGACCCATCCTTCTTATCTGCAGGCCCTGGAGCGACGCGGCGATCGAGCATCGGCGTACTCGGGATTCAAGACCGGTGACTTGCAGCGCGGCACGTTCGCGTTCGGCCACGGCCACAACGCCATGTGGGGCCCGCCGCCGTCCGGCAACGCAACGCCGCTGGACGCCGTTCGAGACGAGCTTGTGGAGCGCGTGGGTTCGGATCGCGCGAAGTGGATGTCCTACGTGCGCAACGTGACGATCTTTCCGAACGCCCAGCTCGCCGACAACGCGTCATTGCAACTTCGCATCTGGCGGCCGTTGTCAGCCGATCGCACCGAAATGAAAACCTTCTGCCTGGCGCCGATCGGCGAAGCGCCGCAAGCGCGCCGCTTGCGCATTCGCCAGTACGAGGAGTTCTTCAATCCCTCGGGCCTGGCCACTCCGGACGACATCACGAATTACGAGGACTGTCAGCGTGGCCTTGAAGCGATGCCTGTCGAGTGGCAGCAGGGCCATGCACGTGGCTCGGCTCTACTCGGTCAGGACACTCCGGAAGCGGCGCAGGAACTTGGCATTCACCCTCTGTCATCGGTGATCGGCGGCTTCAAGCTGGGCGACGAGACCGTCATGCAGCCCACCTACCGATACTGGCGCGAACTGATCGATCGTGGCCTTGGGCGTGGTGCCGGGTGAGCCGCGAGCGCCAGACGCTGGCATGCGAGCTGGTGGCGCTCGAAGCGCAGCTGCTCGACGAGCAGCTATGGGAAGACTGGCTTGCGCTGTACAGCGACGCAGCCGTGTTTTGGGTGCCGACGTGGCGGAGCGAGTCGGAATTGACCAGCGATCCGGCGAGCGAGCTTTCCCTGATCTATCTGGAGGGCCGTAAGTACCTGATGGAGCGCGTCTTTCGCGTCACGTCGGGGCAATCGGTGGCCTCCGTGCCGATCCCGCGAACCGTTCATCTGGTGGCAGGCTCTCTCGCGCAACTCCACGACGACGGGAAGACGGCTTGTGTGCGTTCGGCCTGGAGCACCCACATCTATCACCAACGAGACAACTCCTCGACCACGTATGCCGGTCGCTACCGGCACGACCTCGAATGGCAGGAGGGTCGCTATTGGATACGCTCCAAAAAGGTTGTCCTCATGAACGATTTGCTGAGCTCGAAACTCGATTTCTTCTATGTCTAGAGTCCTCATTGCCGGAGCGGGCATCGGCGGCTTGACGGCTGCGCTCTGTCTGCTCGAACGTGGCATGCAGGTGACGGTGCTCGAGCAGGCGGCCGAGCTCAAGCCCGTCGGCGCCGGTCTGCAACTCAGCGCCAACGCCAGCCGAGTCCTGGACGGGCTTGGTCTTCGCGAACCGCTGGAGGCGCTGACGATTCGGCCCGAAGGCAAGTACGTGCGGCTCTGGAATACGGGTCAGGAGTGGAAGCTCTTCGACCTCGGCGCCGAATCGCTGGAACGCTATGGCCATCCGTACCTGATGCTGCATCGCCCCGACTTGCACCAGGTCCTCATCAAGGCCCTGCGCGATCGCTCGCCCGGCGCCCTGCACTTGGGTGCGAAGATTGTCGAGGCGGGCCAATCGCGAGAGGTTGCGTTCGTGACCCTTGCCGACGGCCGTCGTTTCGATGCCGATGTCCTGATCGGCGCAGACGGCGTTCACTCGGTCGTCCGGCAATGTGTCATCGCCGAGGACAAGCCCAGGTTTTCGGGATGCATCGCATGGCGCGGCGTGATCGAGAGGAGCACGCTGCCCCCGAGCATGCAAGGCGCGTCGGGCGTCAACTGGGTCGGCCCAGGCGCCCACGTCATTCACTATCCCGTTCACGCCGGAGAGTTCGTCAGCTTCACGGGCATCGTCGAAAAAGGCGGCTGGGCCAGGGAGTCCTGGACAGAAGAAGGATCGGTCGAGGAATGCAGGGCCGACTACGCCGGATGGCACCAAGACGTGCAGACCTTGATCGGCCAACTTCATCATCCGCTGCGCTGGGCCATGATGGTTCGTGACCCGTTGACGAACTGGACGTCCGATCGGGTCACGCTTCTTGGCGATGCCGCTCATCCGACCTTGCCGTTCCTGGCACAAGGCGCTGCGATGGCGATCGAGGATGGCTGCATCGTCGCACGTGCCCTGGAGGCACACTCTGGCGATCCCGAGCATGCCCTGCAGGTCTACCAAGCCACGCGGATCGATCGGACGACCCGGATCGTCAATGCCTCAGCGGCCAACACCCGGCGTTTCCACAACCCTGAGCTGGCCAATGCCGACAGTGCTGCCGCGTACGTCGCACGCGAGTGGGAAGAGGACGCTGTCAGATCGCGCTACGAGTGGCTCTTTTCCTACGCGCCGGAGACGGTGCCACTTCATGAGCCGGCCTGACGATAAGGCTGGATGAAGGCTAGCCGTCGAGCCAGCCGCCTTCGAACCCGGCCGCGCGCAGGCCGCGCACGATCGGCTCGCAACCGCGCATCAGCCGCCACATCGCCTCGCTGTGGTGGTTCTCGACCATGAGCACGATCGGCCCTTCGTTGATCGCGACGTGCCAGGGCGAGACCCATCCGAGCTCGGGACGCTCGTCGGTCCGGAA
>JBBSPY010000172.1:0-6860 GCA_038258415.1 Burkholderiales bacterium
CTGCAATCGCGGGATCTGGACTCGATGGTTGCAGCGGACCGACCGCGACTTCGTGGCGGTCGATCTCGAACCTGTGTTCGGTTCCATCGACGACTATGGGACATCGATCGGCAAGGCCGTCGACCGGGTCACGGAATCAACCGGTATGGCGCCCATCGTGGTCGCTCACAGCATGGGCGGTCTCGCGGTCAGGGCGTGGCTCGCCTCGACTAGGATGTCGTCGAAGGTGCATCGGGTGGTCACGATCGCGACGCCCCACGAAGGCACGCTCGCGGCGCGTCACGCCAGCGCTCGCAACGCCGCCCAGATGGCGGTCAACAGCTCGTGGCTGATCGCGTTGGCATCGCGCGAGGACAGGGATGCGCTGTCCCGTTTCGTCTGCTTCTGGGGACACTGCGACAACATCGTGGTCCCGGTACGGTCAGCCACGCTGTCCGACGCCGACAACCGGCACCTCGACGCCACGGCTCACGTGCAGATGGTTTTCCACCCCGACGTCTACGACGCGGTGATGTCGCTCGCCGACGACGCGCGGGACTCCGCCGTCTAGACGCTTTTCATCAGCGCCTCGGCGGTCTCGTTCGACACGTTGATGAAGCGGGCGATGTCGTCGATGTCGTCCGGAATCGCGGCATCCTCCCAGCCGTGGGCTGCATGCCTGGCGAGACGCGTCCCCAGCATCACCGTTCTCGCGCCGGTGTGGGCGGAGGGCCGTTCACGTTCCGTCGCCACTTCATCGAGAAGCGGTGGCAGGCGCCAGCGTGAGATGAGCGTGCGCTGCAGAGTTTCCAGGTCGACGCCGAGAACGTCTTCCTGCACCACGCGGGAGCGCTGGCCCGGATCGTGCCGCTGCCGCCGGGACACCTCCAGCGCAAGGTCCGGCGCCACGCACCACACCAGCAACTCGGCAAACTCGTGCAACAGAGCAGCAGCGTGGATCATCGCCGCGTGCGGATCCGTGCGATGAACCGCGAGCGCCAGTGCGAAATCGGCGCCGCGCGCCGACCGCGCGACGACGGCATCGAAGCCTGCCCTGGCGCCGTCGACGGGATCGAGCACCGCTTCCACAGACGGCTGAGGACCGAAGGCACGAAAGAAGGGCGAGATCCCGATCATGACGATCGCCGCCGTGACGGTCTCCGCGGCGGTGACGACACGACGACCACGATGACCGGACTCGTATGCGAGCACCTTGAGCGTCATCAGCGGATCGGCGCAGATCCAGTCGCCGAGCCGGTTCGCATCGACATCGTCCTCGCGTGCGCGCAAGGCCTCCAGTTCGATCACGGTGCCATCTAGGACGGGAATGTCCGCGGCCTCAATCGCCGCGATCCATTCCTCGAGCGAGCGGCGCGTGGCCGACACGGCTGACGGTTCGAGGTCGGGGACGGGGTCTTGCATGCGAACGCTCGGAAGCCTGCCGACGGTATCGGCTCATCGCGCGTCGCGCTTGAGGCGCACCGCCGCGGCCTATGATCGATCGCACGATGAACGCAAGCACGGTGACGTCCTTGGACGGACGCGGGTGGCCCCCGATCGGCCTCGGCACATGGCGCATGGGCGAGGTGCCTGCGAGGCGAAAGGCCGAAGTCGGCGCCGTGCGGGCCGCGATCGAGATCGGCTATCGCCTGATCGACACGGCCGAGATGTACGGCGACGGTGGTGCCGAATCGGTCGTCGGTGAGGCGCTGAGGGACGTCATCGCCGCCGGAACCGTTCGGCGCGAAGAACTCGTGGTCGTCAGCAAGGTGTACCCCCACCATGGCAGCCGCGACGACGTCATCGCCGCCTGTCGCCGCAGCCTCGACCGCCTCGGACTGGAGCAGCTCGACGCCTATCTGCTGCATTGGCGAGGCGCGGTGCCGCTCCGCGACACCGTCGCCGGCTTCGAAGCGCTGTGTTCGAGGGGTTCCATACGCGGCTGGGGCGTCAGCAACTTCGACGTCGCCGACCTCGAGGAGCTGTTCGCGGTCGATGGCGGATCCGGGTGCGTCGTTAACCAGATCTACTACTCGCTCGGGGCCCGCGGACCTGCGTTCGACCTGCTGCCGTGGCACGCACGTCACGGCATCACGACGATGGCGTACTCGCCGCTCGACCAGGGCGCCTTGTCGCGACACGGCGCCGTGCAGGCCGTCGCGGCAAGGCAGGGATGCGATCCCGCGCAGGTCGCGATCGCCTGGCTCGTGCGCCAGGACGGAGTCGTGCCGATACCGAAGTCCGTGTCGGTCGAACGCCTGCGGGCCAATCTCGCGGCCGCAGATGCCGTGACGCTCGACACGGTGGACTTGGCGACCCTTGACGCCGCATTCGCACCGCCGAGCCGAAAGCAACCGCTCGCCATGATCTGAAGAGCGTCCGTGCGCCATGGAAAGCGGCGCACGGACCTCGAGGTCGTCACAGGCGGCTCACGCCCGACAACCAGCCGACAAACTCGCCGTCTACGAAGAGCGCGCCTTCGGGCGCTCCCGCTTCGGCGTGGAACTCGACCCGGGGGTCCAGCACCTCACGGTCGGGTACGGCGACCAGCCGCGCAGCCAACGCTGCGAGTGAGCGGCTCGCGCCGTGCAGCAGCACCGCAGCCAGACGTCTGGCCGGCTGCGTCCCGGAGCCTGGAGGGCTCCACAACATCTGCTTCGAGTGAACCACGATGGTTCTCCTTTCGATGATCGAAGCGGCGAACGCTTCGGAATTCAGTGCGGTCCGTTGTTCATGTGGCGGGCCGCCGCGACGAACGGATTGCGCGGGCGCTTGAGACGGAGGGTGATCTTCATGAGCGGGCTCCTTTTCGAAAGTCAAACGCTGAAAACACAACGGCCCGGGTGCTTCTGCGCAACCCGGGCCGTGGCGGAGACGTCGTCGAACGACGTTCTGCTCAGCGCTATCCGGGCGGTGCTCCCTCGGCACCGACGCACACCCGTGCGACGACGCTGCCTGCGAACAGGCGCTGTGCGAGCGGGATGACGGCGGTACAACGGGACATCGGACTGACCATGGATTCCAGCGTTGGTGGTACGGGTGACCTCACCGGAGCGGGCTCCAGCTTGGGCGCGATGATAAAGCGGCGTTTACGTCATCTGCAAGCCGGCCTGTCGCGATTCCGAGACAGGGCCGCCACCCCATCGGCGCTGCCGCTAGCGTTTCCGCCTGAGGGGCGCGACGGCCGTTCGCGCCTTCGACCAAAGACGTTCGTCGTCGGACGGTGCGCTCGGCGCGGCATCGGACGCCGGCCCTTGCCGCGGGCGCAAGGCATCGCCGATCAGCTTGAGCAGCCCTGTCCGCGCCCGGACCGGGTCGCGGCGGTAGTAGCTGAGCACCAGTCCGACGACGAACCGTTCGTCGTCGTCCGAAGGGCCATCCGCCGGGGGTAAGAGTGCGGTTCTGGCGTCGTCGTGCGGCGTGTCGAGCCAGCCGGCAGGCTGCCCGCACCGCTCCTCGAATTGACGCGCGAGCCGATCGCCGACCTGCCGCGATCGCGCCTTGATCTGGCTCCAGTAGCTGGGCTGGATGAGCAGTTTCTCGGCGAAGAGCCCGTCGAGCCCTCGCAGCGGAGACGCCTCCGGGTTCTTGACGGTCCCTCGTATGAACGCGTCGAACAGCGCCATCGCGTTCTCGTAGCGGGTTTGCGCCAGCCCGGCGGCGTCGCTCGTCATGAACGGAAATGATAAGGATCGTTTATCAGTCTGACCGCCACCAAGGTCATTCGATACGAGGTCACTGGAACGCGACCTCTGCGAAGCTGCGCAGCTTGCGGCTGTGCAGGCGGTCGACGCCGCCTTCGCGCAGCAGCTCGATCGCGCGAATGCCGATGCGCAAATGCTGATCGACGCGCTCGCGGTAGAAGTGATTCGCCATCCCGGGCAACTTGATCTCGCCGTGCAGCGGCTTGTCGCTCACGCACAGCAGCGTTCCGTACGGCACACGGAAGCGAAAGCCGTTGGCGGCGATGGTGGCGCTTTCCATGTCGAGTGCGATCGCACGGCTCTGACTGAAGCGCCGCTCAGGTGTCGTCTCCGCGTCGCGCGACGGAAGCAGCTCCCAGTTGCGGTTGTCGGTGCTTGCGACCGTGCCGGTGCGCATGATCCGCTTGAGCTCGTAGCCTTTGAGCTGCGTCACCTCCTCCACCGCGGATTCGAGCGCCACCTGCACCTCGGCGAGCGCCGGGATCGGCACCCAGAGCGGCAGCTCCTCATCGAGGACGTGGTCTTCGCGGACGTATCCGTGGGCGAGGATGTAGTCGCCGAGCTGCTGCGTGTTGCGCAGCCCCGCGCAATGGCCGAGCATGACCCAGGCGTGCGGACGCAGGACGGCGATGTGGTCGGTGATCGTCTTTGCGTTGGCCGGACCGACACCGATGTTGACCATCGTGATGCCGCTGCGGTCGTCTCGCATCAGGTGGTAGGCAGGCATTTGCGGCAGCCGGGGCAGGGGCGCACCGGACGCGTCGCCGGCCCGGGCTTTGGCCCCGGCCGGTCGCACCACGACGTTGCCGGGCTCGACGAAGGCGTCGTAGCGACGCTTGGCGGGCGACGCCGCCATCGCCTCGTGGCCGAGGCGAACGAACTCGTCGATGTAGAACTGGTAGTTCGTGAAGAGGACGAAGTTCTGGAAGTGCTCGGGGTCGGTGCCGGTGTAGTGGCGAAGCCGGTGCAGCGAGTAGTCGACCCTGGGCGCGGTGAAGAGCGAGAGTGGGTGCGCCACGCCCGGCGCCGGCACGTGGGTGCCGTTGGCGATGCCGTCGTCCATCGCGCCGAGGTCGGGCAGATCGAACAGGTCGCGCAACTGCAGCCGCTGCTGCGGCGTGATGCTGCCCTCGACGTGGTCGTTCTCGGCGAACGAGAAATGCAGCGGGATCGGCTGCGTGCTGGTGCCGATCTCCAGCGACACGCCATGGTTTTCGAGCAGCAGGCGGAACTGTTCGAGGTAGTAGCGGGTGAACAGGTCAGGCCGCGTCAGCGTGGTCTCGTACGTGCCCGGGCCGGCGACGAAGCCGTAGCTCAGGCGGGAGTCGGCGCGGGCGACGGTGTCGGTGTGGACGCGAACGAAGGGATAGCACGCCCGCACGTGGCCGCGCCCACCGTCGCCGTCGACAAACGCCTGCAGCGCCTGCCGCAGGTGACCGACGCTGCCGTCGTAGATGGCGCGCACCCGCTCCAGCGCGGCGGCCGCGTCGTCGAAGCGCATCGGCGCGAGAAAGGGCGGGCGGATGGCGTCCATCGTCGGTGGTCTCGAGATCGAAGTCGGTCGGAAGGCAGAATCGCGGCTTCCCGACGCATGATGCCGCAGCCTGACCACATGCCCAACGGTGCAGGCGCGTCATGGGCTGCCTCCCTCGGCTCGCCGACGGTCGGGGGCTCGCGCAAGGTGCCGCGATGAGGGTGCTCGTGCTCGGCGCCGG
Organism: Burkholderiales bacterium; assembly: GCA_038258415.1. GTDB lineage: Bacteria > Pseudomonadota > Gammaproteobacteria > Burkholderiales > Burkholderiaceae_C > Schlegelella_A. Next base: position 5,399 of record JBBSPY010000172.1, read on the forward strand.
CGTCATCGGCGTGACGGCGGCGTGGGAGCTGGCGCAGGCCGGCCACGACGTGACCGTCGTCGACCGGCAGGCCGAGTCCGGGCGGGAGACGAGCTACGCCAACGCAGGCGAGGTGTCGCCGGGCTACTCCGCGCCCTGGGCCGGCCCCGGCGTTCCGCTGAAGGCGATCAAGTGGTTGGCCATGCGCCATCGTCCGCTGGTGATCCGGCCGACGATCGACGCCGCGCTCGTCCGCTGGTCGCTCGCGACGCTTCGCAACTGCACGGCGGCCCGCTACGCCGTCAACAAGGCACGCATGGTCCGGCTCGCCGAGTACAGCCGCGATCGCCTGCGCGCGCTGCGCGCCTCGACCGGCATCGCCTACGACGAACGCATGCGGGGAACGCTGCAGCTCTTTCGCACCGGCAAGCAACTCGATGGCGCGGCGTCCGACATCGCGGTGCTGCGCGACAGTGGCGTCGCCTTCGAACTGCTCGACCGCGCCGGCTGTCTCGGCCCCGAGCCGGCGCTGGCGCGCGTCGCCGACAAGTTCGTCGGCGGCCTGCGGCTTCCGCACGACGAGACCGGCGACTGCTTCAAGTTCACGCAGGCGCTCGCCCGCCTGGCCGTCGATCACGGCGTCGCGTTTCGCTACGGCACCCGGATCGATGCCGTCGTTCGCAGCGGCAACCGCGTCGACGGCGTGATGACGAGCGCCGGCCGGCTCGACACCGACGTTTGCGTTGTCGCCCTCGGCAGCTACTCGCCGCTGTTGCTCGCGCCGATCGGCGTTCGCGTGCCGGTCTATCCGGTCAAGGGTTACTCGATCACGGTACCGATCCGCGACGCTGACGGCGCGCCCGAGTCCACGGTGATGGACGAGACCCACAAGGTCGCCGTGACGCGCCTGGGCGACCGCATCCGGGTCGGCGGCACGGCCGAGCTCGCCGGCTACTCGCGCGAGCTTCACGAGCCGCGGCGGGACACGCTCGTCCATGTCGTGAGCGACCTGTTCCCGGCTGGCGGCGATGTGTCGCGGGCCGAGTTCTGGTGCGGCCTCAGGCCGATGACGCCCGACGGCACGCCGGTCGTGGGGCCCACGCCGATCGGCGGGCTCTTCCTCGCCACCGGCCACGGCACGCTCGGCTGGACGATGGCGGCGGGTACGGCGCGGCTGATTGCCGACGTGGTGTCCGGTCGCGAGCCCGAGATCGACCTCGAGGGGTTGACGATCGCCCGCTACGGTGGCGCCGTGCGCACGGCGCGGTGAGTGGCGTTGGGTCGATCAACGTGGAGCACAAGGTCGCTAGGCGGAATGGTCGAATCCGCTTGGTGGCGGATCGGCCCATGGTCCGGCGACCAGCGCCGGATGCGCCGCTTCGTAGCCGACCGCGAATTCCGTCGCTTCGGTGCCGTCGCTGTCGTGGACCCGAAGGGCTCTGGCGGCTGCCGCTGCTCCCCCGGAGAAATACCAGCGCTTCAC
>JBBSPY010000173.1:0-6853 GCA_038258415.1 Burkholderiales bacterium
CGCGACGACGCCGGCGTCGGCAGCGACGGTGATGGCGTAGCGGTGCGGCCGCAGGCGGTCGAACGCCGACTCGAGGCGCGCCCAGCCCGCGGTCGGCGCCGGGGCAAGGTTCATCGATGCCGGCGCGACGCGAACAGCGTGCGCAGGGTCAGGCCGATCAGACGCAGGTCGCCGCCGAACGTCGCCGTGTCGACGTACTCGCAGGCGAGCGCAAGCTTGGCGGGCAGCACGACCTGGCGGTACTCGCGCTCGGGGTCGGGCGAGCGGGCGAGCAGCTCGCTCTCGTCGCGAAAGTGCAGCGACGCGAGGTCGGTGATGCCGGGCCGCACCGAGAGCACCTTGGCGCGCACATCGGCCGGGTAGCCGGCAACGTAGGCCGGCAGCTCGGGCCGCGGGCCGACCAGGCTCATGTCGCCCACGAGCACGTTGACGAGTTGCGCCAGCTCGTCGAGCTTCGTGCGGCGCAGGAACGCGCCGACGCGTGTGATGCGCGGGTCGGCACCGACGGTGATGCCCGGCCCGGCCGAGCCGGCGTCGGCGATGCGCATCGTCCTGAACTTGTGGATGCGGAACCGCCGGCCACCGCGGCCGACCCGCTCCTGCCGGTAGATCGCGGGGCCCGGCGAGTCGAGCTTGACGCAGACCGCGGCCGCCAGCAGCAGCGGCGCGAGCAGCACGAGGCCGAGCGCCGACGCGGCCATGTCGAATGCGCGCTTGAGCCGGGGCGAGCGCGCCGCCATGTCACGCCAGCGCCCGGCCGACGGCGGCGACGACGCGGTCGACGTCGGCATCGGCCATCCGGGTGTGGATGGGCAGGCTCAGCATCGTCTCGTAGGCACGTTGCGAGTGCGGAAAGTCCTCGGCACGCAGCGCGTAGCGGTCGCGCCAGTAGGGCTGCAGGTGCAGCGGGATGTAGTGCACGCTGCAACCGATGCCGTCGGCGTGCAGCCGCTCGATCAACGCGTCCCGACCGATGGGCGCTGCATCGGTCAGGCGCAGTGCATAGAGATGCCAGGCATGGCGATCGCCGGCCGGCGGCCCCGGCGGCACGATCGCCGGCAGGCCGCCGAAGGCTTCCGTGTAGCGCGCTGCGATCGCCTCGCGCGTGGCCTGGAAGTCGTCGGCGCGGGCGAGCTGGTGCAGTCCGATGGCCGCGGCGATGTCGGTCAGGTTGTACTTGAACCCAGGCGCGACGATCTCGTAGTACCAGCTCGGGACCGTCGACGTGAAGCGGTCGAAGGCGTCGCGGCTCATGCCATGCAGGCGCATCGTCTTCATGCGCTCGACGAGGTCGGCACGGCGGGTGACGACCATGCCGCCCTCGCCCGTCGTGATCGTCTTGTTGGCGTAGAAGCTGAAGACGGTCGCGTCGGTGTCGAGCGTGCCGATCAGCGCGCCGCTCGCCGTCGCAGGGAAGGCATGCGCCGCGTCCTCGACGACGGCGAGGCCATGCCGCTTCGCGATCGCGACGATCGCCGCCATGTCGCACGCCAGGCCGCCGTAGTGAACCGGAACGATCGCCTTCGTCTGCGGCCCGATCGCACGCTCGACGGCGCCAGGGTCGATGTTCAGCGTCGCCGGGTCGATGTCGACGAGCACCACGTCGGCGCCGAGATAGCGCACCACCTCGGCGGTGGCGGTGAAGGTGTGCGTCGTGGTGACGACCTCGTCGCCCGGGCCGATGCCGAGGGCCTCGAGCGCGAGATGCAGGCCGGCGGTCGCCGAATTCACCGCCAGCGCCTGCAGCGACGCGTCGCCGAGCTTGCCCGCGAACGCCTCCTCGAAGCGCCGCGCCTTGGGCCCGGTCGTGATCCAGCCCGAGCGCAGCGTGTCGACGACCTCGGCGATCTCGGCCTCGCCGATGTCGGGGCGGGCGAAGGGGAGGAAGGGCAGGTCGCTCATGGCGACATGGCGGTCGAACCCAGGACCACCAGGTTGCGGGCTTGCGCTCCAGAAACGGCGAGGACGTCGATGCCGCGGTCGAACGTGACCAGTCGCCCCTTGTGACGGACCGCCATCGCAAGAAGGTATACCTCGGTGATCTGGCGTGCCGTGAGCACCCGGTTCCAGTTCAGGACATCGACATCCAGGATGCTCAGCGAGTCTGGCCAGAACGCGTGGTTGGATTCACGCGTGGCCTTGCCGAGCCGTTCTCCGACGCTTTTCGCGGGCACACGATTGGCGTAGGTCGACTGGGACATGACGCGCACGCAGCCGTTCTCGGTGAGCGGGCACGACGCCCAGCCGATCCGCATGTGCTTTGCCAGCCAGGCCGTCGTCGTTCGATGGTGGAGGTGCGACGCATCGAGCAGCGCCAGCAGGACGTTGACGTCTAGGAGCGCTCTCACACTTCAGATGCCCTCCGCGTCGCGGATGGCGTCGATGTGCTCGTTCGTCACGACGACGCCTGGCCGCGCAGGAAACGGCTCGAAGCCGGCCGCGTTCACGCGAGACCGCTGTCGTCTCGACGCCGGCGCAGCGCCCTCCCCCGTCAGGGATTGCCGCACAAGACGCGAGACGATCTTGCCGGCGCTGCTCCGCTCGGTTCGAGCGATTTCCTTGGCCGCCGCGAGCAGGTCGTCGTCGATGTCGAGGGTCGTTCGCATGTGGAGGCAACGATGTTTGATGCGCTGATGCAGTGATGCGATTCTAGCGTGAAGGGTCTCGGTGGCCGTGCCCCTTGCCGATCCAGCAGAGTCGGTGTGTGCGCAGGAACGCTATGGCGCCCAGTGCGTGGCGAGCCCATGAATTCACTCGCCGTGCGATCGGCGGCGCCAGCGTGACTCGACGCGAGTCGACCTCCCCCTCCGGAAACAGCGCCCGCACGCGCCCGAGCGGCACACCGCGCACGTCGCGGTTCCTCGGGTTGTCGACCTCGAAGTCGTACCAGAGCACGGCGCCGCCGGGTTTCGTCCATGCCCACATCCGTTCGGCCAGCCGCTGCTGGGTCGCGTCGTCGAGGATCGAGGAGAAGACGGTCGACTGCAGGACGATGTCGGCCGGTTCGCCGTCGGGCGGTGCCAGCGGCAGCGCTGCGGCATCGGCACAGGCGAGGCGGACGGCGTCGGGCAAGCGCTCGCGAGCGGCGGCGTGGCGGTCCGCAAGCAGCTCGATGCCGCGCAGGTGCTGCGGCGCGAAGCCGAGCATCAGCGCCTCGACGAGGTTGCCGCCGCCGCCGCTGCCGACCTCGAGCAGCGTCGGCCGCGACAGGTCGTCGTGGCCATGCGCACGGAGCATCGCGACGATCGCACGCTGCCGCTCCTGCCAGGCGAGCAGCGCGGCGGGGTTCGTGAGGCGATAGCGCGGGTCGCCGGCGGCGCGGCGGGCGTAGCGGGCGCGGACCGAGTCAGCCTCGGTGTCGTCGACGCCCTCGACGCGCGACGTGTCGCGGCTCATCGCGTCAACGTCGCCTGTCGCTCGTCGCCCGGCCGGCCGCGCAGCACGTCGAGCCAGCCGACGACCGAGCCGATGCCGTAGGCGACGTGGTAGGTCGCCACCACCGCCGGCACGCGCAGTGCCGTGGCCTTGTCCAGCCCGGCCTCGCGCGCCACGGCGGCGCTGGTGACCACGACGGCGAGCGCGTAGCCGCCCCAGACGAGCGCAAACGCGGCGAGGGCGACGGCGATCGTCGTCGCTGCACCGCCGAACGCCGCCCCTGCGACGATCGCCAGCACCGACGCGATCGCCGTCGTCGTGAGTGCGGCGACGAGCGCGAGCGGCGCGAGCTGGCGCGCCGCCGCCGCCTGCCGGTGCTTGCCCATCACGAACGGCTTCCAGTAGCCGTACTGCCGGTACTGCCGGAACACCTGCCCGAGGTGCGCGCGCGGCCGGTACCAGCTGCGGATGCGCGACGACTGCCACACCGTGCCGCCGCCGCGAACGATGCGCAGGTTGTGCTCGTCGTCCTGGTTGCGCACCAGATGCTCGTCGAAGCCGCCGTGGCGCTCGAACGTGCGCCGCGGCCAGGCGCCGAGGTAGACGGTGTCGACCGGGCCGTCGTGGTCGAGCCGCCGCGACAGCGCGCCGCCCGTCACCCAGCGCGACTGGAACGCCGCCGCGATCGCCTGCGCCATCGGCGCGGCGCCGGCGGTGGTCTCGGCGTGCCAGGCACCGCCGACGACGTCGGCGCCGGTCGACTCGATCGCCTCGAGGCACATCGCCACGTAGTCCGGTGCGTAGCGGGTGTGCACGTCCATGCGCACGACGACCTCGCCGCGCGACACCGCGAGCGCGCGGTTCAGGCCGGTCGAGACGATGCGCCCCGGGTTGTCGACGGCGACGACGCACGGGTCAGCGGCAGCAGCGTCGTCGAGCGCCTTGCGGGTGCCGTCGTCGCTCATGCCGTCGGCGACGACGACTTCCAGCGTCCACCCCGGCGGCAGCGCCTGCGCCCGCAGGCCGGCGAGGAAGTCGGCGATGTCCGAACGCTCGTTGCGGCACGGCACGACGACGCTGACGACGCGTGCCGCAGCCGTCATGCCGTGGCCTCGCGCACGGCGACTTCACCGCGCGCCGCGACGCGCTCGATCAGGGCCGACCACGCCGCCTCCTGCGTTTCCGGCGAGAACACCGCCTTGGCGCGGGCAATCGCGGCCTCGCCCATGCGCTGCCGACGCTCCGGGTCGGCAAGCAGCGCCACGATGGCGTTCGCGAGCGCGGCCCCGTCGCCGTCGGCGACGACGATGCCCGTCTCGGGCGTGACGACCTCGGCCGGGCCGGTCGGGCAATCGAAGGCGACCGCGGGCACGCCGAGCGCCTGCGCCTCCAGCAGCGCCAGCGGCATGCCCTCGTATCGAGACGGCAGCACGAACACGGCGGCCGCCCGGTACGCCTCCACGACGTTCGCCGTCGGCGGCGCGAGTTCGACGCTGGCGCCGACACCGAGCGCCACCGCCTGCGCCGCCGCGGCGTCGCGCAACGGCCCCTCGCCGAGGATGCGCAGGCGTGCCGCTGGCCGCGCCGCGACGACCGCCGGCCACGCCCCGATCAGTCGGTCGAAGCCTTTCTGTGCGACGTGTCGGCCGACCGCGAGGACGTGCTCGCCCTCCGGGCGCGCTGGCGCATCGGCACGCAGCGACGACGCGTTGGCGATCACCGACACGTGGGCGTTGACCGCCTCGAAGCGCGCCCGGTCGGCCTCGGTCAGGCTGACCACGGCGGCGGCACCCCGATAGAACCGCGCTCGCAGCCGCTGCCAGATGCCCGACCGCGCCGCGTAGTGGTTGTGGTCGCAGCAGATCGTCGCCGCCGCCCGGCCCGGCGCGACGGCGAGCCAGGTGCACGCGGCGACGACGCCGTTGACGACGACCACGTCGGCCGGTGCGTCGCGGGCGACACGGCGCAGCGCCAGCGCGACGTGCAAGCGCGCAGCGGCGATCACGAGACCTCTGCGCCAGCCCGACACGCTGCCGGTCGAGGGCACCGAGGATGCGCCTCCGGCGACGACGCGCACCCGCGGATCCAGCGGATAGACGACGCGGTCGCGCGGCGTGTCGGCGGTGCCGAGCACGACGCTCATGCCGCGCCGCGACAGCGCATTGCCGAGCTCGCAGACGAAGCGCTCGACGCCGCCGGCCGAGCGCAGGCTCTCGGCGACGAGCAGCACGCGCGGTCCGCTCATCGGGACTCTCGACGCCGCGCGAGCAGCGAGGCGACGTCGATGCGCGTGTAGTCGGGCGACGGCCACGCCGTCGACGGCCGAACGACCCGCCACGCGTCGCGCCAGGAGCGCGCCGCGTCGAGCAGGCCGAGCCCCTCGAGCGCCGCGGAGGCGGCACCTCGCTGCGCGGGTGCGGCCGGTGCCGCACGAGCATCGGCGGCAGGCGGGCGCTGCTGCCATTCCCCTTCCGCGTAGTCCGACTGCTGCGGCGTCGCGAACGCCGCCACGTCGCGCTCCTTGCGCGCCACGACCATCAGATACGTCTCCGCCGCGTTGGCGAGGTTGACCCGCCGATGCAGCACGCGCGGGTCGGCCACGCGCCACCAGTGCCCGAGGTCCGACTTCGTCGCCATCCACATGCCGAGCACGGCAAACCCGTTGGGCTCACGGTAGAGGTTCCAGAACAGCTCGGGGGAGAACTGGTAGAAGCCGTGCCCGCACAGGTTGTTGGCCGGGAGCGCATGCAGCACATGCCCGCCGACCCGGCAGAGCCGCACGAGGTTGCGCCAGGCGGTGGGGAAGTCGAACACGTGCTCGAGGCAACCGAAGTCGAGCACCGCGTCGTAGCGGTCGGCTTCGGCGACGGAGTCGGGCCAGGGCAGGTTCAGATCGTGGATGCGCGTCGCGCCTTCGTAGGGAGACGCATCGACCGAGTCGACCGCCGCGGCCCCGAACCACCCGCGCATCAAGGGTTCGAACCAGCGCGGCGACGCCGCCGCGTCGGCCAGCGGCGCGTAGCCGCGCCAGGCGCGCACGCGCTCGAGCTGCGGCGGATCGACGAAGACGACCTGACGGCCGATGCCGATCGTCCGCTCGTAGCGGACGCCGAGGTCGGCGGCGTGCGCGAGGAGCGCCAGGTTGTGCGCGTCGATGCCCATGGTCGTGCCGGATGAACCGCGCGATTGTCGTCAGGCGGTGCGAGCTCGGCGCAGCGCCGATGCACCCATCGCCAGCGTTGCGACGACGACGACCACGAGCTCGACGCCGACCGCCGTCCACGCCAGCCCGATCGGCCCGGCGGCGCCGCCGACCGTGGCAGCGAGCGCGACGCCGACGATGCCGGCGGCAACGATGCTGAGCCGGTAGGCGTGGTCGTGCCGGCCGCTGCCGAGCATCCAGTAGCCGATGAACTTCCAGCCGAGCACGATCGGCCAGATGCCGGCCAGCACGAGCGCGACCGGCTGCGCGCGCACG
>JBBSPY010000174.1:0-6851 GCA_038258415.1 Burkholderiales bacterium
CCGATGCGGCCTACGTCCACATCTGCGCCAACGAGACGATCGGCGGCGTCGAGTACCACTGGACGCCCGATACCGGCGATGTGCCGCTGGTGGCCGACATGTCGTCGAACATCCTGTCGCGCCCGTTCGACGTCACGCGCTACGGGCTCATCTACGGCGGCGCGCAGAAGAACGTCGGGCCGGCAGGGCTCACATTCGTGATCGTTCGCGACGACCTCCTGGGCGGTGCACTGCCGATCACCCCCGAAGCGTTCGACTACACCGTGCAGGCGGCGAACAACTCGATGATCAACACCCCGCCGACCTGGTCGATCTACTTCTCCGGGCTGGTCTTCGCCTGGCTCGAGGAACAGGGGGGCCTGAAAGCCATGGAGGTCGTGAACCGCGAGAAGGCGTCCTTGCTCTACCAGGCCATCGATGCGAGCGACCTCTACGAGAACCGCGTCGCCGTTGCCGACCGTTCGATCATGAATGTCGTGTTCCACCTGCGCAACACCGCCCTCGAGCCCGCTTTCGTCGAGGGCGCCAAGGCCACCGGACTGCTCAACCTCAAGGGCCATCGCCTCGTCGGCGGCATTCGCGCCTCGATCTACAACGCGATGCCGATCGAGGGAGTTCACGCCCTGATCGAGTTCATGCGTCACTTCGAAGCAGCCAAGGCGTGACGATGCGGCGCCGCTTTCCTCATCGAGGGTCTGCGCGTGATCGTCCCGCAGACCGCGACCTGACCACGATCCACCCGAGAACACCATGACCCACGCCTACGCCAGCCTCCTCAAGAGCTTCAAGACCGCCTCCGGCAAGGAAGGCCGGTTCTGGTCGCTGCCCGCTCTGGCGAAGCAGCACCCCAACGTGTCGCGCCTCCCGATGTCGATCCGCATCGTCCTCGAGTCGGTGCTGCGCAATTGCGATGGCCAGAAGGTGATGCCGGAGCACGTTGGCCAGCTCGCGAACTGGCAACCCAACGCGACCCGCGAGGAGGAGATCCCCTTCGTGGTGGCCCGCGTCGTTCTGCAGGACTTCACCGGAGTGCCGCTGCTCGCCGACCTCGCCGCGATGCGCAATGTCGCCGCCGCGATGGGCAAGAACCCCAAGACGATCGAGCCGCTGGTTCCGGTCGATCTCGTCGTCGACCACTCGGTGATGATCGACTACTTCGGCACGAAGAAGGCGCTCGACCTCAACATGAAGCTCGAGTTCAAGCGCAACCTCGAGCGCTACCAGTTCATGAAGTGGGGCATGCAGGCGTTCGACACCTTCGGCGTCGTTCCCCCGGGCTTCGGCATCGTCCACCAGGTCAACCTCGAGTACCTCGCGCGCGGCGTGCACAAGACCAAGTCGAGCGCGAAGGGCGCGAAGAACGGCGAAGCCGCCGTCTACTACCCCGACTCGCTGGTCGGCACCGACAGTCACACGACGATGATCAACGGCATCGGCGTGGTCGGCTGGGGCGTCGGCGGCATCGAGGCCGAGGCGGCGATGCTCGGCCAGCCCGTCTACCTCCTGACGCCCGACGTGGTCGGCTTCGAGTTCACTGGCAGGCTGCGCGAGGGCGTGACCGCGACCGACCTGGTGCTCTCTGTCACCGAGATCCTGCGCAAGGAAAAGGTCGTCGGCAAGTTCGTCGAGTTCTTCGGTGCCGGCACCGAGGGCCTGTCGGTCCCCGATCGGGCGACGATGGCCAACATGGCGCCGGAGTACGGCGCGACGATGGGCTTCTTCCCGGTCGACGACAAGACGATCGAGTACTTCGAGGGCACCGGTCGAACCAAGGCCGAGATCGAGGCGTTCAAGGCGTACTTCCAGGCGCAGGGCCTGTACGGCGTCCCGCGCGGCGGCCAGATCGACTATACGAAGGTGGTCCGTCTCGACCTCGGCACGGTGGCGCCGAGCCTGGCCGGGCCGAAGCGCCCCCAGGACCGGATCGAGATCGGCTCCGTGAAGCGGCAGTTCACGGCGCTGTACTCGAAGCCGCCCGGCGAGAGCGGCTTCAACCAGCCGGCCGACCAGATGCTCACGCGCCATCTGGTGCGCGGCGCCGACATGCGCGCCGACGAAGAGAAGCAGGTGCCGCATACGCCGCCGGTGCAGCCGGGCTCGCCCCGACAGGTCGAGGAGATGGACGCGAACAAGCCCACGCTCGCCGCGGCACTTTACGAGGCCGAGCCGAAGGCGAAGAAGACCAGCGACCGCACCGTCGGCAACGGCGACGTGCTGATCGCGGCGATCACGTCGTGCACCAACACGTCGAATCCGAGCGTCATGCTGGCCGCCGGGCTGGTGGCGAAGAAGGCCGTCGAGGCCGGACTCAAGGTCGGCCCCAACGTGAAGACATCGCTCGCGCCGGGTTCGCGCATCGTCACCGAGTACCTGACGAAGGCCGGGCTCCTGCCCTACCTGGAGAAGCTCGGCTTCGACGTCGCGGCCTACGGCTGCACGACGTGCATCGGCAACGCCGGCGACCTGGTGCCCGAGCTGAACGATGCGATCACGAAAAACGACCTCGTGTGCGCCGCGGTTCTCTCGGGCAATCGCAACTTCGAGGCGCGCATCCATCCCAACATCAAGGCCAACTTCCTCGCAAGCCCGCCGCTCGTCGTCGCCTACGCCATCGCCGGAACGATGCTGAACGACCTGATGACCGAGCCCGTCGGCAAGGGCAAGGGCGGCAAGGACGTCTACCTCGGCGACATCTGGCCGACAAGCGACGAGGTCGCGGCGCTGATGAAGTACGCGATGAACGGCAAGGCGTTCAAGGCGAACTACGAGAAGGTCGCGAGCGAGCCCGGGGAGCTGTGGCAGAAGATCAAGGGCGTGTCAGGCAACGTCTACAGTTGGCCGACCTCGACCTACATCGCCGAGCCACCCTTCTTCGAGGGCTTCGCGATGCAGCCGAAGGCGACCGAAGCCGGCGTCAGGGGCGCGCGGGCGATGGCGCTCTTCGGCGACTCGATCACCACCGACCACATCTCGCCCGCCGGGTCGATCAAGGAGTCGTCACCCGCCGGGCAGTGGCTGAAGGACAACGGCGTCGTCAAGGCCGACTTCAACTCCTACGGTTCGCGCCGTGGCAATCACGACGTGATGATGCGCGGCACCTTCGCCAACGTGCGCATCAAGAACCTCATGATCCCGCCCGACGCCGACGGCTCGCGCGAGGAAGGCGGCGTCACGCTGTTCCAGCCGTCGGGTGAGAAGATGTTCATCTACGACGCGGCGATGAAATACATGGCCGAGGGCACGCCGACGATCGTCTTCGGCGGTGAGGAATACGGCACCGGATCGAGCCGCGACTGGGCCGCCAAGGGCACGCAATTGCTCGGCATCAAGGCCGTCGTGGCGCGCAGCTTCGAGCGCATCCACCGATCCAACCTGGTCGGCATGGGCGTGCTGCCGCTGCAGTTCAAGCCGGGCGACTCGTGGGAGTCGCTCGGCATTGACGGCACCGAGACCTTCGACGTCGAGGTCGCAGCCGAAATCCGCCCTCAGCAGGAAGCGACGCTCGTGATCCATGGCCAGAAAGGGAAGTCGCGGCGCGTCAAGCTCGTCCTGCGCATCGACACGGCGATCGAGGTCGACTACTACAAGCACGGCGGCATCCTGCCGTTCGTGCTGAGGCAGCTGCTGGCGGCCTGACCGGGAAGACGTTCAGTACCGCGACGGCCCGTCGCAGGCCGAGTCGTAGCCCTGCCCGGTTTCGGTGACGACGCCGGACACGGTGCTGAACGACACCTGGAACACCACGCAGTCTCCCTCGGGAGGAGCGAAGCGGTAGTTCCAGACGGTCGACTTCTGCCATCCGACCGGAAAGGTCGACGCCGGGCGACCGATGCGGGCGACCACGTCGTTCGGCGACATGCCGGGGCTGACCTGCTCGTTGAGCGTACGCAGCGTCATCACGCGGCTGTTCGGCAACGCCAGCGTCTCCTGGAAGCTGGCGCACGACGCCAGCACGACCACCGAAGCGACGACGAGCGCGGTGCGCCACGACGGCGTGGTCCTCGAAGTGACGATCATGTCGGTGCTCCTTCCTGCAGCGGCGTTCGGACGAACGTCGATTCTGGTGCGCTTCCTAGAATCCCTGTGATGAACGATGCCGACGACTTCCTCGACGCGCTCGATCACGGCATCTTCGCGATCGACACGGGTTTTCATCGCCCGCGCTTCGACGCCGCGTGGCTGATCGTCGAGAACGGACGCGGCGCGTTCATCGACACCGGCACCAACCACTCGGTGCCGCGGCTGCTGGCCGCCCTCGCCGCGACGGGGCTCGAGCCGAAGGACGTCGATTTCGTCATCGTCACGCACGTCCACCTCGACCACGCTGGCGGCGCCGGGCTGCTGATCCGCTCGCTGCCGAACGCGACGCTCGTCGTGCATCCGCGCGGCGCCCGGCACATGACCGACCCTGCGCATCTGGTGCGCAGCGCGACGGCCGTGTACGGAGAGACCGAAATGGCGGCCTCGTACGGGACGATCGTCGGCGTCGACGTCGCTCGTGTGCGCAAGACGACGGACGGCATGGCGATCGAGCTGGCCGGCCGGCCGCTCGTCTTCCTGCACACGCCCGGCCACGCGATGCACCATCACTGCATCGTCGACGAGCGCAGCCGCGGCGTCTTCACCGGCGACACCTTCGGCATCTCGTATCGCGAGTTCGACACCGGGCGAGGCGCGTGGGCGATGCCGACGACGACGCCCGTGCAGTTCCAGCCCGAGGCGCTCACGCGCTCGATCGACCGGATCGTCGCGCTCGAGCCGCGCTGGCTCTACCTCACCCACTACGGCCGCGTCGGCGGCAGCGCGACCGAGACGGCTCGGCTCGGCGCGCTGTTGCATGCGCAGATCGACTCGATCGTCGCGCTGGGCCGCTCGACGCCGCCCGGCTCGCGTCGGCACGAGATCCTGCGCAGCGGCCTCGAGCAGATCCACCTGCACAGCCTGCGCCAACACGGCGTCGAGCTTGCCGACGACATCGTCCGCGAGCTGCTCGCGCTCGACTGCGAGCTGAACGCGCAAGGCACCGCGATCTGGCTGGACCGGATCGCCGCCTGACTCCAGATCCCATCATCGGAACCACGCCATGAGATTGCTGCACACCATGCTTCGCGTCGGCGACCTGCGCCGGTCGATCGACTTCTACACGGACGTCATGGGGATGACGCTGCTGCGCACGACCGAGCGCCCCGATCAGGGCTATTCGCTCGCGTTCGTCGGCTACGCGGCCAACCCCGAGCAGGCAGAGATCGAGCTCACGCACAACCACGGTGTCTCGACCTACGATCTCGGCAGCGCCTACGGCCACATCGCGATCGGCGTCGCCGACGCCTACCTGGCGTGCGAGAAGATCCGCGCCGGCGGCGGCCGCGTCACACGCGAGCCGGGCCCTGTCAAGGGAGGCAGCACGGTGATCGCCTTCGTGACCGACCCTGACGGCTACAAGATCGAGCTGATCCAGCGAGACGCGTGACCCGGACGCGCGAGGTCGAGGCGGCGGCGGCTCAGGGTCGCGGCAATGCCCGGGCCTCGCGCGCGAGGCGGCTGATGCGGGCCCAGTCTCCGGCAGCGACTGCGTCCCGCGGCGTGAGCCATGTCCCGCCGACGACGTTGACGTTGGCGAGCCGCAGCCACCGGGGTGCCGTCTCCGATGTGATGCCTCCCGTCGGGCAGAAGACGACGTCGGCGAAGGGCCCGGCCCAGGCAGCGAGCAGTTCCGGGCCGCCGGCCGCGGCGGCCGGAAAGAATTTCAGGAAGCGGTGCCCGTCGTCGGTCGCCGCCATCACCTCGCTCGCCGTTGCGACGCCGGGGAGCAGTGGCAGGCCGACGTCGGCGCAGGCACGCGACAGCGATCGCGAGTACCCAGGGCTCACGCCGAAGCGGGAGCCGGCGTCGAAGGCGGCGCGTGCGTCGGCCGGGGTTCGCAGCGTGCCGGCGCCGACGATGGCCTCGGGGACGCCACGCGCGATGGCCTCGATCGCGGCCAGCGCGGCGGGGGTTCGCAGCGTCACCTCAAGCACGCGGATGCCGCCGTCGACCAGCGCTCGCGCGAGTGACACGGCGTCGTCCACCCGGTCGATCACGATCACCGGGATCACCGGGCCGTGGCGAGGGAGGTCGGCGACGTCGATGCCGCCTCGCTTCGAAGCCGCGGTCAGTGCAGAGTCAGCGCAGGGTGATGACGGCGCGATCCGCGTCGCGCGGCGGAACGCTGCCCTCGGGCATCTCGACCAGTTCGGTCTGCATCTTGTTGCCCGTGATCCCGTCGGCCATCGCTTCGTGGCGGATCGCCCCCGCGCGCGCCTTGGCGAGCTCGAGGTCGCGGGCCTTGTTGGCACCCGTGGCATAGCGAACGGTGATCCGGACCGTCTTGTCGGCGGCCTTGGCCCGCTGCACGATGTCGGCGATCTTCTCGCTGGTGCCTGGCGGCAACTTGTCGGACCCCACGACAAAGGTGATCTCGTCGGGCCCGGCGGACGTCGGCGCCGAGCCGGCCGGCGACGTTGCAGACACGACCGGCGTCGCCGCGACCGGCGGCGCCGACGCGGCGGGCGCAGCGGCTTCCGGTGATTCGCCCGACTTGCGACCGGCGAGCACGATTCCTGCGAGCGCAACGATGATCAGCACCGCCACCACGGACACGACCAGCGCACGCGACGAACTCACGCCTGTCGACTTGCGGCCTGGTGCTGTCTTGGGACTGCTCATGAATTCCTCGGCTCTTTCGGTGTTCCCGGGTGACCTTCACCGCGTCTGCGGCTTGCCCCTGGGCCGACAATTCTAGGGTTCGATGGACACCCAAAACCTATGCCCGCCCCTTCGACGAGACGCCGAAGCGCTGCTGGGCGAGACTC
>JBBSPY010000175.1:0-6841 GCA_038258415.1 Burkholderiales bacterium
GGCGTTCAGGCCCGACACCGCAAGCAAGGTCATGCGGCGTTCTCGCCGAGGTAGGCCGATTGCACCGCACGGTCGGCGCGGATCGCGTCGGGCGTGCCGTGCGCGAGCACGGCGCCACTGAACATCACGGTGATGCGGTCGGCCACGCGAAAGACCGCATCCATGTCGTGCTCCACGAGCAGGATCGCGTGGCCGGGCTTGAGCGCGATCAGCAATCCGAGCATGCGATCCGTCTCCTCGGCACCCATGCCGGCGAGCGGCTCGTCCAGGAGGAGCGCGCGCGGTCGGGTCGCCAGGCACATCGCGATCTCGAGCTGGCGTCGGGAAACCCGCGGCGCGCATCCGCTGTTCGTTGACGCGGATGCCGGCCAGCGCGTGACCAAAGCGCGAGCGCAGCAGCAGCGCGAGCAGCGCGTAGGTGCCGACGAGCACGGCGAACACGAGGTAGAAGAACGCGAGCGGGTCGTCGAGGTCGAGCACCGTCTCGCCGCCATCGCCCGAGCCGAGCACGGTCGCGTAGGCGCCGATGCCGAGGAAGGCCGCGTGGCCGAGGCTGACCAGGCCCGCCCTGCCGACGATGAGTTGCAGGCTGAGCGCGAACACCGCGTAGACGGCGATGCGCAGCGCCAGGTCCAGCACGTATTCCGATGCGACGAAGGGCAGTGCCGCGAACAGCAGCCCCGCCACGATCGGAGCGACGGGCCATCGAAGCGGACCGGCCGGCGCCGGGCCGCTCCCAAGGCGGCCGGCGGCCCCCTCGGGGGGCAGCGACCGCAGGGAGCGTGGGGGCTCCACCTCAGCCACGCTTCATCAACCCTTCGGGCCGCCACACGAGCACGATCGCCATCAGCAGGTAGACGCCGACGCCGCTCCACTCGGAGAAGAACACCTTGCCGAAGGTGTCGACGAGGCCGACGAGCAGCGAGGCGATCAGCGCCCCGGTGATCGAGCCGATGCCGCCGATCACGACGACGACGAAGCAGATGATGAGCACGCTCGATCCCATCCCGGGGTAGACCGACGACAACGGCGCCGCGATCATCCCGGCCAGCGCCGCGAGCGCGACGCCGCCTGCGAAGACGACGCGGTACAGCAGCTTGATGTCGACGCCGAGGCCGCGCACCATGTCTCGGTTCGAGGCACCGGCGCGGATCATCATGCCCAGCCGCGTGCGGTTGACCACCACGTAGAGCGCGACCGCGACGACCAGGCACGCGACCGACGCGAACACGCGGTACCACGGGTACTGCATCAGCTCGCCGAGGGCGAAGCCGCCCTTCAGCCAGCCGGGCGCCGCAACGCCGTGCACGTCGTTGCCGACGAGGATCGAGCGCAGCTCCTCGAAGACGAGGATGAGGCCATAGGTCATCAGCACCTGCTGCAGGTGGTCGCGCTCGTAGAGGTAGCTGAAGAAGACCCACTCGAGCAGGTAGCCGAAGACGAACGCGAGCACGACGCCGGCTGCGAGGCGCGTCATGAACCAGTCGCCGAACAGCGGGCTCAGCGCGAACGCGAGATACGCGCCGAGCATGTAGAAGCTGCCGTGCGCCAAGTTGATGACGCCCATGATCCCGAAGATCAGCGTCAGGCCGCTGGCGACGAGAAACAGCAGCAGGCCGTACTGGACGGCGTTGAGGCACTGGACGAGGAAGGTGGAGAGATCCACTGCGTCAGGCGAACGGGTTGACCACCGGCACGCCGAAGCGCTCGAAGTGACGTGCGTTGCGCGTGGCGACTGCAAGGCCGTGGATGTCGGCCGTCGCCGCGATCATCACGTCGGCGCCTGAATGGCCGTGATCGGCGGACCAACGCCCCCAGCGTCGGGCGATCGCCGGCGTGACGTCGAGCATGCGGCTGCCGAAGCGGAGCAGCGTCTCGTCCAGCCACCGCTCCAGCCGCCCGCGAAAGATGTCGTCGGACGCCAGCGCGATTCCGCGTTCGATCTCGCCCACCGTCACGACGCTGAGGAAAAGGTCTTCCTCACGGAACTGGCGCAACCACGCAACGGCGGCGGACGACGGACGCGCTTTGCGAAACTCCGACACCACGACCGTGTCGAGCAGGATCACGGCGCGAAGTCGATGTCGCGCGGTTTGAGTTCCAGAGGTGACAGACGAACCGGACGCGAGCCTTCGGGCGGCTTCGGTTGTGCGAGCAGGTGCTCGATGAAACCACCGCCCTCACGAGCGGTGTCTTCGCGCGTCAGCCGTGCGTACTCCACCGCCGCGACGATGACCACCGCCGGCTTGCCGCGTCGCGTGACAGGCTGCGCCGGGCCCCGCATGGCGGCATCGACGACTTCGCTGAAGCGCGCCTTGGCGTCCTGCAGGGCGATCGGCGATCGCGTTGCGACTGGTCTGTTCATCTGACCAGTTTACGCTCGGCCCGCGCCGATGACGATCAGAGCTTGCAGCCGCGCGCCGGGTCGGCGAGCGCCTTCACGGCGATGCCACGGAACTCGTTGCTCTTGCCGTTGACCTCGCGCAGGTAGAAGTCCTGGATCGGGTTGCCGCCCGGCGAGAGCGTGAACTTGCCGCGCGGGCTGTCGACGGTCGTCTTGTGCATCGCGGTGGTCATCGCATCGCGCTTGGACAGGTCGCCGCCCACCGCCTTGAGACCGGCGGCGAGGATCTGCGCCGCGTCGTAGCCCTGCACGGCGTACACGTCGGGCTGCGACTTGTAGGCGAGCGCGTAGGCCTTGCGAAAGGCGTTGTTCTTCGGCGTGTTGAGATCGTCGGCGTAGTGCAGCGTCGTCAGCATGCCCTGCGCCGCGGCGCCTTGCGCGTCGAGCGTGCCGTCGGTCAGGAAGCCCGGGCCGAAGAGCGGGATGGTCTTGTTCAGGCCCGCTGCGGCGTAGTCCTTGACGAACTTGACCGCGCCCTCGCCGGCGAAGAACGCGTAGACGGCGTCGGGCTTCTGCGCGGCGATCTCGGTCAGCAGCGCCTGGAACTCGACGTTGGGGAAGGGCAGGTTGAGCGCCTTCTCGACCTTGCCGCCGTTCTTCTCGAGGCCTTCGGCGAAGCCTTTCGTCGATTCGATGCCGGCGGCGTAGTTCCAGGTGATGGTCATCGCCTTCTTGATGCCCTTCTTGCCTGCGACGACGCCCATCGCGTAGCCCGGCTGCCAGTTCGAGAACGAGCTGCGAACGACATTGGCGGAGCACATGGGTCCGGTGATCGCGTCGGCGCCGGCATTGGGGATGATGAGCAGCGTGTTGCTGTCCTTCGCCGCCTTGGCCATCGCCAGCGCCACGCCGGAGTGCACGGTGCCGACGATCACGTCGACGGCGTCCCGCTTGATCAGCTTGTTGACGTTCTCGGTCGCCTTGGGCGGAGAGGATTCGTCGTCGATCTTGAAGTACTGGATCTCGCGGCCGGCGAGCTTGCCACCCTGCTCCTGGACGTAGAGCTTGAAGCCGTCCTCGATGGCGGTGCCGAGCGCGGCGTAGGTGCCGGAGTAGGGGAGCATCAGGCCGACCTTGATCGGGCCGCTCGCCGACTGGGCAGCAACGAATGTGGGCGCCGCGGTGAGGGCCGCGAAAGCGGCGGTAGAAGCGATCGCGGCGATCGCGGTGCGTCGTGGGGTCGACATGGCAGTCTCCTGTTCAGGCGATGGTGGATTCGAGGATGAAGCTGCCGGCCTCGCGAATGACGAGATCCGGCTGGTCGCGGTGCGGCGAGTGTCCGCAATCGGCGATTTCGAGCAAGCGGGTTTCCGGCAGGCGGCGGCGAATGGCGCGGATCTGCTCGACGGTGCCGTAGGCGTCGTCCACACCCTGCATGGCGAGCACCGGTGCGCCGATGGTGGCGATGTCGGTTTCGACGTTCCAGTCGCGAAACGCCGGCGAGAGCCAGGCGTCGTTCCAGCCGAAGAAGGCCGAGTCGGGGTCGTCGTGATACCTCGAGAGCCCGGCGCGCAGATCGCCGTGAAGGTAGCCGTCGCGGGCGCGGGCGATGCTCGCGAGCGACACCCTCTCGACGAACAGGTGTGGCGCGAGCACGACCACCGAAGCGAC
Organism: Burkholderiales bacterium; assembly: GCA_038258415.1. GTDB lineage: Bacteria > Pseudomonadota > Gammaproteobacteria > Burkholderiales > Burkholderiaceae_C > Schlegelella_A. Next base: position 4,016 of record JBBSPY010000175.1, read on the forward strand.
GTGGAAGCGCGCCGCGTGCAGCAGCGCGATCGTGCCGCCGTCGCTGTGGCCGAACAGCATCGGCCGCTCGATGCCGGCGGCCGCGAGCACCTGCGGCAGCACGTCGTGCGCCTGCTCGTGCATGAAGCCCGGCGGCCAGCGCTCGTCGGGCGGACGCGGCGTCGAGCGGCCGTAGCCCGGCCGCGAGTAGACGAAGCCGCGCAGGCCGTTGGCCACGCAGAAGCGCTCCGGGAAATCCTTCCACATCGCGACCGAGCCGAGCCCTTCGTGCAGGAAGACGACGACCGGCCTGTCGGAGTCGGCGCTTCCGACCCAACTGACTTCGATGTGGAGCGCGGCGCCGCGCCACTCGATCCTGAGCAGGTCGCTCAACGCGGCGTCGCCCGCTCGCGTTCGCGCAAGCGAAACCGCTGGATCTTGCCCGTCGCCGTCTTCGGCAGTTCGTCGACGAACTCGATGACGCGCGGGTACTTGTACGCCGCGAGGCGCTCCTTCACGAACGCCTTGAGCTCGGTGTCGCTCGCCATGCCGGCGGGCTTCAGAACGACGAAGGCCTTGGTCTTGGTCAGGCCGTCGGCGTCTTCCACGCCGATCACCGCCGCCTCGAGCACGGCGGGATGCTGCATGAGCGTCGCCTCGACCTCGAACGGCGAGACGTAGATGCCGCTCACCTTGAGCATGTCGTCGCTGCGGCCGGCGTAGGTGTAGTAGCCGTCGGCGTCGCGCGAGTACTTGTCGCCGCTCTTGGTCCAGTCGCCGCAGAACGTGGCCTGCGATTTCTCGCGGTCGCCCCAGTACATGAGTGCGGCGCTAGGCCCGCGAATCCACAGGTCGCCGACTTCGCCGTCGGCCAGCGGCGTGCCGTCGACTTCGTCATCCCGGCGCAGCTCGATGTCGTAGCCGTCGACCGGCTTGCCGGTCGTGCCGTAGCGGATGTCGCCGGGGCGGTTGGAGAGAAACACGTGCAGCATCTCGGTCGAGCCGATGCCGTCGATGACGGGCGCGCCGAAGTGCGCCTCGAAGCGCTTGCCGATCTCGGCCGGCAGCGCTTCGCCGGCCGACGACGCGAGTCGCAGCGCGACGTCGCGCCTGGCGGGCCGTGACGGGTTCGCGAGCATGCCGGCGTAGCCGGTCGGTGCGCCGAAGAAGATGGTCGGGCGCGCCTCGGCCTGCATCCACCGCTTGAACACCGCCTCGGGTGTCGGCCGCTCGGCCATCAGCACGACGGTGGCACCAGCCGACAGCGGAAAGGTCAGCGCATTGCCGAGGCCGTAGGCGAAGTAGAGCTTGGCCGCCGAGAAGCACACGTCGCGCTCGGTCAGGCCGAGCACCGGTTTGCCGAACAGCGTGTCGGTCCACCAGAGGTTGGCATGTGTGTGCACCGTGCCCTTGGGCCGCCCGGTCGAGCCCGACGAGTAGAGCCAGAAGGCGGCCTCGTCGCGGCCGGTCGGGGCCGGCGTGGCCATGGGCGTGTGCGGCGCAAGGAAGGCGTCGAGCTCGATGCAGCCCTCGTCCTCCGGCAGCCGGTCGACGGGGTTTTCGACGATGGTCTGGCGCACTTCGTGTCCACCCCTGTCGAACGCGGCCTGCAGCCCCGGCATCAGCGCGCCCGATACCACGGCGGCCTGCGCCCGGCTGTGACCGAGGATGTAGGCGTAGTCGTCCGCCGTCAGCAGCGTGTTGACGGCGACCGGCACGACGCCGGCGTACAGACAACCGAGGAACACGACCGGCCACGCGTTGCCGTCGAGCATGAGCAGCAGCACACGCTCCTCGCGCCGCACGCCGGAAGCGAGCAGGGCCGCGGCGAAGCGGCGCGAGCGCGCGTCGAGGTCGCCGTAGGTCAGGGCGCCATGGTCGTCGACGTAGGCGACCTTGCCCGCGCGCCCGCCGTTGAGCGCAAACAGGTGCGCGGCGAAGTTGAAGCGTTCGGGTACCGACATGGTGTTTCGGAGAAGGGCTCAAGGCAATATACTGCATGTCAATGTCAAACCGAAACGGGGAAACCACCGAGCGCAACCAGGCGCTCCTGATCGCGCTCGGCGAGCGGGTCCGCCTGCTGCGCTCGCGCCGGGGGATGACGCGCAAGGCGGTGTCTGGCGCCTCGGGTGTCTCCGAGCGTCACCTCGCCAACCTCGAGTGCGGCACCGGCAACGCCTCGTTTCTGGTGCTCGATCAGGTCGCGCGCGCACTCGACGCACCGCTCGCGGCGCTGGTCGGCGACATCACGACCTCGTCTCCTGAGTGGCTGCTGCTGCGCGAGCAGTTGCGCGGTCGCGGCGACGCCGAGCTCCGGCGCGCCCGGCAGGCGATCGGCGCGCTGTTCGGCGATGGCCGCGTCGACCCGGCGAGGGAGCGCCGCCTGGCGCTGATCGGCCTGCGTGGCGCCGGCAAGTCGACGCTCGGCGCCATGCTGGCCGACGCGCTCGAGGTGCCGTTCGTCGAGCTGTCGCGCGAGATCGAGAGCGTCGCCGGCTGCAGCATCCGCGAGATCCACGACCTGTACGGCGCCGCCGCGTACCGGCGCTACGAACGGCGCGCGCTCGACGGGGTGGTTCGCCACCACGCCGCCGCGGTGGTCGCGACGCCGGGCGGCATCGTCGCCGAGCCCGCCACCTTCACCGTCCTGCTCGAGCACTGCACGACGATCTGGCTGCAGGCCACTCCCGAAGAGCACATGGCGCGCGTCACGGCACAGGGCGACACGCGGCCGATGGCGGCCAGCCGCGAGGCGATGGACGACCTGCGCCGCATCCTCGACGGCCGCACCGCTTTTTATGCCAAGGCCGATGCCGTCTACGACACGTCTGGCCAGAGCACGGCGGA
>JBBSPY010000176.1:0-6841 GCA_038258415.1 Burkholderiales bacterium
AGCGTGCCGTCGGAGACGACGGAGTGGCAGTGGAGGTCGGCATTCATGGGAGCGGCAGAGGGTAACCGCAAGCCGTGCGCCCTGCCGCCAACGGGCTAGTGTGGCCGACGATCGGACGCCATCCCGAGCAGCGCCGCGTTCGCTGGGTGCCGGCGCAGGAACCCGCTGCGCCACGTGTCGGGAAGTTGCCTGGCCGTCGTCTGCAGCCATTGCACGCCCTGCTCGATCTGCGACTCCGCGCCGGACACGTCGCCGATCGCTTCGAGGACCGCCGAGATCACGAGCCAGAGCTCGCCCCGGTCCATGTCGAATGGCGCGCTCGTGGCGTGCAGCGCCTGCACCGATTGGAGGTGGCGCTGCGCTCGCTCGAGATCGCCGAGCGCCATCGCTGCATGGGCGGCGCGGGCGGCCGCATGCAGCATGAGCCCGGGCCGCTCGAGCGTGACGGTCTCGCACAGCAGGCGCTCCAAGACGGCCAGTGCCCGGTCATCGGGATGCGATCGGGCCAGCTCCAGCTCGAGCAAGGCCAGCGCGAAGGGAGAGTCGATCGCCTCTCTCATCTTCTCGGCTTGCGCCACGAGAGCGCCCGGCGTGCGGCCCAGCATGCGGGCCGCACGCAGTCGAAGTGCCACGCGACGGCTGCGAAACCTCGGCGCGATGCTCGCATCGTCGGTTCTGAGCGCATCGACGGCAACGTCGGCCTGGCCGAGCGAGAGCCACAACTGCGCATGGTGGTTCTCGGCGAGCACGCAGTCGGTGCGCATCTCGCCGTCGACGTCGGCGCGCGGGCGCAACTCCGCCAACGCCGCCGTGAAGGTGCTGTCGGCCGCCGCGTACTCGCCCAGATCCCGCTGCACCGCACCGAGGTTCAGGTCGATCACGATGCCGCTGCCCTGGCCGTGCATTCGATCGCGCAGCTGGCGCGCTTCCACCAGGGCAGCTTCGGCTTCCGGCAGCCGGCCACGCCAATGCAGGAGCAGGCCGAGATTGCTCAGCGCCGGGAGCAGCCGCGTCCAGAGTGCCGCGGCGCGCAGCTCGGAGATCGCCTGCCGCGACGCCTCAACGGCAGGCTCGAGTCGATCGACGAAGCCGAGCACGGCCGCCATGGCGCTGTGAAAATCGCCGCGCTCTGCCGGCAGGCCTTCGGCCATCACCCACGAGCGGTGCGCCTCCAGGGTCTCCAGCGCCTGCGCCTCGTCGCCACGAAGCGCCAGCCGCCACGCCGTCGCCCGGGCGAACTCGAAGGCGATGCGCGGCTGGCCCAGGGCCAGCGCCCGGTCGAGCGCCGCGAGCCCGCTGTCGAGCGCGTCGGTGTGCGATCGGTCGGCATCCCAGCCGTGGCGGCACAGCAAGGCGCGCAGCCGTTGCCCTTCGGTGCTCGCGAGGGCGTCCATGCGGCTCATGCAGGCCCGACGGGCCTCCATGGCGTCGGGCGCCAGATGGACCGCCTGGCGTTCCTCGAGGACGTCGAACAGCGCGTCGATGGCGCCACACTGCTCGAAACAGGCCGCGGCGGCATCGAGCAGCTCGCTCTGTTCGCGAGGGCGAGAGGCCTCGGCCGCTGCCTGTGCGGCCTTGCGGAAGGCGGCGCCGGCCCGTCGCGGCTCGCCGGCGGCTTGCCAATGCACGGCCACGTGCGCCGGCTGACCCTCGTGGTGCTCGAGATAGTCGGCCACGAAACGGTGCATGAACTCCGCGACCGACTCGGGGACGGTGCGTTTCACGCCGACGGCGATCACGTCGTGCACGAACTGCCTGCCGTACAGCACCTGGCGCAGTTCGAGCTCTCGAAGTGGCTCGCTCAAGGCCAGTGGCGAGCAGGCCAGTGCGGTTGCGGCCAGCGGCACGCTGAAGCTCTGACCGGCGATCGCGGCGAGCTGCGCGAGGTGGCGTGCCTGCGGGCTCAGCAGGCCGACACGCTGCTCGATCACCGCGATGGCGTCCGGCGTCAAGGGCAGCTCGCGCACGCTCGTGGCCGATTCGCCCATCGACAGCAGCAGCTTCACCGATTCGAGCAGGAAAGCCGGGTTGCCGCCGACCCGCAGCCAGAGCCGTTGCGCGAGCGCAGCCGCATCGAACCCCGGCAGGCGGAGCGAGGCAATGAGTTCCGTCACGCCGGCCGCGTCGAGCGGCGCGACGTCGATGCGCCGGAACCGCGCGACGTCGCCGAGCGTGGCCAGCCAGGGTGCGCGCCGCGCGACGGCTTCCTCCAGCCGCGTGCCGAACACGAACCTCGGCGCTCCCGGCGTCGCCGGTTGCGACGATCGCTCGGCCATGTCGAAGACGGCTTCGATGCTGGCGTTGTCGGCGAACTGCAGGTCGTCGAGCAGCAAGGCCGCGCATCCCTGCGCCATGCAGGCGCTCAGCAGCCGGGACACGGCATGCAGGCACGTTCGACGCTCGTGCTCGGTCTGCACCGGCGTCGGCGACTCGGCACCGGGTGAGTCCGCCAGGCGTGGCAGCAGGCGGGCCGCCTGGCGCAGGTCGTCGTCGGCCGGTGTCGGCTCGAACCGGTCGACCGCGGCCAGAACCAGTCGCTCCAGCGACGCGTAGGGCACGTTGGCATCCCCTGGGCGGGCAGCCGTGAGTGCGCAGGGTCCGACGGTGGCGGCGAATTCGGCAAGCAGCCGGCTCTTGCCGACGCCTGCTTCGCCGCACACCCAGGGTGTCATGCCGCTGCGCCATGCGACAAGCACGTCGTCGAGCACCGCCTGGCGGGCGATCAGGCGCGGCGGACGCAGCACCGAGACCGGAATCGAGTCACCGCGGGCCGGCCAAGCCGGCCCTTCGCTGGCCGGCGCGGAAGCGGCCAGGATCGTGTCGCCGAGATGACGCGTGGCTGGCGAGGGCAACACGCCGTAGAGCTGGCGCAACATCTCCTTGCAGCGGTCCCACACGGCGATGGCCGCTGCGCTGTCGCCGCGCAGGTAGAGCACTTCCATCTGAGCGCGATAGGCCTCCTCGGACTCGCGGTCCGATGACAGCAGCTCGTCGGCCAGGCGCATGGCATCGTCGAGGAGATTGGCCTGCACGGCCGTGCGGATCGCGCCCAGCATCGCCGCGCGATGCGCAGCGCGCTGCGATTCACGCTGCGCTTCGAGCCAACGCAGCGCGGCGTCGCAGTCGTCGTACTCGAAGCGCGCCAGCAGCTCGTCGCCGGGCGAAAACGCGGGTTCGACGCGCAGCGCAGGCGCAAGTGACAGCACGCCGTCGGCATCGCTCACCAGATCGGCGCCGGCCGACTTGCGCAGCACGGCCAGGCGCTGGCGCAGGTTCCCGCGGGCGCGTGCCTCCGGCGCGTCGGGCCAGAGCAGCCGGGCGAGCTTGCCGCGTGGCGTCGGCCCCTCGACGGACAGGTAGGCGAGCAACAAGGCGTGCTTGCGTTCCAGCGCGATGTGCGCGCCGCCAGCCATCACCAGTTGCGCCGCGCCATGCAGCCTGGCGCGGAACACCGGGCTGGCGCCAGAAGGTTCAGACATGGGGAGGCGACGGCCAGGGATGGCGAAGATCGTTCGGTGACGCTGCGATGACGCACCACTGTCTATTGTGGGCGTTCGCCATGCAACCGCCCTCGACCGACTGTCTGCTTTCGATGCCCGCGCTCGAGCGTGAACTCGCGCGCGCCGAGGACCGGGGCAAGCAGGTCCTGCTCTACGCACCGCATGGGCCGCTCGGCGGCGTCTTCGCCTGTTCGCGGTGCGGCGCCAGCGAGATCCAACCCGACTTGCTGGACCACCGCGTCGGCTGTCCCTATTTGTCACCGCGCGACCGGTGACGCTGCGATGACGCGGCGCTTCCTACATTCGAACGATCCCATCCGCACTTCAAAGGAAATCGACATGCATCGGATGAAGCACGCGCCTGTTCTGGACCGGAGAAACTTTCTCGTCCGCGCCATCCAACTAGCCGCCGCGACGCAGCTGCTGCATGGATGCGGCGGCGGCGGATCCGAAAACGGCGACTCTGGCAGCGAGCCTCCGGCCGGCACCGGCACCACCCTGGACGGGCAGGTGGCGCTGCCGGCGGGCCTGAGCCTCGCCGGCACCAACGTATCGCTCGTGCTCGGCAAGAGCGCGGTGTCGGCGAGCGGTGCGTTTCAGGTGCCCTTCATCGACGGCAGCATCGCCCAGTCGCAGGTGCGCGACGCGGCTGGCAACCTGCTGGTGTTCGGCTTCCTGCGCGCCGAACAGACCACGCTGTCCACGCGCAGCACGGCCGAGGCGCTGGTCTACCGCGGGCTAGGCCTGTGGGCGCACGCACCGCGCATCCGCGCTGCGGCGCTCGCGTTGCTGCGAACCGAAGACCTCGCCGCGGTGGAGGCGGCCGTCGTGAGCGCCATCGCCTCGGGCGGCGCCACGTGGGCGAGCTCGGCGAAGATCGGCTTGAGCAGTGCCGTCAATGCCAAGGTGGCGACCTTGATTGGCCCGCCGCCCTTTGGCGCCGCGGCGGACAAGTCGGTACGGCTGCGCGGCATGATCGTCACGCCCACCGAGCGGGTGAGCGGGCTCATCGTCGAGGGCGATGGCATCGGCGCCTGCACGGTCACCAACCAGTTCCGCCGCCGCGCGTTGCTGGTCCACACCGAAACCGCCGCCAAGCTGGAATCGGGCCCTGAGTATCCGCTCCCGGAAAACCTGGTGCGGACCAGGATGTTGCCGATCGATGGTCTGTCGAGCCCGCTCCAGGCCATCGCCGATCTTTTCTACGAGCGCAAGAGTCTCTACACGCCGGTCAGCGTGAGTCTGGCGACGCCACGCTTCCCCGATACCGCCGTGTACACCCGCTACAAGGTCTACGGCATGGGCCCCGGCTCTGCCAAGGGCGTCTGGGACGAACTGCCCGACACCCTCAAGCCGGAGGGCCTCAAGCTCATTCTCGAAAGCGCGTTGCTCGACTTCGTCATCCCATTGCTCTGCTCGGTGGTCATCTTCATCAACGCCGAGAAGATCGACGAGTTCACCAAGCTCACGGAAGCGTCGGACGGGCTCAAGGACGTGGTCAACGGCCTCGTCGTGCAACCCGAGCTCCAGGCCCTGGTGTTCAGCGGCGATTTCGCCGGCTACTGCAAGGCGCTCACGAGCTACATCCTCAGTACGGACAGCGTGCAGATCGCCTGCACGGCAGCACTGGCGGCGATCTGCGAAACCATCTGGGGTCCGTTCGTGGTCGACAAGAAGACGGGATTGGCCGTCTTCTTCGAAGAATTCATCCATGACGCCTGGTCGCGGATCGACAAGGCGTTCGATACCGGCGAGTTCGCCTTCACGCTATTCGACAGCGCCATCCAGGCCCTCGACATCGCGTCCTCGAGCCTCGCCGAGACCTGGGATGTCACCGTCACGAAAGCGAAGGTCGCGCTCACGCCGAGGGAATTCTTCATCGAGAAGAACGGTCTCTTCAGCGGCATCACCGCCGTCTCCGTGGACGCCAACCAAGTCGAAGGAAAGGTGTTCGGCTACCGCTGGAAGTGCAGCGTCGGGCATCTGTCGGCTGGCGACAAGTACGGCCCGACGATCGACTCCACCACCCTCAATTCAGTGGGCTACGACGCGGTCGGTGTCGCGCCGGGCACCGTCGACCAGGTCGAGGTCGACGTTTTCCTCTCTGGCCTCGGCACCGACGACCCGGTCGGCAGCGCCAAGTCCAAGGTCTACGTCACGGGCGTGACCGTCTCGCCGACGGAGAAGAAGCTCAAGGCCAACGAATCGGTCATGCTCACGGCCGAGATCGTCGGCATGCGTCCGCTAGCGGCGGGCGAGACCGTCTCCTATCGCTGGAAGGTGAGCACCACCTCTGGCGTGCTGACGGCCACCGACGCTGCCACTGCCACGTTCCGCGCCGACGCGACGAAGGAAGGACTTTCCCTGGTGACGGTCGAGGCGTTCCTCGGTGAGGCGCGCATCGGCACGGCGCAAGCCTCGCTCACCGTCGGCGACAAGTTGGTCGTGGCGGGTCGTGTCTTCGAAGAACACTACAAGGACGACAACTGCCACGCCGGCATCCTTGTCGGGTTCCCGAAGATCGAGGGCGGGTTCCACTACTCGGTATTCGTCTCGGGAATGCGCGGTCCCATTTTCGGTACCGAGTACACGTGGAACGTGACTGTCTACCCGAATGGCGTGATCTACCCCATAGGCACGCGCCTCGTCGGCAACGAGCTCGCCTTCGGCATCGGAGGCAGCAATGGCGGTGGCGCAGACTGTGTCAACGCCCCCGATCAGCGCTGGGCGGCGTGGTACGAGGGTGCGACGGTGGAGGTGACGGTCACGGTCGCCGTCTAGCGGGCTTCGCCGGCTCGCCGACAATCGTGCGATGTCGATCGCCGGCGAGGTCTCGAGGCTGCTCGAACGCGTGCGCGAGGCCGGCGACGCGAGGCGGCTGGCGCGCGGGGTGCGCCTCGAGCGGCCGACGCTGGTGTTCGGCTCGGCACCGCGATCCTCGCTGCCACCCGGCTGGCGGGTCGACGATCCGCTCGTCACCATCAACGCCTCGCAGGTGCCGGCCGAAGCGCTGGGTCTGCCGCCGCCGACGCTCACCGTCTTGTCTGTCGACACGCTCGGTGGGCTCGAATCGAACCGCGAGGCTCAGCGGGTGCTCGCCGGTCGGCGTACGTGCAACCTGCTCGTCGTCGCCAGCCCGCTCGAGTGGAACGAACGGTCGTCGAAGCTGAAGGACATGGGCTACTTCGCCGGTCGGCTCTGCCGGGTCACGACCCGCTTTCGCAGCCGCGTCGTTCGCGCCGCCACCGGCGACGACGCCGGCCGCGGCGATGCCGAGAGCGTGAAGGTCTCGAATGGCGTCTACGCGATCTGCCAGGCGCTGGCGCTCGGCGCGCCCGAGG
>JBBSPY010000177.1:0-6816 GCA_038258415.1 Burkholderiales bacterium
GCAAGCGTGTCGAGGGCGCCGTGCTGACGCCGCTCGAATCGATCGCCGCCGGATGGGCGGACGAGCATCCGGAGTACGCGGCCGTGCTCGACGCGCCCGACGCCGAAGCGCCGATGCCCGACGCCGAGGGAGACTCGGTTCGCGCGAACCCGGTCCTCCACCTCTCGAGGCATCTGGCGATCAGCGAGCAGCTGCAGATCGACCAGCCGCCCGGATTGCGCGCGGCGAGCGAGCGCCTCGCCGCCCGGCTGGGCTCGGCCCACGCCGCGCAGCACGCAGTCATGGAGTGCCTGGGAGAGGTGCTCTGGCGCGCCCAGCGCGACCGGACCGCGCCCGACGCCGAGGCCTACCTCGAATGCGTCAGGCGTCGTGCGATGGCGTGATCGGCGCGGTGTCGGCCGCGTTCACATAGCCCATCGACCGATCGCCGAGCCCCTTGGGCAGGGGGAAACGCGTCGTCTCGCGCGCGCCTTCGATGCTGCGAACCGAGACCGCCCCGAGCTCGCGCAGCCGCTTCACGACCTGTTCGACCAGCACCTCGGGCGCCGACGCACCGGCAGTCACACCGACGCGCGTGCTGCCCTCGAACCACTCGGCGCGCAGATCGGCAGCCGAATCGACCATGTAGGCGGCTGCGCCGAGGCGCTCGGCGAGCTCGCGCAGGCGGTTCGAATTGGAGCTGCTCGGGCTGCCGACAACGATGACGACATCGACCGCCGGCGCCAGCACCTTCACCGCGTCCTGCCGGTTCTGCGTCGCATAGCAGATGTCCTGCTGCTTGGGCTCGCGCACATGCGGATAGCGGCGCTTGACCGCGCCGAGGATCTGCGCCGCATCGTCGACCGACAGCGTCGTCTGGGTGACCACGGCGAGCGGCCGGTCGAGCGGGATGTCGAGTCCATCGACATCGGCGACGTCCTCGACCAGGTGGATGCCATGGTCGAGCTGCCCCATCGTGCCTTCGACCTCCGGGTGGCCCTTGTGGCCGATCATCACGAACTCATAGCCCTCGCGTGCCAGCTTGGCCACCTCGACGTGGACCTTGCTCACCAGCGGGCAGGTCGCGTCGTAGACCGAGAAGCCGCGCGCGTCGGCTTCCCGGCGCACCGCCTGCGAGACGCCGTGCGCCGAGAAGACGAGCGTCGCGCCCGGCGGCACGTCGGCCAGCTCCTCGATGAAGACCGCGCCCTTGCGTTTGAGGTCCTCGACGACGTGGGTGTTGTGGACGATCTCGTGGCGCACGTAGATCGGCGAGCCGAACTTCTCGAGCGCACGCTCGACGATCTCGATCGCGCGGTCGACGCCGGCACAGAAGCCGCGCGGCTCGGCAAGGACGATCTCGCGTTCAGGCATCAGAGAATCGCGACGATGCGCACGTCGAAGCGCACGGTTCGTCCGCTGAGGGGGTGGTTGAAATCAAACGTGACCGTTCGGGCGTCGGCGGCGCGGACGATGCCGGCCATGCTCGCCGCTCCGCCCGGGGCCGGAAAGCGGACGACATCGCCAACCGCGTAGGTCTCGTCGGGATCGGCGACCGCTGCCAGCGACGCCGTCGTCAGCCGCTGCACCAGGGCGTTGCTGCGTTCGCCGAACGCCTCGCCGGCGGGGAACTCGAACGACGCCTCGTCGCCCGCTGCCATGCCGACCAGCCGCGTCTCGAGTGCCGGCGCGAGCTCGCCCGTCCCGAGCGACAGCGTTGCAGCGCCGCCCTCGAAGGTGTCGACGAGCGCGTCGCCGTCGACACCGGCGATGCGGTAGTGCAGCGTGAGGAAGGAATCGGCCGCGACGCAGGCGGCCGGCTCGATCGCCGCGGGGGGAGAGGCGAGAACGGCCATAGACTGTCCCGATTCTAGGGACGCGGGCGGCCGCGGCCCGCGACGACGACCTCCCATGCTCAAGGACATCCCGGCCGAGGCCCGGCCGCGCGAGAAGCTGATCGCCCACGGCCCGGCGGCCCTTGCCGACGTCGAGCTCGTCGCGCTGCTCCTGCGCACCGGCTATCGGGGCACCGGGGTGCTGCAGTTCGCGCAGTCGCTGCTCGATGCGTTCGGCGGGCTCGGCGGTCTGCGGCGCGCCGACACCGAGGCGCTCAGGCGCGTGAAGGGACTGGGCGGCACCGCCAAGCGCGCCGAGGTCGCAGCGGTGCTCGAACTCGCGCGCCGCGTCGTCGCCGCGGAGCTCGCCGCGAGGCCGTTCTTCGACTCGCCAGCGACGGTCAAGGACTACGTGTCGCTGCAGCTCGGCGGCCGCTCGCACGAGATCTTTGCGGTGCTGTTCCTCGATGCGCAGGGGCGTCTCATCGGCTTCGAGGAGCTGTTCCGCGGCACGCTGACGCAGACCAGCGTCTACCCACGCGAGGTGGTCAAGCGTGCACTCGATCGCCATGCCGCGTCGGTCATCCTCGCCCACAACCACCCGTCGGGATCGGCGGAGCCGTCGCGGGCCGACGAGTTCCTGACGCAGACCCTCAAGAGCGCGCTCGCCCTGGTCGACATCCGGGTGCTCGACCACCTCGTGGTCGGCAGCGGCTCGGTGATGTCGTTCGCCGAACGGGGGCTGCTGTGAGACCCGCGAAGGACCTGCGCGATCTCGCGGCCCTGCGCGACGCGCTGCGCGCACGGCAGCGCGCCGAGGAGGAAGCCGAGCGCCTGCGTCTCGAGGCCGCCGCGGCTGTGGAGCGCGAGCGCATGCTGTTCGCGCTCAGCGTCGGTGTCGTGATGCCGATGCGGACACCGTCCACGCCGCCGCTGCCGAGAGCCCGCCCCGAGCCGCTGCCGCGCCAGCGCGAACGCGACGATCGTGCCGTCCTCGCCGAGTCGATCGGCGCCCCGTTCGACGCCGAGACGCTGCTCGAGACCGACGACGCGCTGTCGTTCCGCCGCCCGGGCGTCGGCGTCGACGTCGTGCGCAAGCTCAGGCGCGGCACCTGGGCGGTGCAGGCCGACGTCGACCTGCACGGCTTGCGCCGCGACGCTGCACGCGACCGCGTGCGCGAATTCCTGCGCGACGTGACGGCCGCCGGGCTGCGCTGCGTGCGCATCGTCCACGGCAAGGGGCTCGGCTCGCCAGGCCGCGAGGGCGTGCTCAAGGCCGACATGAAGCACTGGCTGGCGCAGCGCGCCGAGGTCATCGCGTTCACCTACGCGACGCCGCCCGACGGCGGCCACGGCGCGCTGATCGTGCTGCTGCGCTCGGTGGCCGCATCCGCGTGAACGCGACGGTCAGCCCTTTGCGCCGACCAGGCGAGACGCGATCGCCTTGACGGCCTGCGCCGCCGCGGCGCCGGGCAGGCTCGTCATCAGCAGGCTGCGCTTGTGCACCGCGTCGCGCACCGCGACGTCGGTCGGGATCTCGCCGAGCAGGTCGAGGGTGACGGTCCCGTCGTCGCCGCCGCTGGAGAGCTGCGGCACGACGAATCGGTCGACGACGAGCTGGAGCTGCTTGCGGATCGTCCGACCCTCGCCGGTGATGCTGACCTGGTTGACGACGAGCGCGATCGCGCGCCGGCCCTGCAGCGTCGCCAGCACCTTGATCGTCGCGTAGGCGTCGGTCATCGACGTCGGCTCCGGCGTCGCGATGACGAGCACGTCGTCGGCGAGCGAGATCGAGTGCAGCACGACATCGGAGATGCCGGCGCCGGTGTCGAGCAGCACGCGGTCGAAGCGCGGCCGCACCTCGGCGATGATCGACTCGAGCCGGTCGCGGACCTCGGGCGTCAGCCGCGAGTACTCGACGAGGCCGGACCCGGCGAGCAGCACCGAGAAGCCGCCGGGCGCCGGCAGGATCGCCTCGTCGAGCGTCGCCTTGCCGGTGAATACGTCGTGCAGCGTGACCTTCGGGAAGAGGTTGAGGACGACGTCGAGGTTGGCCAGGCCGAGGTCGGCGTCGAGCACCAGCACCCGCTCGCCGCGATCGGCAAGCGCGGCCGCGAGGTTGGCGGTGAAGAAGGTCTTGCCGACACCGCCCTTGCCGCTGGTCACGGCCATCGTCCGGCACGGCGAAGCCGAAGGCGCGCTGCCGGCGGAAGAGTGGGAGGGATCGACAGCGGCGTTCATTCGAAGTCCTGAAACTGCGAGGTGCCGAACAGCAGACCCTTCTCCTCTGCCGAGACGTGCGACACCGCCGCCTGCTCGAGGCAGACGCGGTTGCGCCCTTCGGACTTGGCGCGGTAGAGCTGCTGGTCGGCGCGGTCGACCCACAGATGCGGCGACGACCGCACCCACTGCGGCGCGAAGGCGCCGCCGATCGACACCGTGGCGTGCACCTCGCCGACCGGCACGAGCGCGATCGCCTTGTCGGCGATGCGCATGCGGATCCGCTCGGCGACGGCCTGGCCGAACGCCGGCGCGCAGTTCGGCAGGATCATCGCGAACTCCTCGCCGCCAACGCGCGCCACCGTGTCCATCGGACGGATGCAATCGCGCAGCGTCTGCGCCACGGCGCGGATCACACCGTCGCCGGCGTGGTGGCCGTGGGCGTCGTTGATGCGCTTGAAGTGATCGATGTCGATCATGAGCACCATCGCCGGCTCGCCAGCCCGGGCCACGCGGTCGATCTCGCTGGCGAGCGTGAGCTCGAAGTGGCGGCGGTTGAAGAGGCCCGTGAGCGGGTCGCGGCTCGACAGCTCGCAAAGCCCGTCGATGACCGCCTGCAACCACACCGCGCGGTCAGTCGTGCGGCGGTCGGGAAGCGGCTGCCCGGACTGCTCCAGCAGCTGGAGGGCATCCTCGAGCCGCAGCGTCTTGCGGTCGGTGGCGCTGGGGTCGGCGGGTGGATGCACGGGTCGATGGGCGGGTCGAAACCAGTCTAGCGGCCGGGTCGATGCGAAATGCGGCTGGCGCGCCACGCGGGTCACGCGAGTTCGCGGCGAATGCAACGCGAACGGCGATTTCGCGCCCTCCGACCGCCCGCGCGGCGGTCAGGCCGCCGGAGGCAGGAACCGCTCGAAGAGATCGTTCAGGAAGGCGTAGCCCAACGCCGTCGGCACGACGCGAATGAAATCGCGCTCGACCAGGCCGCGTTGCTCGGCATCGGCGAGCGCCGGCTCGATCGTCGCGAGTGGCAGGCCGGTGCGATCGACGTAGGTCTCGAGTTCGAAGCCGTGGCGCAGGCGCAGCGCGTTGAGCATGAACTCGAAGGGCAGGTCGCGGCGCTTCACCTCTCGTTCCGACGCGACCGCCCGGCCTGCTTCGGCGCCGGCCATGTAGGCGGCCGGGTCGCGCAGGCGGACCTGCCGCACGACATGGTGCGGAAAGCTGACCTTGCCGTGCGCCCCGGCGCCGATGCCGAGGTAGTCGCCGAATCGCCAGTAGTTGAGATTGTGCTGCGCGCGGTGGCCTGGCCGGGCGTAGGCCGATACCTCGTAGCGGTCGAGCCCGGCGGCTTCGGCGGCTGCGGCGGCAAGGTCGAGCATCGTGGCCGCGGCGTCGTCGTCCGGCAGCGCTGGCGGGCGCGCGGCGAACAGGGTGTTGGGTTCGATCGTCAGCTGGTACAGCGAGAGATGCGGCGGTCGGGGCCCGCGCGCCGCGGCGACGTCGGCCGCGGCTCCTTCCGGCTCCTGTCCCGGCAGGCCGACCATGAGGTCGAGGTTCCAGGTGTCGAACGCCGCCGCGGCCTCGGCGACGGCGGCGTGCGCCTGCGCGGCGTCGTGGACGCGGCCGAGCGCGGCGAGCCGCGCATCGTCGAAGCTCTGCACGCCGACCGACAGCCGCGTCACCCCGGCGGCGCGAAAGGCGCGGAAACGATCGCGCTCGAAGCTGCCGGGGTTGGCCTCGAGCGTGATCTCGCAGCCGGGGTCGAGCGGCAGGCGGGCGCGAACGGCGCCGATCAGGCGAGCGATCGCGTCGGGCGAAAACAGGCTCGGGGTTCCGCCGCCGAGAAAGACGGTGTGGACGGGGCGACCCCAGACGAAAGGCAGCGAAGCGTCGAGGTCGGCGACGAGGGCGTCGATGTACCGACGTTCGGGGAACGCATCGCCGCCGGCCCGCGATGCGTCGAAACTGCCCCGAACTGCGTGCGAGTTGAAGTCGCAATAGGGGCACTTGGCGATGCACCACGGGAGATGGATGTAAAGCGAGAGCGGCGGCAACGCCGGCAAAGAGAGCGTCCCGGGACGCATCCAGTGCGAGACGCGCTCGGCGACGGTTCCACCGGGCGGCGCCGCATCGACGGGCGCGATGGGTGTCGGTGCGGTCGCGGCCGGAGCGGCGCTGGCGGCGCCCGCCCTGCCGTCAGCCACCGAGCCGCCAGGCGGCGCGCAGCAGCTGTCGCATGGCCGCTGCCGCCTGCGCCCGGTGGCTGTGTGCGTTCTTCGTCGCGGCGTCGAGCTCGGCGACGGTGCAGCCGAGCGGAGCCACGAACGCATGCGGGTCGTAGCCGAAGCCGCCGCTGCCTCGCGCGTCGGCCACGATCGTCGCGTCCCAGCGGCCGATCGCGACCAGCGGCTCCGGGTCGTCGGCAGCGCGCAACGCGACCAGCGTCGACACGAAGCGCGCGCGCCGGTCGGCGCCGGGCCCGAGAGCGTGGAGCGTGGCGATCAGCTTCGCATTGTTGGCGCCGTCCTGGCGTCGGCGCTGCGCCTCCCGGTCGCCGACCAGGCCGGCTTCTTCGGGCAACGCCGCGTAGACGGCCGACGCCACCCCCGGCGCGCCACCGAGCGCGTCGACGCACAGGCCAGAGTCGTCGGCGATCGCCGCGCCACCGCTTTTCTGCGCCGCGTGGCGTGCCTTGACGAGCGCGTTCTCGAGGAAGGTCGCGTGCGGCTCGTCGGCTTCGGCGATGCCGAGCGCGCCCTGCGCGACGAGTTCGAGCCCGAGC
>JBBSPY010000178.1:0-6726 GCA_038258415.1 Burkholderiales bacterium
CCTGGCGGTGCCGAACAGCTTTCTGGTCAGCGTCACCGGCGTGCTCGAGAACAGCTCGATGACCGTGCTGATCGGGCCGGCCAGGTCCGACATCGATGCCGTCCACCGCGTTGCCGTGCTCATCCTCTCGCCGCTGACCGGTGGCCTCGGCCCGCAGGTGACCTGGTACCCGCTGGGTTTTCAGAAGGTGCGCAACTTCCTCGTCAACGCGGCGGAGGGCGAATCGATGAAGCTCGCGGTCACGACCGAAGGCGCCACGCGGGTCGCCCAGGGAGTGTTCGGCGGCAAGGTCGACAAGGTGAAGGCGAAGGCCGACTACACGCTGAAGGTGCGCGCCTGCAACCCGGGTTGCTGAGCATGGCTCGTCCTCAGGGCGGCTTGCCGGCACCGGCCATCAGCGCGCGCAGGTAGGCCAGCGGCTCGGCGACGATGATCGTCGCCGGCTTCTCGCCGGTGCCCGGCAGCGGCCGCGACGGCGGCTCGACGAGCCAGGCCGCGACCGGGCCGAGATCCTGGCGCTTGCCGGACTTGTAGTCCAGGCCTGCCGATTCGGCCACGTCGGGCGCCATCAGCACGCCGGCGGTGCCGAGGTCGTAGGCGATGACCCTGCGCCCTCCGATGTCGAGCTGGATCTCGCGGCTGCGCGCCACGGCTTCGGCCGGGTTCGTGCGCAGCGCCGCGAAGTAGCCGGCGATGCTCGGCACGACGCCCGCCGGTGCCGACAGCCGCGTCGTCCCGGCGACGGTGACGGAGCCGAGCGTCACGAGCCAGAGTGGCGTGCCACCGATGGCGACTCGCTTGCCTTCCTGGTAGGGCAAGCCGAGGCGATCGGCCTCGGCGGCGGCGATCAGCACGTCGTCGCCGCGGGCCACGAAGCGCGCCCGCTTGCCGTTGATCTGGCCATCGATCTCGTCGGGCACGACGGCGGGCACGGTGCCTTGAGCCCGGGCCGTCATGGTGACGGCCGGAATGGCGGCGATCGCCGCGAGCAGCATCGCCGCCAACATCGATGAGCGGAGCTGGTGGGTCGTCACATGCTCTCCGCGAACAGCTCCCGCCCGATCAGCATGCGACGAATCTCGCTCGTGCCGGCGCCGATCTCGTATAGCTTGGCGTCGCGCCACAGCCGCCCGACCGGGTACTCGTTCGTGTAGCCGACGCCGCCGAGCGCCTGGATCGCCTCGCCCGCCATCCACGTCGCCTTTTCCGCGGAATAGAGGATGGCGCCGGCGGCGTCCTTTCGCAGCGTGCGCGCGTGGTCGCCGCGGTCGCAGGCCTGGCCGACGGCGTAGACGTAGGCGCGCGACGCCGACCACGTCGTGTACAGGTCGGCGACCTTGCCCTGCATCAGCTGGAACTCGCCGATCGACTGGCCGAACTGCTTGCGCTCGTGCACGTAGGGCAGCACCGCGTCCATGCAGGCCGCCATGATGCCGAGCGGGCCACCCGAGAGCACGGTGCGCTCGTAGTCGAGGCCGCTCATCAGCACCTTCACGCCGCCGTCTTCGGCGCCGAGCACGTTCTCGGCCGGCACCTCGCAGTCGGTGAAGAACACCGGCCAGGTGTTCGATCCGCGCATGCCGAGCTTGTCGAGCTTGGTGCCGAACGACAGGCCCTTGAAGTTCTTCTCGACGATGAAGGCCGTCATGCCGCCGGCGCCTTTGTCCGGCTGCGTCTTCGCGTAGACGACCATCGTGTCGGCGTCGCCGCCGTTGGTGATCCACATCTTCGAGCCGTTCAGCACGTAGCGGTCGCCTCTCGGTTCGGCGCGCAGCTTCATGCTCACCACGTCCGACCCGGCGTTCGGCTCGCTCATCGCCAGCGCGCCGACGTGCTCGCCGGAAATGAGTCCGGGCAGGTACTTCGCCTTCTGCGCCTCGCTGCCGTTGCGGTGGATCTGGTTCACGCAAAGGTTCGAGTGCGCGCCGTACGAAAGACCGACCGACGCGGAGGCACGCGACACCTCTTCCATCGCCACGATATGCGCGAGGTAGCCGAGCCCGCTGCCGCCGTACTCCTCGCCCGCGGTCATGCCGTGCAGGCCGAGCGCGCCGAGCTTCTTCCACAGGTCGGCGGGGAATTCGTTGTCGCGGTCGATGGCGGCGGCGCGCGGCGCGATCTCGTCGGCGGCGAACTGCTGCACGGCGTCGCGCAGCATGTCGATCGTCTCGCCGAGGTGGAAGGCGAGGCCGGGCAGGTGGGGCATGTGCGGTTCCCTTCTTCGTCCGGCTAGCTTAAGCGCTCGGGCACACGCCTTGCCACCCCATAGGTTCTTGACCACCAGGAGACAGCATGGCTTCCCCGCAATACGGTTCCACCCACGACCTCATCGCCTCCGACCGCGTCGAGGGCACGACCGTCTACAACACCGCCGGCGACAAGCTCGGCTCGATCGACCACCTGATGATCGACAAGCGCTCCGGCCAGGTCCGCCATGCGGTTCTCGAGTTCGGCGGCTTCCTCGGCATGGGCACCGACCGCTATCCGCTGCCGTGGAGCATGCTCGACTACGTGCCCGAGAAGGAAGGCTACGTCGTCCCGCTCGACAAGGCGCGGCTGGAGAAGGCGCCCAAGTACAGCCATGACACGCCGCCGGCCTACGACCGCGACTACGACCGTCGCGTCTACGGCTTCTACGACGTGATCCTGCCCTGACGGCCGCCGGCCTATCGTGACACCGGGCCCCGCAATGCGGGGCCCTTTTCCTTGTTCCCTGCCCTGCCGACGGACAATGCCCCATGGACGACCTCGAGACGGTCTGGCGCTGGCTGCAGGCGCCGCTCTTCACCGCTGGCAAGACACCGGTGAGCACGATACGTCTCGTCGGCCTCGTCGTGCTGCTGATCGGCGCGTGGTGGATCACCGGCCGCATCGAGCGGGCGATCCGCTCGATGGCCGCCAATCGCGACAAGAGCCCGGCGACGATCTATGCGTGGGCGCGCATCGTCCGCTATTCCATCTGGGCGCTCGCCACCTTGGTCGGCCTCAACTACCTCGGCATCGACCTGTCGAGCTTCGCGCTGATCGGCGGCGCGGTCGGCGTCGGCATCGGCTTCGGCCTGCAGAACATCTTCAGCAACTTCTTCTCCGGGATCATCCTGCTGCTGGAGAAGACGCTGAAGGAGGGCGACTTCGTCGACCTGCCGTCGGGCCCGCGCGGCCGCGTTCGCGAGATCGGGCTGCGCTACACGCGGATCACCACCAACGACGAGGTCGACGTCATCGTCCCGAATTCGGAGTTCATCAACGGGCGCGTCGTCAACTGGACCTTCGGCAGCGACTACCGGCGCATCCACATCCCGTTCGGCGTTGCCTACGGCAGCGACAAGGCGGCGGTGAGGGCAGCGGCGCTGCGCGCAGCGGAGGCGATGAAGTACACGGTGACCGACAGCAAGCGCCGCTCCGACGTGTGGATGATCAAGATGAACGACTCGTCGCTCGATTTCGAGCTCGTCGTCTGGGTCGGCCCCGACGCGATCACGTCGCCGGCGCGCGTCGAGGCGGAGTACACGTGGAAGCTGCACGACGAGATCGTCGCCGCCGGCCTCGAGATCCCGTTCCCGCAGCGCGACCTCCACGTCCGAACCGGCGAGCTCGCGGTCCGGCTCAGTCGGGCGAAGCGCGAACCGGAAGGCGAAGCAGCTGCGTCTGCGCCAGCGACGCGTAAAGAGGCGGGCTGACGAGGCGCGACACCAGGCTCGCGATCAGCGCGCAGGCCATCAGGCTCAACACCATGCCGTGGCCGTCGATCATCTCCATGACGATGATGAAGGCCGTGAGCGGCGCCTGTGTCGTCGCGG
This sequence comes from Burkholderiales bacterium, assembly GCA_038258415.1. Taxonomy (GTDB): domain Bacteria; phylum Pseudomonadota; class Gammaproteobacteria; order Burkholderiales; family Burkholderiaceae_C; genus Schlegelella_A. The sequence goes on from JBBSPY010000178.1 coordinate 3,801, forward strand.
CGAGGAAGCCCGCCATGCCGAGGGCGATGAGGGCGCCGCGGTCGGGGTAGGCGGTGAGGATCGCCACGTCGTTTCCGAAGCCGGCGCCGATCGCCAGTGACGGTGCGAACAAGCCCCCGGGAGCGCCGCTCCAGACGCTGAGCCAGGTGGCCACCAGCTTGCCCACGGCGTAGACGACGGGCGTGCTCTGCGAGCCGTCGAGCAGCGCGCGCGTGGTCTCGTAGCCGCTGCCCCAGGTCGCCCCGGCCGTGGCGATGGCGATCAGCGCCACCGATGCACCACAGCCGGCGGCGAAGGCGATCGGGTGGCGGGCCCGCCAGGCGCTGATGCGGTCGGCGCTGCCGGCGAGCGAGCGCAACAGCAGGCGCGAGAAGAGGCCGCCCGCAACGCCGCACAGCAGCGCGACGAGCAGCCCGGGTCCGAGCAGTCCCCAGCCGACATCAGGGACCTTGATGACACCGAAGTAGGTCGAGTTGCCGTAGACGGAAACCGCCATCAGGCCAGCGAGCACGATCGCGGCGACGAGCAGCCCGCTCGAGCGCTGCTCGGGCCTGCGCGACAACTCCTCGATCGCGAACATCACGCCGGCCAGCGGTGCGTTGAACGCCGCGGCGATCCCGGCGGCGCCACCGGCGACGAGGAGTCCGTGGTCGGTGACGCCGCTGCGCTCGGGCAACCAGCGGCGAACGCTGTGCAGGACGCCGGCGGCGATCTGCACCGACGGTCCTTCGCGGCCGAGCGAGAGGCCGCCGAGCAGGCCCGCCGCCGTGAGCAAAGCCTTCGCCGCGGCCAGGCGCAGCGACACGAACAGGCCCCGGTCGCGCGCTGTCACCGCGGTGTCGAGCGTGGCCATCACCTGCGGGATGCCGGAGCCGGCCGCACCTGGCGCGTATCGGCGCGTCACCCAGACGATGGCGGCGGTGAGCGCGGGAACGAGCAGCAGCGGCAGCCACCAGGCGGCGGCCTGGATGCGATGGAAGGTCCCGAAGGCGAGGTCGGTGAGCCACGTGAACGCGACGACCGTGAGCCCCGACAGCGCCGCGAAGGCGATGACGAGCGCACGCGTGAGCCAGGCGCGCCAGTCGCCGAGCTCGCGGCGGACGGCGCGCAGAGCGTCGTGCTGCGTGTGCGGCTGGGGCTGCGCCTGGGGTTGCGACCGTGGCCGCGGCTCGTCGCTCACCGGGCCATCAGGGCGGCGTTTTCGTCACGGCCTCGGCGAGCTGCTTGCGCCGGGCGCCGCCCTGTCGTTCGAGCATCCATCCGGGGTACTCGCCGGGCAGTGCGCTCACCGAATCGAGCGCGGCGAGCTCGTCGGTCGTCAGCGAGATGGCGGTCGCGCCGATGTTGTCGGCGAGCTGCTCGGCCTTCTTCGCGCCGACGATCACGCTCGTGACCGCCGGCTGGTGCAGCAGCCAGGCGAGCGCGATGCGGGCCACCGAGACGCTGCGCGAATCCGCGATCTTGCGCATCGTGTCAATGCAGTCGAAGGCGCGGTCGCGGTCGACCGGAGGGAAATCGAAGGCGTCGCGTCGGTTGTCGCCGCCGTCCTTTGCACCTTTGCCTCCGCCATCGCGCGAGAACTTGCCGCTCAGCAGCCCCCCGGCGAGCGGGCTCCACACCATCAGGCCGAGTCCCTCGCTCTGCAGCATCGGCACCAGCTCGCGCTCGAGGTCGCGGCCGGCGATCGTGTAGTAGGCCTGCAGGCTCTCGAAGCGCGCCAGGCCGAGCCGCTCCGAGACACCGAGCGCCTTGACGATCTGCCACGCCGCCCAGTTCGACACGCCGATGTAGCGCACGTGGCCGTGCTGCACCATCGTGTCCAGCGCGCGCACCGTCTCCTCGATCGGGGTGGCCGGGTCGAAGCCGTGGATCTGGTACAGGTCGACGTGGTCGAGCTGCAGCCGCTGCAGGCTCGCCTTCAGCCCGGCGACGATGTGGCTGCGCGTTGCGCCACGGGTGTTGGCGGCGGGCCCGGTCTCGCCGAACACCTTGGTCGCGACGACGACGTGCTCGCGCGGCACCTTGAGGTTCTTCAGCGCCTGCCCGGTGATCTCCTCGGAGCGTCCGCCGGCGTAGACGTCGGCGGTGTCGATGAAGTTGATGCCGGCATCGATCGCCGAGCCGACGATGGACTCGGCCTCGCCCTGTTTCAGCTGGCCGATCTTGGCCCACATGCCCTCGCTGCCGCCGAAGGTCATGGTGCCCAGGCAGAGCTCGGAGACGAACAGGCCGGTGCGGCCGAGTGGTTTTTGTTTCATCGGGCGAGGATACGTCGCTGTGTCATCCTCGGCTCGTCACCCACTCGCCACGCACCGGTCATGCCGCATCTCGACCCGCTTCCCTGGGAAGCCAACCCGCAGTTCCGCGACCGTTTCCAGCACTACCAGGACACGCGCGGCTTCGTGCCGAACAGCATCCTCACGATGTCGCGCCGGCCGGCCATCGCCGAGGCCTTCATGGCGCTCAACAAGGCCGTGCTCTACGAGGGCACGGTGAGCGAGGAGCTGAAGATGCTGGTGAGCCTGGTCACCAGCCAGGCGAGCGGCTGCCGCTACTGCCAGGCGCACATGACCAACCTGGCGAGCATCTACAACGCGTCGGACGAGAAGATACGCGCCGTGTGGGACTTCGAGACCAGTCCGCTCTTCAGCGCCGCCGAGCGCGCCGCGATCCGCCTCGGCTATCACGCCGCGCTGGTGCCCAACGAGGCGAGCGATGCCGACTTCGACGAACTGAAGCGCCACTTCGACGAGAGCCAGATCGTCGAGATCGTGGCCACGATCGCGCTGTTCGGATACCTCAACCGCTGGAACGACACGATGGCGACGGCGCTCGAGCCGCTCGCGGTCACGGTGGCGGAGCGGGCGATCGGCGACGTGGGCTGGAACGCCGGCAAGCACTCGGCGTGACCACCCGTTCGATGCCC
>JBBSPY010000179.1:0-6718 GCA_038258415.1 Burkholderiales bacterium
ACACCGCGATCGCAGACCCCGGCGCCGTGCTGCAGCCGCAGCGTGCCGGTCGCCGCGTCGAGGTCGACCGAGGAGCCGAGCTCGCGGAAGAAGTCGAGCAGCTTCTTCACGTCGGTGATGTCGGGCACCCGGTGCAGCACGACACGCTCTCGCGTCAGCAGCGTCGCGCACAGGATCGGCAGCACCGCGTTCTTGTTGGCCGACGGGACGACGCGGCCGCGCAGGGGGCGGCCGCCGTGGACGATGAGGTCGCTCATGAGGAAGATCCGGGAGTGGCGGGACATGGCCACTCTCGGACGCCCGCGCGAACACCGGCGGAGCGGAGCGTGAAGGGACGGTGAAGCGGCGGTGGCCGAGGCGCCTCAGGCGTCGAGGCGGGAACGCTTCTCGGCCGTCCACGCCGTCACCGCGGCGTGTGCTTCGTGCTCGTGGCGCCGCGTCGTCTCGGCGCTCGCCGTCGGCACCGTCAGCTCGAGGCGGATGCCGTTCGGGTCGAAGAAGTAGATCGATTCGATGATGTGGTGGTCGGTGATGCCGAGCACCTCGACGCCGGCCGCCTCGAGCCGCGCCTTGGCGTCGCGCAGGGCCGCGACCGACTCGACGCGCAGCGCGATGTGGTTGACCCAGCCCGGCGTGTTCGGCGAGGGCTCGGCGGCGGTGTCGTCGCCGAGATCGAAGAAGGCGAGATGCGAGCCGTCGGCCATGCGGAAGAAGATGTGCACGTAGGGGCAGTGCTCGCCGGTGCTCGGCACCGTGTCGGCGCGGATCACGTGGACGAGAGGCAGGCCGAGCACGTCTTCGTAGAAGGCGCGCGTTTCCTCGCAGTCGCGGCAGCGCCAGGCGAAGTGATGCAGGCCGAGGACGGGGACGAAGGCTGAGCTCGTCATGGTCGCGAATCCACCGTTCGGGCTTTCAGGTTGCCGTCGCCTGCCGCACCGCGCGATCCCACGCCGCCATCTTCTCGGCCGCCGCCGCCTTCGACAGCATCGGCTCGAACGTCCGCTCCACGCGCCACTGCGCGGCGAGCTCGTCGGTGCCCGACCACACGCCGCACGAGAGGCCGGCAAGGTAGGCGGCGCCGAGCGCCGTCGTCTCGGTGACGGTGGGCCGCAGCACGGGGATGCCGAGCAGGTCGGCCTGGAACTGCATCAGCAGGTCGTTCGACGCCGCGCCGCCATCGACGCGCAACTCGGTCACCGGCGCGCCACCGACGGCGAGGAGGTCCTTCTGCATCGCCTCGAGCAGCACCGTGCTCTGGAAGGCGATCGACTCGAGCGCGGCACGGGCGATGTGGGCGATCGTCGAGCCGCGCGTGAGCCCGGTGATCGTGCCGCGCGCGTCCGGATTCCAGTACGGGGCGCCGAGCCCGGTGAACGCGGGCACGACCATCACGCCGCCGGCGTCGGCCACACCGCGCGCCAGCGCCTCGACCTCGCCGCTGCTCGCGATCGCATGGAGACCGTCGCGCAGCCACTGCACGACGGCGCCACCGACGAAGACGCTGCCCTCGCGGGCGAACTGCGCCGGTCCGGGTCGCTGCGCGGCACGCGTCGTCAGAAGCCCATGCCGGGATACCTCGGCCTTGTCGCCGGTGTTCATCAGCATGAAGCAGCCAGTGCCGTAGGTGTTCTTGACCTGCCCTTCGGCAAAGCACGCCTGGCCGAACAGCGCGCTCTGCTGGTCGCCGGCGACGCCGCCGATCGCGATCGGCGCACCGAACAGCGCAGCGTCGGTCTCGCCGTAGCGGTGGCTCGACGGCAGGACCTCCGGCAGCATCGACGGCGGCACGCCGAACAGGCTGAGCAGATCGTCGCTCCAGCGGCCCTCGTGGATGTCGTAGAGCAGCGTGCGCGACGCGTTGCTGGTGTCGGTGGCGTGGACGCGTCCGCTCGTGAGCTGCCACAGCAGCCAGCTGTCGACGGTGCCGAAGGCGAGCTCGCTGCGCGCCGCCGCGGCACGCGCGCCCGGCACGTGGTCGAGCAGCCAGGCGATCTTGGTCGCGGAGAAGTACGCGTCGAGGACGAGGCCGGTCTTCTCGCGGATCATGGGCTCGAGACCGCGCGCCTTCAGTGCCTCGCACTCGGGCGCGGTTCGCCGGTCCTGCCAGACGATGGCGCGGCCGATCGGCTCGCCGTTGGCGCGGTTCCACACCAGCGTGGTTTCACGCTGGTTGGTGATGCCGATTCCGGCGATGTCGCTCGCGCCGAGCCCGGCTTTCGCGAGGGCCTCGCGCGCAACGGCGAGCTGCGTGTCCCAGATCTCGCGCGGGTCGTGCTCGACACGGCCGGGCTCGGGAAAGATCTGCTCGAACTCACGCTGCGCCGACGCGACGATGGCGCCGCGGCGGTCGAAGACGATGGCGCGCGAACTCGACGTGCCCTGGTCGAGGGCGAGCAGATGCGAGGCGGTCATGGGCTGCAAGAATAGCCCGCATGACGACGACCGCTGCAGGCGATCCCGCATCCGACGTCGCGGCATCCGGCGGCGCCGTCTACGACGTCGCCGTGGTCGGCGGTGGCGTCAACGGCGCCGGCATCGCCCGCGACCTGTCGGGTCGCGGCGCGAAGGTGCTGCTCGTCGAGCAGGACGACCTTGCGTCGCACACGTCGTCGGCCTCGACCAAGCTCGTGCACGGCGGCCTGCGCTACCTCGAGTACCGCGAGTTCGGCCTCGTGCGCAAGGCGCTCGCCGAGCGCGAGGTGCTGCTCATGGGCGCACCGCACATCATGTGGCCGCTGCGCTTCGTCATGCCGCACGACAAGTCGATGCGGCCCGCCTGGCTGATCCGCATCGGCCTGTTCCTCTACGATCACCTGGCGCGCCGCGAAGTGCTGCCCAGCTCGCGCACCGTCGACCTCCGCGAGCACCCGGCCGGCGCTCCGCTCAAGCCTGCGTTCACCACCGGGTTCGTCTATTCCGACGGCTGGGTCGACGACGCACGGCTCGTCGTGCTGTGCGCGCTCGACGCCGCCGAGCGCGGCGCGACCATCCTCACCCGCACCACCTGCGTCGACGCGGCGCGCGACGCCGAGCGCTGGCGGCTGCGCCTGCGTCATGCCGACGGCAGCACGACCGGCGCGACGGCGCGCGCGCTCGTCAACGCCGCCGGCCCGTGGGCGGCGCAGTTCCTGCACGAGCACGCGCACGTCGCCGAGCGCGTTCACCTGCGGCTCGTCAAGGGCAGCCACATCGTCGTGCCCAAGCTGTTCCTTCATGACCACGCTTACATCTTCCAGAGCCCCGACGGCCGGATCGTCTTCGCCATCCCGTACGAGGGCGTCTACACGCTGATCGGCACGACCGACGTCGAACACGAGGGCGCGATCGGCCAGGCCAGGGCCGATGCGACCGAGATCGCCTACCTTTGCGAGCAGGCGAGCCGCTACTTCGCCAAAGCCGTGACGCCGGCCGACGTGGTGTGGACCTACAGCGGCGTGCGGCCGCTGCTCGACGACGAGTCGGGCAACCCGGCGGCGGTGACGCGCGACTACCGCCTCGAGCTCGACACCGCCGGCGGCGCGCCGCTGCTCTCGATCTGGGGCGGCAAGATCACGACCTTCCGCAAGCTCGCCGAGGAAGCCGCCGACCGCGTCGCGCCGCTGCTGGGCGACGGTGTCTCGCGCGACGCGTGGACCGAGACGGCGTTCCTGCCCGGCGGTGACCTGCGCGGCGCGCTCGGCGCCGACGCGCCGGCGCGACACGACGTCGTCGCCGCCTACGAACGGTTCGCGCAGCAGCTGTCCCGGCGTCATCCCGAACTCGACGTCGCGCTCGTCCGCCGCTGGGCTCGCGCCTACGGAACCCGAGCCGATCGCGTCGTCGGCGAGCGCGGGCTCGGTGCCGAGGTCGCGCCGGGTGTGTTCGAGGCCGAACTCGCGTACCTGCGCGACGTGGAGTGGGCGCGCACCGGAGACGACGTGCTCTGGCGCCGGAGCAAGCTCGGCCTGCACTTGGACGCGGCCGGACGCAACGCAGTCGGCGCTTGGATGGCGCGCCCGGCTCAGCGAATCAGCGGCGCGTCGGGAAGTTCGTTGGCGTAGCTCCCCGGCGGCGCCGACGCGTCGCGCGGGAAGTGCCGCACCAGCAGCGCGTCGACGGCGTCGATCGCGGCATCGAGCCCCGCGCCGAGCGCGTGCTGCCGGAACGCCTCGCCCATCGCATCGGTGATCGCCTTCCACTCGGCGTCGTCGACCAGCCGGTCGATCCCGCGGTCGCCGACGATCTCGATCGCATGCTCGGCGAGCAGCAGGTAGAGCAGCACGCCGTTGTTGTGCTCGGTGTCCCAGACACGCTGCTTGCCGAACACCTGCACCGCGCGCTGCCGCGCGTGAGCGCCGCGGCGGATGTAGCTGAGCGGCAGACCGGCCTCGACGCAGACACAGATCTGGCCGGTGTGCCGCGCCTCGCTGGCGGCCACGCGCGCGGCGATGCGCTCCGCGGCACCGGCGCCGAGCGCGCGCATCGCGTCGCCCTCGTCGAGCAGGCGATGGCGGACCAGGCGCCACCAGCGCGGGGTGCGGGGGTTGGGCGTCGTCATCGCGGATGGCTCCTCGCGTTCACCAGCTGCCCGACGCGCCACCGCCGCCGAAATCGCCACCGCCGCCGGAGCTGAAGCCGCCGCCCCCGCCGCTGTCGAAGCCGCCGCCGCCGCCACTGAAGCCACCGCCGCCACCGCCCCAGACGATGGGCCCGATGCCGCCGCCGCCTCCGCCGCCACCACGGCCACCGCCCATGCCCATGACGCCGATCAGGAACATCGCGACGACCCCGGCGCCGATGCCGACCAGCAGGCTCGCCGTGATCCACCAGCCGAGCGCGCCGAGCGCACCGCCGGCGAGCAGCGCGCCGCCCTTGCGGCCGAAGCCGCGCGTCAGCAGTCCGCCGAGGATCGGCACGGCGACGAAGAGGAAGATCGCCAGGTCGTTGAAGCCGAAGCCACCGCGCTGGCGGTCGGCGCCCCGTGAATCGGGCGACGGCTCGGGCAGGTTCTCGCCGGCGATCAGCTTGCCGATCTGGTCGACGGCGCGATTGAGCCCGCCGGCGAAGTCGCCGGCGCGAAACGCCGGCGTGATCTGCTCGGAGATGATGCGGCCGGCGGCGATGTCGGGGATCGCGCCCTCGAGCGTCTTGGTCGTCGAGATGTTGACGCGGCGGTCGTCCTTGGCGACGACGAGGAGGACGCCGTCGCCGACGTCGCGGCGGCCGATCTTCCACTGGTCGCCGACGCGATGCGTGAACGACGCGATGTCCTCCGGCGAGGTGGTCGGCACGACCAGCACGACGACCTGCGCGCCCCGCTCCGATTCGATCGCCGCGAGCTTGCCCGACAGCGCGCCGCTCTGCGCCGAGGTGAGCGTGCCGGTCTGGTCGATGACGCGCCCGGAGAGCGGCGGCACGGACAGCAAGTCACCGCTGCCGCTGTCGGGCGTGCGCGGCTGGCGCGGGGCGGGCGTCGCGACCTGCGACGCCGCCGACGCGGGTGGCCGACCGAACAGCGGACCTTCGAGTCCCGGCAGGCGCAGGTTCGGCAGTCCGGGAACGACCTGCGACGCAGACGGCGCCAGCCCTGGCGCGGCCGTCTGCGCGGTGGCGGTGGCGGTGGCGACCGCCGCCGCCGTCGCAGCGAACGCCGTTGCGGCAAGCCAGCGACGCATCTTCTTCGGCGGCCGGGCGGCCGGCGCGATCAGCGCGGCGCCGAGGCGGCCGGCTTGTCGAAGTTCACCGACGGCGGCACCGAGATCTGCGCCTCGTTCTGCACCGCGAAGGTCGGCTTGGGCTTGTAGCCGAAGATCATCGCCGTGAGGTTGGTCGGGAAGCTGCGCGCCTTGACGTTGTAGTCCTGCACGGTCTTGATGTAGCGGTTGCGCGCGACCGTGATGCGGTTCTCGGTGCCTTCGAGCGTCACGCGCAGGTCCTGGAACGCCTGGTTGGCGCGCAGGTTCGGATAGTTCTCGCTGACCGCGATCAGGCGCGAGAGGGCGCTCGAGAGCTCGCCTTGCGCCTGCTGGAACTTGTTGAAGGCCTCGGGGTCGTTGATGAGCTCGGGCGTCGCCTGGATCGACGTCGCCTTCGACCGCGCCTCGATGACCCGGGTGAGCGTCTCCTGCTCGAAGTTGGCCTCCCCCTTGACGGTGGCCACGATGTTCGGGATCAGGTCGGCACGGCGCTGGTACTGGTTGAGCACCTCCGACCAGGCCGATTTCACCTGCTCGTCGAGGCTCTGGAAGTCGTTGTAGCCGCAGCCCGAGAGCAGCATCGTGGCGGTGGCCATGAACGCAGCCACGCAACCTCGGGTGGCGCGGCGCAGCCGGCTGCTCTCGATCATCGTCAGGGTGTGCATCGACGTTCCTCCAGGCTTCGTGGGCCGGCACCGATGGCCGGCGGCGAGGCATCGTAACGCGCCGCGTTCGGTCGCCCTGAAGGACAACGCCTACTGCGACGACGGCGGGCGCGCAGACCCGTCCATCAACGGCAGCGACAACGTCGCCACCGCACCCCTGCCGCCGCGTGCGTTGGCGAGCACGGCGCGGCCCCGGTGCAGCTCGGCAACCTCGCGGACGAACGGCAGGCCGAGCCCCGTGCTCTTCTTCGCCGTCGCCGGGCGCGGCAGCGAATAGAACTTCTCGAACACCTTGTCGCCGGCGTAGTCGGGGATGCCGGGACCCTGGTCGCGGACGTGAATGTCGATCGTGCGCGAGCGACGCACGACCTTGATCGC
>JBBSPY010000180.1:0-6684 GCA_038258415.1 Burkholderiales bacterium
GAGCTCGTCCCTGAGTTGATCGGCACCGCGGCGGGTGAGCGGAATCGTCGATGTGGCCATGCGAGCACCTTGGCAAAAAGAGAGCCGCCGCGGGACGCGGGTCCGGCGGCGGCGTCGGTTCGACGGAAGTCTAAGACCTGTTCTGTGCCTGCTTCAGCGCAGCAGCGCGTGCATCTCCTGCAAGGACATGACCTCGAGGTCGTCGCGATGCTTCAACCCCTCGACCGCCGCCTCGCATCCGGCCATGCTCGTGTAGTAGGTGACGCGGTGGGCGAGCGCCGCCTGGCGGATGTGGCGCGAGTCCGCGATCGCCGTTCGCGTCTCGTCGACGGTCGTGAAGACGAGCTGGATCTCGCCCGCTTTCAGCATGTCGACGATGTGCGGCCGGCCGTCCTTGACCTTGTTCACGAGCTTCACCGGGATCCCGGCCTCGGCGATCGCAGCCCCGGTCCCCTTGGTCGCGACGATCGTGTAGCCGAGCGCATCCAGATCCTTCGCCACGGCCACCGCACGCACCTTGTCGCCGTTCTTCACCGTGATGCACACGGCGCCGCTCGTCGGCAACTTCGAGCCGGCGCCGAGCTGGCTCTTCAGCATCGCCTCGCCGAAGGTGCCGCCCGAGCCCATCACCTCGCCGGTCGAGCGCATCTCCGGCCCGAGAATGGGATCGACGCCCGGAAACTTGTTGAAGGGAAAGACCGCCTCCTTCACCGAGAAGTACGGCGGCACGACTTCACCCACGACACCCGGCTGGTCGGATAGCTTGCGGCCGACCATGCAACGTGCGGCGATCTTGGCCAGCGGCTGCCCTGTGGCCTTCGACACGAAGGGCACCGTTCGCGAGGCGCGCGGGTTGACCTCGAGGACGTAGACGGTGGCCTTCGACGCGTCGTCGGCGCGCCACGCCTCGACGTCTCCCTGGATCGCGAACTGCACGTTCATCAGGCCGACGACGCCGAGCGCCTTGGCCATCACCGCCGTCTGGCGGCGCAGCTCGTCCTGCAGCGCCGCGGGCAGTGAATACGGCGGCAGCGAGCAGGCCGAGTCGCCCGAGTGGATGCCGGCCTGCTCGACGTGCTCCATGATGCCGCCGATCATCGTCGCGCTGCCGTCGGCGATGCAGTCGACGTCGACCTCGACGGCGTCGTCGAGGAAGCGGTCGAGCAGCACCGGCGACTTCTCGCTCACCTTCACCGCCTCGCGCATGTAGCGCTCGAGGTCCTTGTCGCCGTGCACGATCTCCATCGCCCGGCCGCCGAGCACGTAGCTCGGCCGCACGACGAGCGGATAGCCGATCTCCTGCGCCAGCACGACCGCCTGTTCCTCGGTGCGCGCCGTTCGATTGGGCGGCTGGCGAAGGCCGAGCCCGTGCAGCAGCTTCTGGAAGCGCTCGCGGTCCTCGGCGATGTCGATCGAGTCGGCCGTGGTGCCGACGATGGGCACGCCGGCTTGCTCGAGCGCGAGCGCGAGCTTGAGCGGCGTTTGTCCGCCGTACTGGACGATGACGCCTTCCGGCTTCTCGACGGCGACGATCTCGAGCACGTCCTCGAGCGTGACGGGCTCGAAGTAGAGGCGATCCGACGTGTCGTAGTCGGTCGAGACCGTCTCCGGGTTGCAGTTGACCATGATGGTCTCGTAGCCGTCCTCGCGCATCGCGAGTGCCGCGTGGACGCAGCAATAGTCGAACTCGATGCCCTGGCCGATCCGGTTCGGACCGCCGCCGAGGACCATGATCTTCCGGCGCGAGGTCGGCTCGGCTTCGCACTCCTCGTCGTAGGTGGAGTACAGGTACGCCGTCTGCGTCGCGAACTCTGCGGCGCAGGTGTCGACGCGCTTGTAGACCGGGCGAACGCCGAGCGCGTGGCGACGGCTGCGCACCTCGTCTTCCGGCGATGCGAGCAGCTTGCCCAGCCGCCGGTCCGAAAAGCCCTTGCTCTTGAGGAAGCGCCATTCGGCCTCGCTCAGGTCGTCGACCGAGCGGCCGTCGAGCGCCTGCTCGGACGCCACGATCTCCTCGATCTGGGCGAGGAACCACGGATCGATCGCCGTCTCCTCGTGGATCTCGGCTGCCGTCATGCCGATGCGAAACGCGTCGGCGACATACAGCAGCCGCTCCGGCCCGGTCTCGCCGATCTCCTCGGCGATCTCTTCCGGATCGGCCGAGCGCTCGGTAAAACCGTCGATGCCGGTCTCGAGCCCACGCAGCGCCTTCTGCAGGCTCTCCTGGAAGGTGCGGCCCATCGCCATCACCTCGCCGACCGACTTCATCTGCGTCGTCAGGTGCGAGTCGGCGGCCGGGAACTTCTCGAAGGCGAAGCGCGGCACCTTGACGACCACGTAGTCGATCGACGGCTCGAAGCTGGCGGGCGTCGCGCCGCCGGTGATGTCGTTTCGGAGTTCGTCGAGCGTGTATCCGATCGCCAGCTTGGCGGCGACCTTGGCGATCGGAAAGCCCGTCGCCTTCGACGCCAGCGCCGACGAGCGCGACACGCGCGGGTTCATCTCGATGACCACCATGCGGCCGGTCAGCGGGTCGATCGCGAACTGCACGTTCGAGCCGCCGGTCTCGACGCCGATCTCGCGCAGGATCGCGATCGACGCGTCGCGCATCAGCTGGTATTCCTTGTCCGACAGCGTCAGCGCCGGCGCCACCGTGATCGAGTCTCCGGTGTGGATGCCCATCGGGTCGAGGTTCTCGATCGAGCAGACGATGATGCAGTTGTCCGCCTTGTCGCGGACGACCTCCATCTCGAACTCCTTCCAGCCGATCAGCGACTCCTCGATCAGCAACTCGTGCGTCGGCGAGAGGTCGATGCCGCGCTTGCATATCTCCTCGAACTCCTCCGGGTTGTAGGCGATGCCGCCGCCCGTTCCACCGAGCGTGAAGCTCGGGCGGACGACCATCGGGAAGCCGTTCGTGCCGGTGTCTTCGGCGATGCGCTTCTGGACCGCGAGCGCCTCGTCCATCGAATGCGCGATGCCCGACCGCGCCGAGCCGAGGCCGATCGACGTCATCGCGTCCTTGAATTTGAGGCGGTCCTCGGCCTTCTCGATCGCGTGCTCGTTGGCGCCGATCATCTCGACGCCGTGGCGTTCCAGCACGCCGTGGCGGGCGAGATCGAGGGCGCAATTCAAGGCCGTCTGGCCGCCCATCGTCGGCAGCAGCGCGAAGCCGCCCTTCGTCCTCGCCCGTTCCTTGGCGATGATGGTTTCGACGACGTTCCAGGTGATCGGCTCGATGTAGGTGGCGTCGGCCATCCCCGGGTCGGTCATGATCGTCGCCGGGTTGGAATTGACGAGGACGACGCGATAGCCCTCCTCGCGAAGCGCCTTGCACGCCTGCGCGCCGGAGTAGTCGAATTCGCAGGCCTGGCCGATGACGATCGGCCCGGCGCCGATGATCAGGACGGTCTCGAGATCGGTGCGCCTAGGCATGTGAACCTCCGCTGGCCGAGGTTTCCATGAGGGTGACGAATCGGTCGAACAGGTAGCCGATGTCGTGCGGACCGGGCGACGCCTCCGGGTGTCCCTGGAAGCAGAACGCAGGCTTCCCGGTGTGCGCGAGGCCTTGCAGGGTGCCGTCGAACAGCGACACGTGGGTCGGCCTGAGCGTGGCTGGCAACGACTCGGGGTCGACCGCGAAGCCGTGGTTCTGGCTGGTGATGCTGACGCGACCGGTGTCGAGGTCCTTCACCGGGTGATTGGCGCCGTGGTGGCCGAACTTCATCTTGTAGGTGCGAGCCCCGCATGCGAGGGCGAGGATCTGGTGGCCGAGGCAGATGCCGAAGGTGGGAACGCCGCGTTCGAGGATCTCGCGCGTGGCATCGATGGCATAGCCGCACGGTTCCGGATCGCCGGGGCCGTTGGCGAGGAAGACGCCGTCGGGCTCGAGCGCCAGGACGGCGGCCGCCGAAGTCTGCGCCGGCACGACGGTGATGCGGCAGCCGCGCGCGGCGAGCAGGCGCAGGATGTTGAACTTGACGCCGTAGTCGAAGGCCACGACATGAAAGCGCGCATCGGCGTCGAGCAGGCTACCGTAGCCTTCCCCCAGCACCCAGGGGGTCTGGCGCCACTCGTACGGCGACTCCACGCTCACGACCTTCGCGAGGTCGAGGCCCGACATCGACGGTGCCGCCCTCGCGGCGGCGACGGCGGCATCGATGCGGTCGGCGGTGAGCGCCGAGCCCGCGGAGAGTCCGACGATGCAGCCGTTCTGCGCGCCGGTCGTTCGCAGCAGCCGGGTGAGCTTGCGCGTGTCGATCCCGGCGATGGCCACGGTCTTCTCGCGCCGCAGGTAAGCACCGAGCGGTGCGTCGCTGCGGAAATTCGATGCGACCGTCGGCACGTCCTTCACCACCAGGCCCGCGGCGAACACGCGGCGCGACTCGGCGTCTTCGGCGGTCGTGCCGTAGTTGCCGACGTGAGGCACCGTCAGCGTCACGATCTGGCGGCAGTAGCTCGGGTCGGTGAGGATCTCCTGGTACCCGGTGAGCGCCGTGTTGAAGACGACTTCTCCGGTCGTCTCGCCGTCAGCGCCGATCGAACGCCCCTGGAACACCGTGCCGTCGGCAAGTGCGAGGACGGCCGGGGCGTGGTCAGGCATCAGTCGGGCGGTCACGGGAGCAGCTCCGGTCCAGAGGTGGCGGGGGCCGCTTCGTCTCCCTGGCGAGAAGACTGCGTGGCAGCGACCGCGAGGCCTTGAAATCGGCCGCCCCGGGCGGCATCTTCTGCGACGCCGAGGCGATGAATTGTAGCGTCCGGCCGCTGTCGATCCGGGGAACTAGAATCGCCCGCAGCGCTCGAAGCGTCAGTTTCTCAGTCACCTCAGGAGGCCCGATCCCATGGACCAGACCTTGCAACCCATCGGCGGCGGTTACGCCGTCCCGTCCGTCGAGCAGCGCGAGCGCGTGCTGCGCAACACCTATTGGCTGCTCGCGCTGTCGATGGTGCCGACGATCCTCGGCGCGTGGCTCGGCGTCGCGACCGGGATCACCGCGGCGATGAGCCCGATCGTGAGCATGTTCGTCTTCCTGGGCGGGGCCTTCGGCTTCATCTTCGCCATCGAGAAGACGAAGAACTCGGCCGCCGGCGTGCCGGTGCTGCTCGGTTTCACGTTCTTCATGGGCGTGATGCTGTCGAGGATGATCGGTTTCGTGCTCGGCTTCTCGAACGGTGCCGGCCTGATCATGATGGCCTTCGCCGGAACGGGCGCGATCTTCCTCGGCATGGCCGTGCTCTCGACGGTGATCAAGCGCGACCTCTCGGCGATGGGCAAGTTCCTGTTCATCGGCGCTGTCATGCTGCTGATCGGCAGCATCGCCAACGTCTTCCTGCAGTCGACGACGATGTTCATCACGATCGCGGTGCTGGTCGTGGGTGTGTTCTCGGCCTTCATCGTCTACGACCTGCAACGTGTCAAGACGGGCGTCGAGACGAACTACATCACCGCGACTCTCGGCGTCTACATCTCGCTCTACAACATCTTCACGGCGTTGCTGTCGCTGTTCGGTTTCGCCGGCGGCAGCCGGGACTGAACGGCGCGAGGTGCCTTCAGACGGGGCCTGCGGGCCCCGTTTTCATTCCGGTCGCCGTTGCGCGGTCGAAGACGGCGATGCTCTCGACGTGCGCCGTATGCGGGAACATGTTGACGACGCCGGCCGCGCTGCACGCATAGCCGCCGCGATGGACGAGCAGCCCGGCATCGCGGGCGAGCGTCGCCGGATTGCAGCTCACGTAGACGATGCGCGACGGGCCGAACGAGGCGTCGGCCTCGCGACGGTCAACGAGCGCCTTGGCGATCGCGAACGCGCCCTCGCGTGGCGGGTCGAGCAGCCAGCGATTCGCGTCGGCCGTCTCGTCGAGATCGGCCGGCAGAAGCTCGAACAGGTTGCGTGCGACGAACCGCACCCGATCCGACAGGCCGTTGAGCTCGGCCGCCGCGGCGGCACGCTCCAGCAGCGGCGCGCTGCCTTCGTAGCCGATGACCGACGCGGCCTGCCGCGCCAGCGGCAAGGTGAAGTTGCCCAGGCCGCAGAACCAGTCGACGACACGCTCATCGGGCCGTGGGTCCAGGAGCGCGACGGCGCGGGCCACGAGCGCGCGGTTGATGTGGTGGTTGACCTGCGTGAAGTCGGTCGGCCTGAATGGCATGCGGACCGACGACTCAGGCAACGTATAGGCGAGTGTCGACATGCCGGCGTCGAGCGGACGCGCCGTGTCGGGCCCCTTCGACTGGAGCCACCATTCGATCGCATGCCGCGCCCCGAACGCGCGCAGCAGCGCAGCATCGGCTTCGCCCACTGGCTCGAGGTGACGCAACACGAGCGCCGTCGCCTCGTCGCCGACGGCGACCTCGATCTGCGGCACGCGGTCGCGGATCGACAGCGACGCGATGAGCGAGCGAAGCGGCACGAGCAGCTCGCTCAGGTGCCGGGGCAGGACGTCGCAGCTCGTCATGTCGGCGACGTAGCTCGACCGCCGCTCGTGGAAGCCGACCAGCACCTTTCCCTTTTTCACCACGTGACGCACCGACAGGCGTGCGCGCCGGCGGTAGTTCCACGCCGGCCCTTCGAGCGGCCGGAGCACGCGTTCCGGCTTCACCTTGCCCAGGTGCCAGAGAGCGTCCTCGAGCGCGCGCTGCTTGACGGCGACCTGCGCCGACGGGTGCAGGTGCTGCATCGCACA
>JBBSPY010000181.1:0-6626 GCA_038258415.1 Burkholderiales bacterium
GCGCTGGAGGTCAGCCGCATCGAGGAGCGCATCCGCTACGTCGGGCAGGGCCGCGAGCGGATCGGCCGCCAGCGCGCCGACCTCGAAGGCCAGCGCGCCGGCTGGGAAGACCGCGAGCGCGGGGCGCGACACGATCTCGCGCAGGCGGAGGACGGCATCGTCGGCGCCGACCGGGCGCTGGCGTCGCACGAGGCCGACGTCGCAGCGCACACGACCCTCGTCGAGGCCGCGGAGGCGAGACGCCGCGACGCCCGTGCCGCGAGCGACGCGCAGCGCGAGGTCGTGACGGCCGTGCAGCAGCAGATCCAGGTGGCGGCGGCCGAGATGCGCGGCGTCGACGAACGCCTGGGCGACGCCGAGGCGCGTCGCGAGAGGCTGACGGTGGAAGCAGGAAGCCTCGAACACGTCGATCCGGCACTGCTCGAGACGGCGCGGGGCCAGGCCGCCAGCGGCGACGAAGCGCACCGGGCCGCCGAGCAGGCCATGCACGACGCCGAGGTGGGTCTGCCCGCGCTCGACGAGGAGCGTCGCGCGGCGCAGCAGGCGTCCAACGACGAGGCGCGCCGCCACGCCGAGCTGTCGGCGCGTCTCGAGGCGCTGAAGGCGCTGCAGGACAAGGTCGAGATCGAGAGCAAGGTCCAGCCCTGGCTGTCGCGGCACGGACTCGAGTCGTTGCAGGGCCTGTGGCGCCGGGTGCGCATCGACGCCGGCTGGGAGCCGGCACTCGAGGCGGCGCTTCGCGAGCGCCTCAATGCCATCGAGGTCGGCCGACTCGACACCGTTCGCGCCTTCGCGACCGACCCGCCGCCGTCGCGTCTGGCCTTCTTCACGGCGCCCGGCGCGCCCAAGCCCGACGAGCATCGCACCTTGCCGCGCCTCGCCGAGAAGCTGCATTTGGGCGATGCCGGCCTGCAGGCGTTGCTCGGCGAGTGGCTCGAAGGCGTCTACACCGCCGACGATCTCGACGCCGCGCTCGCCGCACGCTCCCGGCTCACCCATGGCGAGGTCGTGATGACGCCGGCCGGCCATGCCGTGAGCACCTACGCCGTCGCCTTCTATGCGCCGGACTCCGAGCAGGCGGGGATGCTGCAGCGCGCACAGGAGATCGAGAACCTCGACAAGGCGGCGCGCGCGCAGTTGCATGTGGCCGATGCGGCGCGCGCTCGACTGGTTCGGGCCGAAGCCGGGCATCAGGCCGGCGGCGAGCGCATCGGGCAGGCGAGGCAGGCGGCGGCCGGTGCGCAGTCGCAGGCACACCGGGCGCAGGTCGAGTTGCTGCGGTTGACCACGCTTGCCGAGCGCACCGGCCAGCGCCGCGACCAGCTCGACAACGAACGCCAGGCGCTCGATGCCGAGACGCGGGCCTTGACGCAGCGGCGCGACGCCGGCGAAGCACGGTTCGAATCGCACGACGTCGCGCTCGGCAGTGCCCAGGAAGCGCAAGCTGCCCTCGACGATGCGTCGCGCGAGGCGGAGACCGCGCTCGCCGGCGCGCGAGACGCCGGCCGCGCGCTCGAGCGCGCGCACCAGGAGGCGCAGTTCCACAGGCGCTCGCTGGTGGCGCGTCGCGACGAGCTGGTCCGCGCCATCGAGACGGCGCAGCAGCAGATCACCAAGGCACGCGAAGCCGATGCCACGCTCGCAGCCGAGCTCGATGGCCTCGTCGACACGGGCGCCGACGCGGGTCTTCAGGCCGCGCTCGGCGAGAAGCTCGCCGGCGAGGCCAGGCTCGGCGAGAAGCGCAGCGTCTACGACGACCTGGCGCTGCGCCTGCGCTCCGCCGACGAGACGCGGCTCGGCCACGAGCAGGCGCTGCAGCCGATGCGCGACAAGCTCGGCGGGCTGCGCCTCGAGGAGCAGGCGGCCCGGCTCGGCGGTGCCCAGTATCTCGAGCAGCTCGAGCAGGCCGGTGCCGACCGCGACGCGATCGGCCGCGGCATCGAGGAGGACGGCGTCAAGCTGGTCGGGCTGCAAGGCAGGGTCGATGCCCTGAACCGTGAGATCGAGTCGCTCGGCGCCGTCAACCTCGCAGCGCTCGAGGAGCTCACGGCGGCGCGCGACCGCAAGGGCTTTCTCGATGCACAGAACGCCGATCTCGGCGAAGCGATGCGCACGCTGGAAGACGCGATCCGCACCATCGACTTCGAGACCCGCGAGCTGCTCGGCACGACCTTCGAGCAGGTCAACGGCCACTTCGGCCGCATGTTCCCCACGCTGTTCGGCGGCGGCACCGCGAAGCTGGTGATGACCGGCGACGAGATCCTCGACGCCGGCGTGCAGGTGATGGCGCAGCCTCCGGGGAAGAAGAACAGTTCGATCCACCTGCTCTCGGGCGGCGAGAAGGCGCTCACCGCGATCGCGCTCGTGTTCGCGATCTTCCAGTTGAATCCGGCGCCGTTCTGCCTGCTCGACGAGGTCGACGCGCCGCTCGACGACGCCAACACCGAGCGCTACGCCAAGCTCGTCACCGAGATGGCGCAGGTGACGCAGTTCCTCTTCATCAGCCACAACCGCATCGCCATGGAGATGGCCGAGCAGCTGATCGGCGTGACGATGCAGGAGCAGGGCGTGTCGCGCATCGTCGCGGTCGACATGCCGGGCGCGGTTCGCTTGGCGGAAGCCGCGTGAGCACGCTCACCGTCGCCCTCGCGTCGCTCGGCGGCGTCGTGCTCGCGGGCGTGATCGCGCACGGCGCCTGGCAGGCGCGCAGGGCCGGGCCGCGGAGGGCGAGCACGCCGCGGGAGGAACCGGTTGCGTCGGAGCGGCTCGAGCCCGGCAGCGGCACCGGCAGCACGAATGTCGACGGGGACGGGGACGGTCAGGCAGACCCTGTCCTGACGCTCGATGGAGCGCCTGTCGGCACGCGCCGCCTCGCGCGGCGCACCGTGCCGGCGCTCGATCCGCTCATCGACGCCTTCGCCACCTTCTCGATCGACCAGTCGCTCGGCGGCGATGCGATCGCGCCGCACCTGCCGTCGAAACGGCACGCCGGCAGCAAGGCCGTGTTCGTCGAGGGGCTCGATGCGCACACGCAGCAATGGGAGCCGGTGCAGGCCGACCATCGATACGCGGAGCTGCAGGCCGGCGTGCAGCTCGCGAGCCGCACCGGACCGCTCAACGAGATCGAGTACTCCGAGTTCGTGCAGCGTTTCCAGGTCGTCGCGGAGGCGCTCGGCGCGTCCGCCGAATTCCCCGACATGCTCGAGGTGATGGCCCGGGCCCGCGAGCTCGACGCCTTCGCCGGCCAGCACGACGCCCAACTCGCCGTGCACCTCAAGGCGCGCGGCGCGGCATGGAGCGTGGGCTACGTCCAGCAGCATGCGCGGCAACACGGCTTCGTTCCCGGTGTCGTCGCCGGACGGCTGGTGCGAGCCGCGGCCGAGGAAGGCGACCCGCCGGTGCTGACGCTGACTTTCGACCCACGCGCCGCACTCGCCGACGAGCCCGACCGTGCCGCCGTGCGCGACGTGACGCTCGCCTTCGACGTACCGCAGACCGACGCCTCGCTGCGGCCGTTCGCCGCCTGGCAGCAGGCGGCGC
Organism: Burkholderiales bacterium; assembly: GCA_038258415.1. Lineage (GTDB taxonomy): Bacteria > Pseudomonadota > Gammaproteobacteria > Burkholderiales > Burkholderiaceae_C > Schlegelella_A. Next base: position 3,541 of record JBBSPY010000181.1, read on the forward strand.
AGGCACTCGCCGCCGGTATGGACGCCGATCTCGTCGACGACGAAGGGCGGGCACTCGCGCCGGCCAGCTTCGAGTCGATCGGCAACGAGCTCGAGAAGCTCTACACCACGCTCGCCGAGCACGACCTCGCCGCCGGCTCGCCCGCGGCGCGACGCCTCTTCAGCTGAGCCGGCGCATGTCGTTCGCGCAGCGTCTCGGAATCGAGCTGCCGCTCGTGCAGGCGCCGATGGCGGGGGTCCAGGACGTGCGTCTCGCCGTCGCCGTCGCCGGCGCCGGCGGGCTGGGCTCGCTGCCTTGCGCGATGCTCGACGCCGCCGGCATCGAGCGCGGCGTCGCTGCCTTCCGCGGCGCGACCGGCCGGCCGCTCAACCTCAACTTCTTCTGTCATGTCGCGGCTCCGCCGGACGGCGAGCGCGAGGCAGTATGGCGCCGGGCGCTGGCCCCGTTTCTCGCCGAGCACCGGGTCGACCTCGACGCGCTGCCGGCGGCGGCAGGACGCCGCCCGTTCGACGCCGCCTCGGCCGCGCTCGTCGAGGCCCTCAGGCCGTCCGTGGTGAGCTTCCATTTCGGCCTGCCCGACCCTGCGCTCCTGGCTCGGGTTCGCGCCACCGGCGCGGTGCTGTTGTCGACTGCGACGACAGTCGACGAGGCGCGCTTCCTCGAGTCGAGTGGCGTCGATGCGGTGATCGCGCAGGGCCTGGAGGCGGGTGGCCACCGCGGTCACTTCCGGAGCGACGACCTGGCGCGGCAGAGCGGCACCTTCGTCCTGCTCCCGCAGATCGTGCGCGCGGTGCGCGTTCCGGTCATCGCCGCCGGTGGCATCGCCGACGCCGCAGGCGTTCGTGCCGCACTCGCGCTCGGCGCGACAGCGGTCCAGGTCGGCACTGCCTACCTGCTGAGCCACGAGGCCACCACCAGTGCCGTTCATCGTGCCGCCATCGTGGCGGCGACCTCGTCGACCGACATCCATACCGCGCTGACGCGACTCTTCACGGGGCGCCCGGCGCGCGGCCTCGTCAACCGACTGATGCGCGAAGTGCCCGATGGCGTGGCGCCAGCGTTTCCGTTCGCGAGCGCAGCGATCGGGCCGCTGCGTGCCGCGGCCGAAGCCCGAGGCAGCGGCGATTTCTCGCCGCTTTGGTGCGGGCAGAACGCGAGTGGCTGTCGCGCCGCCTCGGCGGCCGAGATCACGCATGGCCTCTTCGGTTGAGAGTGCTGCCGCCGCGTCCGCGCGTGCCGCGGCGCTGCGCGAGACGATCGCCCGGCACGCCCACGCCTACTACGTGCTCGACTCGCCGACGAGCCCCGACGCGGACTACGACGTCCTGTTCCAGGAGCTGCAGGCGATCGAGGCCCAGCATCCGGACCTGATCACCGCCGACTCGCCGACGCAGCGCGTGATCGGCGCCGTCCTCGCCGGGCTGGAGCCGGTGCGTCACGCGGTGCCGATGCTGTCGATCGACACTGAAACCGACACCACCGCGGCTGGCGCCGAGCGCTTCGACGCGCGGATCCGGCGCCAGTTGGACCTCGACGAATCCGACCCGCCGGTCGTCTACACCGCCGAGATGAAGTTCGACGGCCTGGCCATCAACCTGCGCTACGAGCGTGGCGCGCTGGTCCGGGCCGCGACACGCGGCGACGGCGAGACCGGCGAGGACGTGACGCACACCGTCGGCACCATCGCCGACGTGCCGCGGCGGCTGAAGGGCATCGACGTCGAGGTGCTCGAGGTCCGGGGCGAGGTCTTCATGCGGCGCGACGACTTCGACGCCCTCAACGAGCGCCAGCGCAAGCGGATCGAAGCGGGGGCGAAACACGAGAAGACCTTCGTCAACCCGCGCAACGCGGCGGCCGGCGCGGGTCGCCAGCTCGACCCGGGAAGCGCCGCCAGGAAGCCGCTCAGCTTCTTCGCCTACGGCCTGGGCGAAGTGCGCGGCTGGACCGTGTCGCCGACCCAGCACGAACTCCTCGCTGCCTTCTCGGCAATGGGGCTGCCGGCGAGCCCCGGTCACGCCCGGGTCGAAGGCGCGGCGGGCCTGGTCGCCTTCCACGATCGCATCGCCGAGGCACGCGACGCGCTCCCCTACGACATCGACGGCGTCGTCTACAAGGTCGACGACCGCGCGCTGCAGGAGCGGCTGGGCTTCAAGTCCCGCGAGCCGCGCTGGGCGGTGGCCCAGAAATACCCGGCGCAGGAGAGGACGACGACCCTGCGCGGCATCGACATCCAGGTCGGCCGCACCGGCAAGCTCACGCCGGTGGCCAGGCTCGAACCCGTCTTCGTCGGCGGCACGACGGTGTCGAACGCGACGCTGCACAACGCGTTCGAGGTGCGCAGGAAGGGCGTTCGCGTCGGCGACGCCGTGATCATCCGGCGCGCCGGTGACGTGATTCCCGAGGTGGCAGGGCGCGTGCCGCTGGAGCGTCCCAGATACGTGCCCAACTTCCGCATGCCCGCAACGTGTCCGGTGTGCGGCAGCGCCGTCGTGCGCGAACGCGGCGGCGTCGACCATCGCTGCAGCGGCGGGCTGGTCTGCGCGGCACAGCGCAAGTTCGCGATCCTCCACTTCGCCGGCCGCCGCGCCCTCGACATCGAGGGCCTCGGCGAGAAGATCGTCGACCAGCTCGTCGACGGCGGCTTCGTAGAGACGCTGCCCGATCTCTACTCGCTCACGCCCGACACACTCGAGTCGCTCGAGCGAATGGGCGACAAGAGTGCCGCCAACCTCGTGGCCAACATCGAAGGCAGCAAGCGGACGACGCTGTCGCGCTTTCTCTACGCGCTCGGCATCCGACACGTCGGCGAGTCGACTTCGAAGGATCTGGCGCGTCACTTCGGAGGGCTCGAGCGGCTCATGGACGCCACGCTCGCGGAGTTGCTCGAGGTGCCCGACGTCGGTCAGGTGGTGGCCGAGAGCGTGCACCGATTCCTGACGGAGGCGCACAACGGCGCCGCCATCGGCCGCCTCGTCGCTGCGGGGATCGGCTGGGACGAGCACGCCGGCACCGAACCCGCGGCGCCGAGGCCGTTCGCCGGCAAGACCTTCGTCCTCACCGGAACGCTGCCGACGCTGTCGCGCGAC
>JBBSPY010000182.1:0-6622 GCA_038258415.1 Burkholderiales bacterium
GCGCCTAGCCATGCACCAAGGCAAAGTTGCTCAAAGGGCCTGTGCGGGCGGCAACGTCGAGCCGCAATCGGCGAGCGATCGACGAGCGTGCTTGCGGTACAGCGGGCGCTCGGACGCCGAGCGACGTCAGGAGCTCGATCGCGTCGTGCCGCGTGGCGGGCTCGTGCAGCGATCGAGCGATGTCCATGTCGAAGTTCCCCCGGTAGATGTCCGCCACTGTAGAGCGGTGGCGGCGCGGACCGACCGGCTGGCGTGACGCCGGCCGTGCGAGCATCGCGCATGCAGCACCAGCATCGGCCAGCGCCACCTCTGGCGGCCCTCGTCGACTCGATCTGGTTCGCGGCGCGTCCGGCGCTGGCGCACGACCGCGAGCTCGCGCTGCCCACCGGCCGCGCCGACATCGTGATCCCGCTGCTGCAGGACAGCATCGTCCGGTTCGATGGCATCGACGCGGCAAACCCCTCGCATCTTCGAGGTGCGATCGTGAGCGGCGCGCATGATCGTGTCGTGGTTCGCGGCGTCGCGGGCGCCTCGGCGGTGATCGGCGTGCACTTCCGTCCGGGTGGCGCCGCTAGGCTGCTCGGCGGCGCATTGCGCGAGTTGCGCAACCGCACCGTGCTGCTTGAAGCGCTCTGGGGTTCAGCCGCGTCGGAGCTTCGGGAGCAATTGCAGGCGGCGCCTTCGGTGGCGGTCATGATGGGCATCGTCGAGGACGCGCTCCTGCGCCGCCTGACCGACGCACCGGCGCGGGACACGATGGTTGCTTCCGCCGTCCAGGCCATCGGCTCGGACCCGTCCTTCGCCCGCATCGGCGCGGTGCAGCGTTCGTCCGGCTGCTTGCCCCCTGCCTTCATCCGCCGTTTCGAAGCCGCGGTCGGGATGACCCCGAAGCGGTACGCAAACATCGCGAGATTCAATCTCCTCCTGTCGCGTGTGCACGCCGCTGGCGACAGTCCTATCGACTGGGCGGGGCTCGCCTTCGACGGTGGCTACAGCGACCAGCCGCACCTGACCCGCGAGTTCGGCCGGCTGGCCGGCATGACGCCGGGTACCTACGCCCGATCGCGCGCACGATGGCCGACGCACGTGCCACTCGACGAGCCGCTTCGCACGACGCTCATGGAGCGAATAAAACGACAAGACGCCCGCCGGGACCTCGCGTAGCGTTCGGTCGCATCCAACACAGGAGCATCGATGATGTCCAGCGAAAACAGCATCCACGAGGTCTTTCCCTACCTTCGCGTCGCAGACACGGCCGCAGCGATGCGGTTCTACGCGCAGGCGTATGGCGCAGTCGAGAAGTTCCGCCTCACCGAGCCGACTGGCCGCATCGGACACGCCGAGATGCAGCTCGGGCCCGGCGTGCTGATGCTGTCGGACGCTTTTCCCGAGTTCGGCCTGACGGCGCCTGCAGGCAACGCCGACATTGGCTGCTCCGTCCACCTCCATGTCGACGACGCCGATGCCATGGCGGCGGCGGCCGTCGCGGCCGGCGCCACGATGCTCATGCCGCCGACCGACCAGTTCTACGGAGAGCGTTCGTGCCGCCTGCGCGATCCATTCGGCCACACCTGGCTGATCGGCCACGAGATCGAGAAAGTCAGTCCCGAGGAAATGCAGCGCCGCTACGACGAGATGTTCGAGTGACGCCGGCGTCGTGAGGCGAACGACCCGACGCTAATCGAGCGTGGCGGCGTTCTGCAGCGCGCGCAGCTGGGCGCGGTTGATCTCCGCCACGCTCATCATCAGTTGCTCCGCGGCCTCGCGGTAGTCGAACGCCGACTCACCCTCGGCCGCACGCACCATCTGCAGATAGGGCTGGAAGGGGCCGGTGTCCTTCACCAGGGCCTGGAACACGCGCTCGGGTACGGGGATCGAGCCGAGCAGCTTCGAGAACGGCTCGCCGAACATCCGGTCGAGGAGCGAGAACACGCCGCAGATGAACATCTCGCTGCGCATCTCCTCGTCGCCCGCGCCGGCCACGAGCTCTTCCATCAGCAGGCCGCGGCGCACGGCCGCGAACATCACCGGGCGCAGGGTCACATCCTTGCTGGCGGTGGCGAGCAGCAGCGCCAGCCAGCGCTTCAGGCGCTGGTAGCCGAGCAGCATGATGGCGTGCCGGAACGAGCTGATCTCCACGCGCAGGCCGAACGCGGGCGAGTTGATGTAGCGCAGCAGCTTGAAGGCGAGCGACGGGTCGCGCTTGAGCGTGTTCTCGAGCCTGTCGAGCGACTCCTCCTCGTCGACGCGCCGGATCAACTCGACGATCACCTGCTGGTCGGGCTGCGCCTGGGCCTTGCCGGTGCGCGCCGCGGTGGCGGACAGCGCGTCGTCGATCGGCCATCCGAGCACGGCGGCGGCGCCGCGCGAGAAGCTCGACTCCATGTCGGCCACCGTGCGCACACCGGACTGCACATGGGCGATGGAGCGCGAGACGCCGGGTGGCGCGTTGGCCGCGTCGCCGACTCGCCGATCGTCGGCGAGGTCGATGATCGAGTACTTGAAGCACGGCAGCACGGCTCGCGGGAGCTGGCCGTTGGGCCGGCCCTTGAGCAGCAGCACGTTTCCGGCGGCGTGCAGCCTTGTGAGCGACTCGACGTTGCTTTCGTCGGTCGCCATGAAGTTCGGCACCTCGACCCAGAGGTTCGCGCTCGGGCTCGCCTGGAGCAGGTCATGCAGCAGGCTCTCGCTGACGACGTTGAGCGAGACGTTCGCCCCGGAGGCGGGCCAGACCTCGCCGACGGCGTGGAGCAGCTGGGAGACATCGAGTGCGGCGTCGGGGCGCAGCGGGTAGACCGAGAGACGCGTCGCCGAAACCGCACGGTTGCGGTCGATGAACGGCGAGTAGCCGAGCGCCACTTGGCCGAGGATCGCGATGTCGGGCACTCGTCGCTCCAAGCGCGGGGCTGCACCAAGCCCCGACCAGCAGAGGCCGCCTGGCCTCAGCCGCCGTTCACGTACTGGAACAACGACATGCGCTGCACCATCGCGTACGACTTCAGCGCGGCATCGTAGCTGGTTTGACGGTTCTGAAAGTCCGAGATGGCGTGCACCATGTCCACATCTTCGGCGTTCGATCGCTCCGTCTGGCCCGCCAGCTTCTGGTCGGCCAGTCGTTCGGTCTCGCTGTCGATCCGGTTGAGCCAGGCGCCGCATGCGGAGCGCGCCGATTGCAGGTTGGACATCACCGAGTCGAGGTCGCGCAGGCTGTCGGCGCTCGACTGCGCCCGTTGAGAGCCGGTCCGTCCGGTCGCCTTCAGGTCGGCGATCGCCTTGTCGAGCGTCGCGAAAGTCGACAGCGTCGGCGTCGCAGGGGCGATCTCGAAGCGGTCTCCCGTCGCGGGAGCGCCGCTCACCGACAGGCGCATCCCGTCGACGGTGATCGCCTCGCCTGCCACGTAAGGCGCTGCCGTCACCGGGGTCGGTGCGCCGTTGCGCAGCACGGCGTAGGTCGTCGCCGGCGGCACGCCCGCCACGGAGAAGACGAGGCTGTAGGCGTCGCCGGTGATCGCCGACGGATCGGCGACGGCGCCGTTGTCGATCGTGGCACCGGTCACGCCGGGCGCCGCACTGGTCACGAAGACGCCGTTGCCGGTGCGAGCCGAGAGCCACGTCGCCTGCCCGTCGGTGGTCAGCGGCAGGCCGGCCGGTGTTCCGGTGCGCGTCTGGCCCGTGGTCGTGGCGTACTGGAGGCCGGTCGGCGACTCCACGAAGGGCGCCTGCGTCGAGCCCTGCCCGCCGAACAGATAGGTGCCGGCGCCATCGGTCTGGTTGGCGATCGTGACCAGCTGATCGCGGATCTGCTGCAGCTCGGTGGCGACGCTCTGTCGGTCGGTGTCGGTGTAGGCCGCGTTGCCCGACGAGACGACGAGCTCGCGGGCGCGCTGCAGCAACGTGTCGGCGGAAGCCAGCGTACTCTCGGTCTGGGTGACGACGACGCGGCTCGCATCGACGGCGCGCTGGCTGGTGTCGGCGCGCGTGATCGCCGCGAGCGCGCGCTCGGCGCGCGCGGCAGCTGCCGGATCGTCGCTCGCCTTGCCGACGCGCTTGCCGGTGGTGAGCTGGTCCTGCAGGGCGCTCATCTCGGCCTGGCGCCGGGTCAGCGTGTCGAGGCCGGTCTCGTAGGCGTTGGCGGTGGCGATGCGCATGGGGTGGATCCTGTGGGCGACGTCGATCAGGCGCGCGGCGATCAGCGGAGCAATGCGTCGAACAGCGTCTGCGCGATCTGCAGCACCTTGGCCGCCGCCTGGTAGCTCTGCTGGAACTGGATGAGGCGCGCCGCTTCCTCGTCGAGGTTGACGCCGGCCTTCTCCGACACCGCGGTTTTCGCGTCGACGGCGATCGCGGCCGACTGGTCGGCGGCGGCGGCGGCGCTCTGCACGCGGACACCGATCGACGCCAGGGTGCCGGCCCACGCGTCGGTCACGTTCTGACCCGGCGCGTTCGGCGTGCGGCCGACGATGGCGGCGTCGCGCAGCGACAGCATCGCGTTCGCGTTGCCGTTGTCGGCGGCCGGCAAGGCGGTCTTCGCGACGGTGACGGCGTCGCCCGACTTCGGCATCCCAGACAGGTCGAGCGAGAAGCCGTTGAGGACGATCGGCTGCCCCGGCGTGAAGGCGCCCGTTCCGGAGACGGTGGGCAACACGCCGTTCGAGTCGACGAGGCTCCAGCCGTAGCCGCCGCTGTCGTCGGTGAAGGTGAAAGTCGCGGTGATGGCGGGGTTGATCGAGGGATCGGTCGCCGCCAGCGATCGGATCGCGGCGGTACCGGTGTTGGTCGACGCGAGCGTGCCGGTGACCGGCGACGCGGCGGCGATGCCGCGGGGATCGTCGAGGGCGCGCGCCATGCGCGACGCGGCGGTCGAGACCGGCTGCAGAAGGAAGCGGTCGCGGGTCGCAGGCAACGGCGAGGCGACGTCGATGCGGAAGCCGTCGACGACCTGGCCGCTCGCCACGGTCTGCGACTGGCCGTCGGACAGCCGCGTCAGCTTGTACTGCCCGGCGGGCAGCGACGGGTCGGCGCTGAGTTCGTAGTCGCTCGGCTGCAAGTCCCGGCTGTCGACAGCCGTGATGCTCACGCTCGACACGCGTGTTCCCGTGCCGTCGACGAACGACGCGACCGGAACGCCGCCGCTCATCGCGTTCGCCGAAGACGGCGACACCGAAGGAGCCGCGATCGCCAGCAGCGCCGCACCCGCCGAGGCTGGGTTCCCGAGGTCGAGGCCGAGCGCCTGCTGGCGGTTGACCTGCTCGGTGATGGTCGACGCCAGCTGGCCGATCAGCGCCCGCGCATCGACGAGATCGTGGTTCTGCACGCGCAGCAGGCCGGCCAGCGCGCCGCCGCCGATCGCGCCATCGGGGAACGGCCGCGTGGTCGCGCCCTCCTTGACGGCGATCTGCAGCTTCGATGGATCGAACGGGTCGGCGACGGTCGTCAGCGCCGTCGCGACGCCGCCGAGCACGAGCTTCTGCCCGCTGCCGGTGAAGACGCCGACGCTGCCGTCGGCCGACGCGACGGTCGACACCTGTACCAGCCCGGACAGGGCGGAAATGGCCGCGTCGCGCTGGTCGAGCAGATCGTTCGGCGCGTGGCCGGTGCCGAGCACGTTGGCGATGCGCGTGTTGAGGTCGGCGATGCTCGACGTCAGCGCGTTGACCTGCGCGACGCCGGTGCGCAGGCCGTCGGCGACGCCGCGCTGGATCGAATCGATCTGGTCCGACGCGGTTCTGAAGCGATTGGCAAGATCACCGACCCGGGCCAGCGCCACCTGCCGGGCCGACGCGTCGGCGGGCTTGTTGGCGACGTCGACGAACGCGTTGAACATCGTCTGCGCGGCGTAGCCGAGGCCGGCCTCGCCGGTGCGAAAGACGCTCTCGAGGTTCCTGAGCTGGGTGCTGCGCGCGTCGTCGGCGGCGGCGAGCGACTGGGTCGTCGCCGCTTCGCGGGTCAGGAAGTCGCTGTGTGCGCGGCTCACGGTCGTGACGTCGACGCCCTTGCCGAAGAAGCCGCTTCCAGTCTGCTGGCTGAACGCCGTCGACAGCTCGACCTGCTGCCGCGAATAGCCCGCGGTGTTGACGTTGGCGATGTTGTTGCCGGTCGTCTGCAGTGACGCGTAACTCGCCGTCATGGCACGCGAGCCGATGTTGAGCAGCGTCGAGAGGCTCATGGTTCAGCCCAGGCGCGCCACGCGGATCGCACTGTTGATCACGTTGGTCAGCTTCGACGCGTATGCCGGGTCGGTGGCGTATCCGGCGCGCTGGAGTCCCTGCGCGAAGCCCGCGGCGGACGCCGGGCTCGCCGGCGCTGCGGCAGCCTGTGCCGCGACCTCGGCATAGCGCGGGCTCTGCACGAGCATGCGCGCGTAGTCGCGGAAGGCCTCGTCGTACGAGGCGTAGGCACGGAACTTCGCCGTCACCTTCTGCGCATCGCCGTTCACGTACTCGGTGGTCGTGATGTCGGCGGTGGCGCCGGTCCAGCCGGTGCCGGCCTTGATGCCGAACAGGTTGTGCGAATCGCTGCCGTCGGCATTGCGGATCGCGGACCTTCCCCAGCCGGTCTCGTGCGCCGCCTGGCCGATCATGAAAGCGGCGGGGATTCCGCTCTGCGCCTCGGCCGAACGCGC
>JBBSPY010000183.1:0-6587 GCA_038258415.1 Burkholderiales bacterium
ACGTCGTCGAAGGGCCGAACGACCGGTTCGGGATCATCGCCTCGGGCAAGGCCTGGAACGACACGCGTCAGGCGCTGTCGGACCTCGGCCTCGACGACGAGACGTGCCGCCACGTCGGCATCCGGCTGCACAAGGTCAACGTCGTCTGGCCGCTCGAGGCGAGCGCGACGCGTGAGTTCGCGACAGGGCTGCAGGAGATCCTCGTCGTCGAGGAGAAGCGCCAGGTCATCGAGTACCAGGTCAAGGAGGAGCTCTACGGCTGGCGCGACGACGTTCGCCCCACCGTGGTCGGCAAGTTCGACGACTCCGGGACCGGCGTGGGCGGCGGCGAGTGGGGTCAGGCGAATCCGGCGGAGCACTGGCTGCTGCGGGCGCAGGCCGACCTCACGCCGGCGATCATCGCCCGCGCCATCGCGAAGCGGCTCGCCCGGATGCGCGTCGATCCCGAGGTGTCGGCGCGGATGACGATGCGCATCGCCGCGATCGACGCGAAGGAGCGGAGCCTGCTCGAGGCCACCGCCATCGGCACGACCGGCTCGCCCGAGCGCACGCCCTGGTTCTGCTCCGGCTGCCCGCACAACACGTCGACGAAGGTGCCCGAGGGCTCGCGCGCCGTCGCTGGCATCGGCTGCCACTTCATGGCGACGTGGATGGACCGCTCCACCGTCACCTTCAGCCAGATGGGCGGCGAGGGCGTGTCGTGGGTCGGCCAGGCGCCGTTCACCACCGACGCGCACATCTTCGCTAATCTGGGCGACGGCACCTACTTTCACTCCGGCTTCCTCGCGATCCGCCAGTCGATCGCGGCCAAGGTCAACATCACCTACAAGATCCTCTTCAACGACGCGGTGGCGATGACCGGCGGCCAGCCGATCGACGGCACGCTGCAGGTGCCGGAGATGACGCGTGAGCTCGACGCTGAAGGCGCGAGCCGGATCGTCGTCGTCAGCGACGAACCCGAGAAGTACGACGAGGGCGGCGTCAAGGCGCGGCTGGCCGGCGGCGTCACCGTGCACCACCGCGACGACCTCGACGCGGTCCAGAAGGAGCTGCGCGACGTCGCCGGCTGCAGCGTCCTGATCTACGACCAGACGTGCGCCACCGAGAAACGCCGCCGGCGCAAGCGCGGCACGATGGCCGACCCGACGACGCGGGTGGTCATCAACGAGCTGGTGTGCGAGGGCTGCGGCGACTGCTCGGTGCAGTCGAACTGCCTCTCGGTCGAGCCGGTCGAGACCGAATTCGGGCGCAAGCGCCGCATCAACCAGAACAGCTGCAACAAGGACTACTCGTGCCTGAAGGGCTTCTGCCCGAGCTTCGTGACCGTCGAAGGCGGCAAGCTCAAGGGAGCGAAGCAGGCGGGACCGTCGCGGCCCAGGCTCGACAGCGTGGCCACGCCGCCCGAGCCGTCGCTGCCGGTGGCCGAGCGGCCGTGGGGCATCGTCGTTGCCGGCGTTGGTGGCACCGGCGTCATCACGATCGGACAGATGCTCGGCATGGCGGCGCACCTCGAAGGCAAGGGCATCGTCACGCAGGACTCCGCCGGGCTGGCGCAGAAGGGCGGCGCGACGTGGAGCCACGTGCAGATCGCCAACCGGCCCGAGGCGATCCTGTCGACGAAGGTCGGCACCGCCGAGGCCGACCTCGTCATCGGCTGCGATCCGATCGTCGCGGCCAACAAGGCGTCGCTCGCGGCGATGCGAGCCGGCCGCACCTTCGTCGCGCTCAACACCCACGCGACACCGACGGCGGCGTTCCTCGGCGACCCGGACTGGCAGTTCCCGCTCGGCCGCTGCGAGTCGCTCGTCGTCGAGGCTGCGGGGCCCGAGCACGTTGGCAAACTCGATGCCGACGCCATCGCCGTCGCCACGCTGGGCGACTCGATCTACACCAACCCGCTGCTGCTGGGCTACGCATGGCAGAAGGGCAAGGTGCCGCTGTCGCACGCAGCGCTGATGCGCGCGATCGAGCTCAACGGCGTGCAGGTCGAGAACAACAAACAGGCGTTCGAGTGGGGCCGTCGCGCCGCGAACGACCCGCAGGCGGTCAAGGCGCTGGTGAAGACCGGGCAGGTGATCGAGCTCGTGAAGCGCTCGACGAATGTCGACGACCTGATCGCGAAGCGCGTCGCCTTCCTCACGGACTACCAGAACGCCGCGTATGCCGAGCGATACCGTGCCTTCGTCGACCGGGTGCGAACGCGCGAGGCGGAGGTCGCGTTCTCGAAGACGGTAACCCGTCCCGACGCCGCCCGCGCGGGCACGAAGCTGACCGAGGCCGTCGCCCGCTACCTCTTCAAGCTCATGGCCTACAAGGATGAGTACGAGGTTGCTCGCCTGCACACCGACGCGGCCTTTCTCGCTCGGATCGAATCGCAGTTCGAAGGCAAGCTCGGCGAGGACTACCAGCTGAAGTACCACCTCGCGCCGCCGGCGATTGCGAAGAAGAACGACAAGGGCGAGTTGCAGAAGCAGGCGTTCGGCCCGTGGATGCTGAAGGCGTTTCGGGTGCTGTCGAAGCTGAAGGGCCTGCGCGGCACGCCGTTCGATCCCTTCGGCCGCAGCGCGGAACGACGCACCGAGCGCGATCTGGTCGACGAGTACCGCTCGTCGATCGAGGAGGTGCTGCGCACGCTCGGGCCGGCGAACCTGGCGCTCGCGGTCGAGATCGCCCGCTTGCCGGAGATGATCCGCGGCTACGGCCACGTCAAGGCGCGCCACCTCGACGCCGCGAGGCCGAAGTGGGACACGCTGATGGCCGACTGGCGGGCCGGCCCGCTGGCGGTGGCGTCCGGTCAACCGGTCGTGTCGGCGGAGGCGTTCGCCGACACGCAGCCGCCCGACGCAGCTGCGGCTACCAGCCGAACAGGGTGAGCCCCGCCCCGAACGACGTCTGCCGGAAGTTGTAGTCGGTGAGCGTCTCGCCGTAGCCGGTGAAGACCTGCACGTAGTAGCGCAGGCCCTTCGGGTCCTTGCGGCGGACGGGCATCGTCCAGTCGAGCTGCAGCGAGCCGCGCCGGGTGTCGAAGTTGGTCTTCCACAGCGCGCTCGCGGTCATGAAGCCGGGCGTCCAGACGCCGAGCAGCTCGGTGCGCCCGCGGTACGCGGTGAGGTCGGGGTTGTCGTCCTGGCCATCGCTCTCGTGCATTCGCCAGTTCTGCCGCACCGTGAGCGCGACCGACCCTTTCTCGATGCCGACCAGTGCATAGGTGCGGTTCCAGCTGCGCGACAGCGGCAGCGTCTGCCCGTTGCTCTGATGGGCGACGCCGATGCCGGCCATCTGCAGCTTGATGCCGAGCGGCAGTTCGTGGCGGATCGGCACGACGTAGAACAGCTCGGGCTCGTGGTCGGTGGCGCGGAACGGCCGCGACAGGTCGCCCGAATAGATCTGCCACAGCGACTGCTGCGTGTAGGCGAACCAGAGGTCGCCGCCGGGCAGGCCGACATCCTCCCACAGCTTGGTGCGGACCGACAGCTGCAGCTTGGCCTCGTAGCGGCTGTAGCCGGGAAGCGATCCGTCGTGGCCGGCGGCGGGCGACCTCGGCCTGCGGTTGATGCCGCTCGTCACGTGCACCGGGAAGAAATAGTTCGGGCGGTAGCCGTCGAAATTGAAGGTGCCGCGCTTGCGCTCGGGGCTCAGCTCCCAGAAGGAGTCAAGCAACGAACCGCCGCCACCCTCGATCGGCGACGGTCTCGCGGCGGCGATCGCGGCCGGCGTGACCGGCGCGTCGGGCGAGGACACGGACGCCGCCGGCCCCTCGGCTGCGCCCCGCACCTTCGGCGCCACGTAACGGTCGTAGCAGGCGAGCCGCTCGGAGTCGACGCGCACCTGCGCGCACGCCTCGATGCCGGCCGGCAGCTCGACCGGCTGCGGGTCGGGGGACGGTGAGGCGGCCTGCACACCGGCAGGCAGCGCGAGAGCCGACAGGAGCACGGCGCATGACCGTGCGGCGGGCGATGGGGAGATCGGCATGGTGCTGGACGAAGACGGTGGCCGGGGCGAATCGCGAAAGCGCGCGAGTTTGCCCGAGACGGCGCGCCGGCGCAGCCCATCGGCGCGGGTCTGCCGCCCGGGGCCTGTCGGCGGCGGACGCAGTCCATCCTCTTCGGACGCCATCTCGTCGCAGTGGCCCGGAGGTCGCGTTCGGCGGCGCCTACAGTGCGCCGAGTCCGCAGCCAAGCCAGCGTCACCATGAGCTCTGAAACACCGTCCGGCCCCGTGCCATCCGCCCCACCGCGACCGCCGAACGGTCCGCAGTCGGGCTGGGAGCGGTTCACCTCCGGCGTCGTGCGCACCTTCCACAGCTACGGCAACTGGCTCGCGCGCATCACGTGGACCCGCTTCGTCCTGCTCTCGCTGCTGCTGCTCATCGTCGCGGGGATGCTGTCGGCGCTGGCGGCGTCGCGCAGCATCGTCGAGGTCGTCACCGACAGCGCAATGCCCGCGCCGCCCGTGCCGCCGGCACCGCCGACATTTTCGAAGTCACCCGGCAAGCCGTCGATCGTGATCAACGCCGAGGATTCGCCCGGCAAGGACGTCACGATCACGATCGACAGCAACGGCGTGCGCATCGCGCCGCGCAGCAAGCCGAGCAGTCCGGAAGCGGCCGCGGCGTCGGCGGTGCAGCGCGCGGCGTCGGCCGCATCGGCTGCAGCGTCGGCGGCGAGCAGCCTCGACGCCGTGCCCGAGGTCGACATCAGGCTGCCTCCCGGCGCCAACAGCGAGGCCGTTCGAGCGGCAGTCGCCGAGGCCAGGCAAGCGGTGATCGAGGCCATCCGAGAAGCCAAGGACGAAGCGGCCGACGCCGCCGCCGACGCGGCGAAGTCGAAGGACAGCGCCGTGCGCACCGTTCGACGCATCCGGCACAGGGAAGAAGACCCGCCGTTCGTGCAGCTCGCCTTCCTCTTCATCCTCGCCTCGGCGATCATGAAGATCAGCTACGCAGGCACCGTCAAGGCCGAGACCAAGGCCGCCGTCGCCACCGAGACGGCCGAGTCGGAGCAGCTCCGACGCCAGGTCGCCGAAGCGCGCATGGCGGCGCTGCAGGCGCAGGTCGAACCTCATTTCCTCTTCAACACGCTGGCCTCGATCGACCACCTGATCGAGACCGACCCGCGTCGTGCCAGCCAGATGCAGAAGAACCTGATCGCACTGCTGCGGGCCTCGATGCCGAGCCTGCGCGAGTCGCAGCCGCAGGCGCACAACCTCGGCCGCGAGATGGCGGTGATCCGACCCTATCTCGAGATCCTCAAGGTTCGCATGGAAGACCGGCTGCAGACGCGCCTCGACGTGCCGGACGGGCTGCTGTCGGCCGAGTTCCCGCCGATGATGATCCAGTCGCTGGTAGAGAACGCGATCAAGCACGGCCTCGAGCCCAAGGCCGAAGGCGGCGAGCTGCGCCTGGCGGCGGAGATCGTGCACGGCAAGCTCGCCGTGACCGTCGCCGACACCGGGCTCGGGTTCGGCAAGGCGGCGACGGCCGGCACCGGCGTCGGCCTCGAGAACATCCGCGAGCGGCTCAAGCTTCTCTACGGCGACAACGCCGCCATGACGGTGGCCGACAATGCACCCAGCGGTACGGTGGTCACGCTCACCGTGCCCTATCTGCACCACGCGGTCGATCCCGCCACCCCGACCGCGCCGCCACGCTGGACGACGTGATGACCGCCGACGCCCACGATCCCCGACCGCCACGCGCCGTCATCGCCGACGACGAGCGGCTGCTGCGCGAGCAGCTGCGGAGCCGCCTCGGCGAGGTCTGGCCGGCGCTCGAAATCGTCGGCGAGGCGAAGAACGGGCTCGAGGCGGTGGCGCTGGTCGAAAGCGAGAAGCCCGACATCGTGTTCCTCGACATCCGGATGCCCGGGATGACCGGCGTCGAGGCGGCACGGGCGATCGCCCAGCTCCCGGTCGCCGGAGACGATGCCGCCGGCACCCTCGACGGCGACTGGCGCGGTTGCGAGATCGTCTTCATCACCGCCTATGACCAGTACGCGATCGAGGCCTTCGCGCAGGGCGTCGTCGACTACGTGCTCAAGCCGGCCGAGCGAGACCGCCTGCAGGTCACGGTCGAGCGACTGAAGAAGCGCCTCGCCGAGCGTGCGAGCGACGAAGGCACCGCCGACGCCGCCGGCATGCAGCAGCTCCTGCAGCGGCTCGCCGATCGCATGACGCCGGGCGGCGGTGCGCCGCAGCGCCTGAAGTGGATCCAGGCGACGGTGGGCAGCAGCATTCAGATGATCCCGGTCGACGATGTGCTTTTCTTCGTCTCTGACGAGAAGTACACGCGGGTGCAGACGGCAACGGTCGAGGCGCTGATCAGGAAGCCCATCAAGGAGCTTGTTGCCGAGCTCGACGCGGAGCAGTTCTGGCAGATCCACCGCTCGACCCTCGTCAACACCCGCGCCGTCGCCGGCGTCTCGCGCGACGAGCGCGGCCGCCAACTCGTGGCGGTGCGCGGTCACCCGGAGAAGCTCGAGGTGAGCCGCAGCTACGCGGGCCTCTTCAAGGGGATGTGACCGCCGCCGGTGGCCCGTTCAGATGAGCGGGTCGATCAGGAACGCCGGGTGAAACGGCAGGCCGAACAG
>JBBSPY010000184.1:0-6580 GCA_038258415.1 Burkholderiales bacterium
CCGCCCGGATACCCCATCGGCTCGCCGCACGTGATCCCGTAGGTATCCCCCGGCTTGAGCACGCCGGCCTCGACGAGCAGCTTCTCGGCGTGCTGCAGCGCCGTGTCGCGGTCGTCGAAGTTGGGCATCAGCATCGGCGTGACGTTGCGGTACATCGCCATGCGGCGCTGACTGCGGATCTGCGACGTGAGGCCGAAGATCGGCACGTGGATGCGCTGCCGGCTCATCCACAGCGCCGTCGAGCCCGACTCGGTGAGCGCGAGGATCGCCTTGCAGCCGAGGTGGTGCGCCGTGAAGAGCGCCGCCATCGCGATCGACTGGTCGATGCGGCCGAAGGTCTTGTTGGTGAAGCCGGCGTCGAGCGAGATCTCCTCGGCGCGCTCGGCCTCGACGCAGATCGACGCCATCATCGCCACCGTCTCGACCGGGTACTTGCCGGCCGCGGTTTCTGCCGAAAGCATGACCGCGTCGGTGCCGTCGAGCACGGCGTTCGCCACGTCGCTCACCTCGGCGCGCGTCGGCACCGGGTTGACGATCATCGACTCCATCATCTGCGTCGCGGTGATGGTGAGCTTGTCCATCTCGCGGGCGAGCCGGATCATGCGTTTCTGAAGCGCCGGCACGGCCGCGTTGCCGACCTCGACGGCAAGGTCGCCGCGCGCCACCATGATCCCGTCGCT
The DNA here is from genome assembly GCA_038258415.1 of Burkholderiales bacterium. Taxonomy (GTDB): domain Bacteria; phylum Pseudomonadota; class Gammaproteobacteria; order Burkholderiales; family Burkholderiaceae_C; genus Schlegelella_A. The sequence goes on from JBBSPY010000184.1 coordinate 681, forward strand.
CGCCTTCAGGATCGCCTCGAGGGCCGGGATCGCCTCGCTGCGCTCGATCTTGGCGATCAGCAGCGTCTTGTGACGCAGCGGCTCGCCGGCGACGTTGGCGAGCTGGCGCGCCATCTCCATGTCGGTCGCGCTCTTCGGAAAACTCACCGCGAGGTATTCGCACTGGAACGCCATCGCGGTCTTGATGTCCTCCATGTCCTTGCCGGTCAGCGCGGGCGCGGTGAGGCCGCCGCCGGCCTTGTTGATGCCCTTGTTGTTCGACAACTCGCCGCCGATGACGACCGTGGTGTGAACCGCCTCGCCCACGATCTTCTCGATCGTGAGCTGGATCAGCCCGTCGTTGAGGAGCAGCGTGTCGCCGGGGCGCACATCGCGTGGCAGCTCCTTGTAGTCGAGACCCACTCGCGAGGCGTCGCCGGGCATCGTCATCTGCGCGTCGAGCACGAACGGGGCGCCGGCTTCGAGCTGCGCGCGCCCGCCCTCGAACTTGCCGACGCGGATCTTCGGCCCCTGCAGGTCGGCCATGATGGCCACTTCCTTGCCGACCTTCTTCGCCACCTCGCGGATCACCGTGGCGCGGTCGATGTGGTCCTGGCTGGAGCCGTGCGAGAAGTTGAAGCGCACGACGTCGACGCCGGCGCGCAGCATCTTCTCGAGCACCTCCGGCGTGCTCGACGCCGGCCCGAGGGTCGCGACGATCTTGGTGGCGCGCCTTCCGGCAGCGTCGTTCATCGCGAGGTCGCCGCTGCGCGCTGTTCGAGGACGGCGACCGCCGGCAGCGTCTTGCCCTCGAGCATCTCCAGGAAGGCGCCACCGCCGGTGGAGATATAGCTCACGTTGTCGGCGATGCCGTACTTCGCGATCGCCGCGAGCGTGTCGCCACCGCCGGCGATCGAGTACGCCTCGGAGTCGGCGATGGCGCGGGCGACGGTCTCGGTGCCGTGCGCGAACGCATCGAACTCGAAGACGCCGACCGGGCCGTTCCAGACGATGGTGCCGGCGTCGCGCAGCAGGGAGGCGAACGTGTCGGCGGTCTTCGGGCCGAGGTCCAGGATCATTTCGTCGGGCTGCACGTCGCGGGCCGCCTTGACGGTCGCCTTCGCATCGGCGGCAAACGCGGTCGCGACGACGACGTCTTCCGGAATCGGCACTTCGGCACCACGTGCCCGCATCGCCTCGATCACCGCCTTCGCCTCGCCCACGAGCGCTGGCTCGGCGAGGCTCTTGCCGATGGGCAGGCCGGCGGCGAGCAGGAAGGTGTTGGCGATGCCGCCGCCGACGACCAGCCGGTCGACCCTGGCGGCGAGGCTTTGCAGGATGGTGAGCTTGGTCGACACCTTCGAGCCGCCGACGATCGCCACCAGCGGCCGCGCCGGCGCGGCGAGCGCGCGTTCCAGTGCGTCGACCTCGGCGGCGAGCAGCGGCCCCGCGACCGCGACCGGCGCGTACTCGGCAATGCCGTGCGTCGACGCCTCGGCGCGGTGCGCGGTGCCGAACGCGTCGTTGACGTAGACGTCGCACAGGCGCGCCATCCGCTGTGCCAGCGGCGCGTGATTCAGCTTCTCGCCGACGTTGATCCGGCAATTCTCGAGCAGCACGACCTGGCCCGGTTCCACCTCCACGCCGTCGAGCCAGTCGGCGACCACGGGCACCGGGCGACCGAGCAATGCCGACATGCGCTCGGCGACGGGTGCGAGCGAATGCTCCGGCTTCATCGCGCCCTCTTCCGGCCGGCCGAGGTGCGAGGTCACCATCACCGCGGCGCCGGCCGCGAGCGCCTGCTCGATGCAAGGCAGCGAAGCGCGGATGCGCGTGTCTTCGGTGATCCGGCCGCGACCCTCGGCGGAATGGTCCTGCGGAACGTTGAGGTCGGCGCGGATGAGGACGCGCTTGCCGGCGAGCGATCCGTTTCGGACCAGGTCGGTGAAGCGCAGGAAGGTGCTCATCCGGTGGGGTGCTGGGCGAGTGGCAATCGGCCGATTCTAGGAGCGGGGTGCTTCACGACCGCGGCCGGTTCACCCCGTCAGGGCGTGAAGAACGTGTCAACCAGCGTCACCGCATCGCATCAGGAGCGTTTCCATGTCGACCCCATCCGCCTTTCGTTCGGCGATCCGCCTCGCCTCACGTGGCGCCTCCCGCCACGCCGTTCGCATCGCCGTGGCGCTGCTGGTCGCGCCGGTGATCGGGAGCGTCCACGCGCAGGGCGCAGGCAGCCGTGTCGACGCCGTCGCCGCCCCGGCCTGGCGCGCGCCGGTGCTCGTCGTCGCCGGCGCGGCGGAGCCGGTGCGGCTGCAGGCGCTGAAGATCGAGACCGACGTCGCGGCCGGCGTCGCCGAGACCCGGGTCGAGATGACCTTCTTCAACCCGAACTCGCGCACGCTCGAAGGCAAGCTCTCGTTTCCGCTCGGCGCCGCCCAGGCCGTGACCGGCTTCGCCCTCGACGTGAACGGCGCGCTGCGCGAGGCGGTGCCCGTTGCGAAGGCGCGCGCCGAGCAGGTGTTCGAGGACATCACGCGCCAGCGCGTCGACCCCGGGCTGCTGCAGCACACGCAGGGCAACCAGTACGAGCTGCGCATCTATCCACTCGAGCCCGGAAAAACGCGCACAGTGATGATCCGGCTGAGCGAGCCTGCAGGCCCCCGGTTCGTGGTTCCACTGGCCTACGCCGCGTCGGTGTCCAGGCTCGACGTCGCGCTGCGCTTCCCGGTGGCCGTGGAGCCGCCGGCGCTCGAAGGCGGCGCTTCCATCGGGCTCGGCTTCGTTGCCGACCCGCGCGGCGGCTTCGTCGCCCGCACCTCGCGGGCCGATGCCGTGCTGCCGGCCAGCCCGATCGTGGTGCGGAGCAGGCCCACGACGAGCCCGACGATCACCACGGAGACTCGCGGCGACGACAACTGGTTCTCGGCCTCGATTCCGGTCGGCGACGGCCGCTCGCAGCCGAGGTCGCTGCCACGGCGTGTGCAGATCGTGTGGGATCAGTCGGCGTCGGGCGCCGATCGCGCCATCGAGCGCGAGCTGGCGTTGCTCGACGCCTACTTCCGGCGCGCCGGAACGATCGACGTGTCACTCGTCCGGGTCTCCGACTCGGTCGCCCCGGCCGAGCACTACGTGGTGCGCGGTGGCGACTGGTCGGCGCTGCGCAGGAGTCTGCAGGCGACGGTGTACGACGGCGCGAGCCGGCTCGGCGCCGTCGTGCACGATGGCGTGTCGAGCGAGGCGATCTGGTTCAGCGACGGACTCTCGACCTGGGGAGCACTTTGGAAGCCGGCGTTTGCCGTCCCGGTGTACGCCGTCTCGAGCTCGCCGAAGGGCGACCCGCGGACGCTCGCAACCCTCGCCGATGGCAGCGGTGGGCGCGTCGTCGACCTGCTGTCGAGCAGCGACGCCGAAGCGCGGCGCGCGCTGCTCGAACGCGAGGCCAGGGTCATGGACATCACCGCCAGGGGCGCCCGCGACATGGTGCTCGACGCCCACGTGCCGACGCTCGGACGTGTCGCCATCGCCGGTGCGTTCACCGCGGAGCACGCCGTGTTGACGCTGCACCTGCGCGCCGCCGACGGCACGCGATCCGTCCGCACGGTCCGCGTCGCCCGCGGTCAGAACCCGGCCGGCCTCGCCGCAACGCAATGGGCACGTTTGACGCTCGCGTCGCTGCCGAGCGGCGGCGATGCCGAACGCGCTGCCGAGCTGGGCCAGCGCTTCCGGATCGCCGGGCCTGCGACGTCGCTGGTCGTGCTGGAGCGCGTCGAGGACTACGCGCGCCACGGCATCGAGCCGCCCGCCGAGCTGGCCGGCGCCTACGCTCGCCTCGCGGCGACCGCGAAGGTGGCCCGCGAGCGGAGCGAGGCGCAGCGCCTCGAAGGTGTCGTGCGACGCTTCGGGTCGAAGGTGGCGTGGTGGGAGCGGTCGTTCCCGAAGGACCAGCCGAAGCGCGCCGAGCAGCAGATCGCGGCGCCGAGAGGCGGGCTCGGCGGTCTCGTCGCCGGCGCCGACAACGCGTTGCGGCAGCGCGCCGCGCCTTCCGAGCGCGAGTCCGCCGCGACAAGCGACCTGGCGCGGCCGGCGTCGCCACCATCGGCGGCACCGATGGCGACGGTCGCCGCACCGCTCGACGAGCGACGTGCCGACGCGGCCAAGACAGGCGACCGTCCCGGACGCAAGGCCGCCGACCGCGACGGCGGCAGCGACCGCGAACCGCTCGACATCGCGATCGCGCTCAAGCCGGCATCGGCCGACGCGGCGTGGCTGAAGCGCCTCGAACGCAGCGCCGACGCCGCGTCCCGCCTGGCGGTCTACCTGGACGAGCGCCGCGCCAACGCCCGCAGCGTCGGCTTCTTCCTCGAGGCCGCCGACTGGTTCCTGGCCAGGGGCGATGCGCCGAGTCGGGTGATCGGCCTGCGCGCCCTCTCGAATCTCGCCGAGATGGACCTGCACAACCGCCAGGTGCTGCGCCTGCTCGGCTACCGGCTCGGCCAGGCGGGCGAACCGGCGCTGGCCGTCGCGACCTTCGAGCACGTGCTGGAGCTGGCGCCGTGGGAGCCGCAGTCGCACCGCGACCTCGGCCTGGCACTGGCCTCTGCCGGCCAGTCGCAGCGCGCCGTTGATGCTCTATATGGCGTCGTGACCGGAGCCTGGGACGGCCGCTTCCCCGACATCGACCTGATCGCGCTCGGCGAGCTCAATGCGGTCGTCGCGTCCGCGGCCCGCGACGGCACGCCGCTCGACACGTCGGGCATCGACCGCCGGCTCCTGCGCAACCTGACCCTCGACCTTCGCGTGGTGCTGGCATGGGACGCCGACGCCACCGACGTCGACCTGCACGTGATCGACCCCAACGGAGAGGAAGTCTTCTACGGCCATGTGCAGTCGTACCAGGGCGGCCGCATCTCGCGCGACGCGACCGGCGGCTACGGTCCGGAGGAGTTCGCGCTGCGCGTCGCGAAGCCCGGCCGCTATCGCATCGAGGCGAACTTCTACGGCCACCGCCAGCAGGTGCTGACGACAAGCACCGGGCTCATGCTCTGGCTGTCGAGCGGCTTCGGCACCGCAGACCAGCACGACCAGCGGACGACGCTGCGGCTGAAGAGCCAGAGCGGCCAGCGCGTGGTGGTCGGCGAGTTCGAGGTGAAGGGAGCCGGCGGTCGACTCTGACGGATCAGTGCGGCGGCGCGGCAGGCTTGGCGTCGGCCACCTTGGCCGGCATGACCGGCGCCGCCGACTGGGCCGCGAGAACCGGCTCGACCGGCTCGATCTTGTTCTCGCGCATGTAGTCGTTCATCTCGCGCCAGCCGGCGTAGACCGCCGCCCGATCGGACTTCTTGTAGACCACGTAGCAGTCCTCGATGGCGCGACCGGCGTGGCGGCAGGCCCCGCCGACCGCCTTGCCGTCGGCATCGCGCTTGGCCGTCGCCTGCTCGGCCGATTCGATGCCGAGGGCGTCGCAGCCGGCGAGGGCGGCGGCGACGGCGAGCAGGAGCGCGACACGGATCATGGCGGGGATATCGGCCCGCCGGCGCCGCGACTTGAGGACCGGCCGCGGGAACCGCGCGAGCTCAGCGCGCCGGCTGCATCCTTCCGCGCATCGCCAGAAGGCGCTCGACGCGCTCCTCGGTCGACGGGTGTGTCGAGAACAACGTGCGCAGGCCGCCACCCGACAGCGGGTTCATGATCATCATCTGCGCCGTCGCGGGGTTGCGCTCGACGGTCGGAAACGGCGTGCCCTTGGCGTAGGCCGAGATTTTCTGCAGCGCCGACGCGAGCGCCTCCGGGTCGCCGGAGATCTCGGCGCCGCCGCGGTCGGCCTCGAACTCGCGGGCACGGCTGATCGCCATCTGGATCAGGCTCGCGGCGATCGGCGCGAGGAACGCGACGGCGAGGCCGGCGATCGGGTTGGAGGTCCG
>JBBSPY010000185.1:0-6548 GCA_038258415.1 Burkholderiales bacterium
AACGCCAGCAGCGCGGCGTGGATGCCGAGCGAGACGACGAGCGCGACCTGCAGCGTCGACAGCCGCCAGGCGCCGCGCGAACCGGCCCGCCCGGGCTGCTCGGGCTGCACGGGCCGCGCGGCCTCAGGCTGCCGGCTCTGCGACCTGTCGCGGTGCATGTCCAGGGCCGGCCGGGTCGGCCGTCTCCGCCTCCGCACTGGCACTCGGTTTGTCGTTTGTGACGTCGACGGCGATGGTGATCGGCCCGCTCTGTGCCTCCTCGTCGTCGCTGTCTTCGGCGACCGCGGCCGACGCCGGCGAGCCTTCATCGAGGCGGGCAAGCAGGTTGGCGTGCAGGTCGAGGGTGAGCAGGTCGATGCCGGTGATCCGCACCTGCACCCGGATGCCGCGCGGCAGGGCCTGCGCGCCCTCGGCGCGAAACACGAGCGGCAGCGTCTCGGCGCGAACGAGGCCATCCTTCATCGTCGCGGCGGTGAGCGACTGGACGTCGTGCTGACGCAGCCACTGCAGGGACCAGTAGCGCTCGATCGCCGACTGGAAGCGGTTGTATTCGCCATAGGTGGCGTCGAAATCGGACACGATCGCGAGCAGGCCGACGTCGTTCGGCTTGAACGGCGCGGCGAGCGCGGCCGACCTGCCGTGCCGCACGCAGGCGATGATCTGCCACTGGTTCACGAGGTCGACGTAGCGCCGCAGTGGCGAGGTCGACCACGCGTAGTGCGCCACGCCGATGCCGGCGTGCGGCGCCGGTCGCGTTCCCATTCGCACCTTGACGCCGGGAGCCAGGCTCGCCTGCGAACGGTAGATCGCGGGCACGCCACATTCGGCCAGCCATCCGCCCCAGGTGCTGTTGGCGAGGATCATCGCCTCGGCGACGACGAGGTCGAGTGGCGAGCCGCGTCGCCGCTCGGTGATCTCGACCCCCTCGTCGCCGTGGATCGTGTCGTCGTCGGGCGGCCTCACGATCCGGAATGCGTAGTCGGGCCGATTGAACGACTCCGGCTTGCCGCGAACGACCTCGCGCGCGGCCTTCAGCCCGCGAGCGAAGCGATGCAGGAACGCGAGCTCGGCGCCGAACGGCAGCGCCGGCACTGCGCCGGCGTCGAGAGCGGCGTCATCGAGCTCGATCACATCGTGGCGCAGGTTGGCGGCGATGCGGACGCGCTCGAGTCGTGTCTCATGGCCGACCATCTCGCCGCTCGCCTCGTCGACCGTCACGTAGAGCGACACCACCGGCGGCTCGCTGCCCTCGACGAGGGTGTACGCATCCACGACGGCACCGGGCAGCATCGTCAGCTTGTGACCCGGGATGTAGACCGTCGACAGGCGCTCGCGGGCGACGCGGTCGACGTCGCTTTCGGGAACGAACGCGAGCGCCGGCGCGGCGATGTGGATGCCGACGATGACCGTGCCCGAGCCGAGGCCCTGCAGCGAGAGCGCATCGTCGATCTCGGTCGTTGCCGAGTCGTCGATCGAGAAGGCCTCGACCGGAGCGAGCGGCAGCGGATCTCGCACGGCCGGCGCCGTCACGTCGGCGAAGCCGGTGCCCTTGGGGAAGTGCTCGAAGAGGAAGCGCCGCCAGTGGAACTGGTAGGGCGAGTCGATCGCGCCCGCCGCCGTCAGCAGGTCGAGCGGCGCCCGGCCGCTGCGCTGCGACGCCGCGACCACGGCCTTGTAAGCCGGCGCGTTCTTGTCGGGCTTGAAGAGGATGCGGTAGAGCTCGTCGCGCACCGGTTGCGGGCAGCCGCCCGCCACCAACTCGGCCGTCCAGGCGTCGACCTGCTCGGCGATGCGCTTCTTCTTCTCGATGCCCAGCAGCGCCGCCTTGACCGTCTCTTCGGGCGCCTTCCGGAACAGCCCCTTGCCGAGGCGACGGAAGTAATGAGGCGCGCCGAACAGCGCGAACAACGCCGCGGCCTGCTCGACGGTCCGGCCCGCGGCGCCGCCGGCGCCGAAGTAGTCGGAGGCGAGGTCGGTGAAGGAGAACTCCTCGTCGGGCGCGAATTGCCAGGCGAGGTCGAGGTCGAGCTCCGAGGCCAGCGCCTGCGCCTGCGCGACCAGCGCCTCGGGCTCCGGCGCTGCGAACCGCATCAGCACCGCCGCGGCCTTGACCTTGGTGCGCTTGCCCGAGGCGAGCTCGATCTGCGACGAGGCGTCGCCGTCGCTCATCACCCGGCCGGTGTGGAAGCGGCCACCGTCCTCGAACAGCGCGTACATGGGATGTCGATTGTCGCCGAGGGTCGCGGCGCTGTTCAGTAGGTGCGGCCGCGGCCGTAGCGCGCGGAGGTGCGTGGCGCTACGGTCGTGTGCCGGGCAATCGCGGCGAACGTGACGGCGGCGTGGGCGTGGCAGATCGCCATGCCGAGCGCGTCGGCCGCGTCGGCGCCGGGAACACCCGCGAGCCCGAGCAGCCGCGTCACCATCGCCTGGACCTGTTCCTTCTTCGCCTGACCGTGGCCGACGATGGCGCGCTTCATCTGCAGCGCCGTGTACTCGGCGACGTCGAGCCCGCTCGACACCAGCGCCGACAGCGCCGCGCCTCGCGCCTGGCCGAGCAGCAACGTGGATTGGGGGTTGACGTTGACGAACACGATCTCGACCGAGGCACAGGTCGGTGCGTAGCGCGCGGCGACCTCGCAGACGCCCTCGAAGATGATCTTCAGCCGCGCCGGCAGGTCGCCCTGCGCCGCGTCGCCGGTGCGGATCGTCCCGCTGGCCACGTACGCCAGACGCGGGCCGTCTCGCTCGACGACGCCGAAGCCCGTCGTGCGGAGGCCCGGGTCGATTCCGAGGATGCGCATGCCGGCCATTCTCGGCGAGCGCGTCGCCTGCCGGCGTTCGAAGGCGTTCAGATGCCGAAGTACCAGCGCACGGAGTGAAAGAACACCGGCGCCGCGAAGCACAGCGGTGCGACGCGGTCGAGCAGGCCGACGGCGCCCGTCACCGACTCGCGGCCGCGCCACTGGCGCACGCCGGCGTCGCGCTTGAGTGCCTTGACGACGAAGGCGCCGAGCGTGCCGGTGGCGCCGGCGATGGCGCCCATCGCCAACGCGGGAATCGGCTTCCACGGTGTCGTCCAGTAGAGCAGCACGCCGACCAGCGCCGCCGCGCCGACGCCGGCACCCCAGCCGCGCCAGGAGAAATCGCGGCTGATCGCGCGTGCGACCGGCCGCCGGCGCAGGCGGCGGCTCGCCGCTTCTTGCGCAAGCTGCGCTGCGGCGACGACCATGACGAGGTAGAAGACGAGAAAGGCGCCCCGCTCGTGCCAGTTCGGCAGGTCGAGCAGGAGCAGCGCCGGCGCATGGCTCATGCCGTAGACGCACACCGTGATGCCCCACTGGATCTTGGCTGTGCGCTCGAGGAATCGCAGGGGGTCGTTGGCGAGCGCGCTGATCACCGGGATCGCGAAGAACACGTAGACGGGGATGAAGACGGTGAAGGCGTTGAAGAGCGAGAAGCCGACGAGGACGTATTGCGCCGGCAGGACGACGAAGAACGCCACCAGCAGGCTGCGGTGGTCGCCGCGACGGGTGTCGGTGAGCGTGACGAACTCGCGCAGCGTCACGAACGAGACGAGGGCGAACAGCACGGTCGACACGGCGGGCCCTGCCGCCCAGGCGACCCAGAACAGGATGGCGCCGAGCCAGACTGCCCGCAGGTCGCGCGCGACACGTTCCCGGATCGCTTCCCGCGAAGGCGTGTGGGCGCGGAACGATCCCACGAACGTGGCGAGCGTCGCGAGCGCGAGCAACCCGAACAGGACGACGAACAGCAGTCCGACCTGCTGGCCGACGGAGAGATTGCGCAGGGCACCCATGCGGCGATTCGGCTCAGGCCTGGCGGCGCAACGCGACGACCGCGGCGCGGGCCCGGTCCAGGAAGGCGCGGCGTTCCTCGTCGGGACCGAGCACGACGGGCGCGCCGAACGTGACCGTGCACAGGATCGGCACGGGCACGACCTCCCCCTTGGGCATGACGCGCTGCACGTTGTCGATCCACGCCGGGATCAGCGAGACCTGCGGGAAGGCCCGGGCCAGCGCGTAGAGGCCCGACTTGAACGCCGCCGGCTCGCCTGCGTGGCCGCGGGTTCCCTCCGGAAAGATGACCAGCGAGTCGCCGTTCGTGAGCGCCTGCAGGAGCGGCTCGAGCGGATCTTCGTCGTCCTTGCGCTCCCGACTCACATACACGGCATTGAAGATCTCGCGGGTGATCCAGTGCTTGAGCTTCGAGGAGGTCCAGTAGTCGCGCGCCGCGATCGGTCTGGTCGTCGCGCGGAGGTCGCGCGGCAGTGCCGCCCACAGCAGCACCCAGTCGAAGTGACTCTGGTGGTTGGCAAAGTAGATCCGCTGTTCGGCCTTCGGCGGTGACCCGAGCCAGCGGCCCTGTGCTCCGGTGATCAGGCGCGCGACGAAGGCGAGCGCGAGGCCGGCGACCTCGGGCAGGTTCAATGCCTGAAGTGGCGAACCGCCGTGAAGACCATGGCAACGCCACGCTCGTTCGCCGCAGCGATCACTTCGTCGTCACGCATCGAACCGCCCGGCTGGATCACGCACGCGGCGCCGGCGTCGACGATCACGTCGAGGCCGTCGCGGAAGGGAAAGAAGGCGTCGCTCGCGGCAGCGGAGCCTTGCAGCGACAGGCCGGCGGCTTCGGCCTTGATCGAGGCGATGCGCGCCGAGTCGAGGCGGCTCATCTGCCCGGCGCCGACCCCGACCGTCGTCCCGTCGGCACAGAACACGATCGCGTTGCTCTTCACCCAGGCGGCGACCTTCCACGCGAACAGCAGGTCGCGCACCTGCGCGGCGGTCGGCGCCTGCGTCGTCACGACCTTGAGATCGGCCTCGGCGAGCACATGGTGGTCGGCGGTCTGCAGCAGCAGCCCGGAGCCGACGCGCTTCATGTCGAGTCGGTTGCGACTCGCCGCGACGTCGACCGGCCAGTCGACCTGCAGCACCCGTGCGTTCTTCTTGTTCGCGAACACCGCCAGCGCGTGCTCGCTGTACGACGGCGCGATCACGACCTCGACGAACTGCTTCGCCACCGCCTCGGCGCAGCGTCCGTCGACATTGGTGTTGAAGGCGATGATCCCGCCGAAGGCCGACGTCGGGTCGGTCTTCAGCGCCTTGGCGTAGGCGTCGGCACTCGACGTTCCGAGCGCGACGCCGCACGGATTCGCGTGCTTGACGATGACGCACGCCGCCGGCGCGTCGGCGGCGGAGAAGCTCTTGACGCACTCCCACGCGGCGTCGGCGTCGGCGATGTTGTTGTAAGAGAGCTCCTTGCCCTGCAGCTGCCGCGCGGTCACGAGCGAGCCCTGCGCCGGCTTCGCGTCGCGATAGAACGCCGCCAGCTGGTGCGGGTTCTCGCCGTAGCGCAGGTCCTGCAGCTTGACGGCGTGCAGCATGGCCCGTTTCGGGAACGGGTCGCGCTCCGGCACGCCGTCGGCCGGGCCTTTCAGGGACGACAGGTATTCGCTGATCGCCGCGTCGTAGTCGGCGATCCGGTCGAACGCGGCGACGGCGAGCGCGAAGCGCGTGTCGCGCGAGATCGCCTTCGACTCGCGCAGTTCGGCGAGCGCTGGCGCGTACTGCCCCGGGTCGGTCAGAACCGCCACGCCTTCCCAGTTCTTCGCAGCCGAGCGCACCATCGCCGGGCCGCCGATGTCGATGTTCTCGATCGCCTCGGCGAGCGTGCAGCCGGGCCTGGCGACGGTCGCCTCGAATGGGTAGAGGTTGACGACGAGCAGGTCGATCGGCGCGATGCCGTGTGCGTCGATCGCAGCGCGGTGCTCGGCCGAGTCGCGGCGGGCGAGCAGGCCACCGTGGATCGTCGGGTGCAGCGTCTTGACGCGGCCGTCGAGCATCTCCGGGAATCCCGTGTGCGCGGCGACCTCGGTGACGGCGAGCCCCGCGTCGGCGAGCAGCTTCGCGGTGCCACCCGTCGAGAGGAGCACCACCCCGAGGTCGGCGAGGCCACGGGCCAGATCGACGATGCCGGTCTTGTCGGAAACAGAGAGGAGCGCGTGCATCGGTGCCATGCCGCTACTTGATGAGCTTGTGTTCGACGAGCTTGCGACGCAGGGTGTTGCGGTTGATGCCCAGCCACTCCGCGGCCCGGCTCTGGTTGCCTTCGGCGTGGCGCATCACCGTCTCGAACAACGGTTTCTCGACCACGGCGAGCATCATGTCGTACATCGCCGCGGGCGGCGTCCCGCGCAGGTCGCGAAAGTAGGTGTCGAGGCTCTCGCGGATGCAGTCTTCGACAAGGCGCTTGGTGGCCATGGGCTCGCCCTAGTGCAACGCTGTGGCCGCCGGCAGGCGCGGCGATCGATCGGCAAGCGCACAAAACCAGTCCGCCACGGCGCTGCGCTGCGCCGCGCATTCGTCGATGGTGTTCATCCGGTCGCGGAAGTCGTCGCCGCCGGGCAGGCCGCGCAGCGTCCAGCCGATGTGCTTGCGCGCGCTGCGAACACCCGAGTGTTCGCCGTGCAGCGAGTAGTGGTCGTCGAGGTGCTCGAGCAGCCAGCGCGCGACGTCGGCGGTGGCCGG
>JBBSPY010000186.1:0-6526 GCA_038258415.1 Burkholderiales bacterium
GAGGCCCGGCTGGAGGTCATGGGCATGCTCGGCGACATGTACTACGAGCTCCAGCTCGACCAGGAAGCGCTGGTCATCGACCGGCAGCGCGTCGTCCTCATGCGCCAGCTGTACGGGCCCGACGACAAGCGCCTCGCCGAGGGGCTCGTCCACCTCGCCGCCACCCTGCACAGCAGCCCGCATCGCGACGAGATCATCCCGGCACTCGAAGAAGCCAGAGGGATCCTCGATCGGCGCGGCGACCACACCTCGACCGTGCGCGGACAACTGCTGTCGCGGCTGGCGCAGCGCTACTTCAACGTCTCGTTGGCGAAGGCGCGCGACTACGGCGACGAGGCCGTGCGGTTCTGGCAGGCCCGAAACGGCCTCAGCCCCGACAACCTCAGCTCGACGCTCATCCTGTCGGGCCGGACCCGCGTGGCACTCGGCGAGCTCGCGAAAGCACGGCAGGCCTTCGAAGCCGCCATCGCCGAGATCACGCGCATGCCGAACGTGCCGCAGTACAGCCTGATGGAAGCGCGCATCTCGCTCGCCGAGGTGCTCGAGATGCAACAGGAGAACGCCGCGGCGGTCGCGCTCGCGCAGAAGGCGACCGTCGAGGGGATTCAGGCGCTCGGGAATCTGTCGCCCGGCGTCATTGCGGCGCGGGCACGCGCTGCGGCACTGTTGCACCGCCGTGGTCAACGCGCCGAAGCACGCCGTCGCTTCGATGCCGCCCTCGCCGACGTGTTGGCAGTCCGGGGGCCGGACGACACCCTGTACACGACGCTGGTGCGGCGCACCTATGCCCGCGCGCTGGCCGACGAGGGCCGGCCGGCCGAGGCGCTTCAGATGCTGCGGTTGTACCGCGACCTGGACCGCATCCACTATCCCGGCTCGTTGGTACTGGCCAAGACCCTGGACATCGAAGCCGTGCTTCTCGACGTCCTCGGTCAACCGGACGTCGCCTGGCCGCTGCTGGGCGAAAGCCAGACCCTCCAGGACGCGACCGGCGAGGGCATGCAGGCCTGGCGGGGCAACCGGCTGCGCCTCGACGCCGCACGCGTCGCCCTGTCATTGGGCAAGCCCCGGTTGGCCCTCGAGCGGCTGGCCGGCGTGGTGGCGCCCGCTCCGGCCGACAGCCCGTCGCCGCATCCCGACCTGGTCGAACGCGACGTCGTCGCCACGCATGCCCGGCTGCAGGCCGGGGAACCGGAGTCGGCCATGGACGCGGCGCGGCGAGCCGTCGAGGCGCTGCCGGCGTTGCGCGCGAGGGGTCGGCTGCCTGGACTCGAGGCCGACGTGCAAATGGCCGATGCGGCTGCGCTCATGGCTGCGGGCCGAGCCGAGGAGGCGTGCGCCGCCGCCAAGGAGGCTGGCGTGTTGCGGCAGGAGGCCGATGACCCGGCTTCGCCTTCGCTGTTGCCGATCGAAGCGGCGCTCGGTCACTGCCGCCTGGCGCAAGGCGACCGCGCGGAAGCGCGCGAGGCGCTGCACCGGGCCGACGCGATCGAACGACACCACGAGGCGCTGGCGACCCGTTTCACGGCACCGGTCGCGGCACTCCGCCGGGCGTTGTCGGAGGCGACGCGCCGGTAGTCGACCGAGGTGCGCGCGATGTCCGGTTTTTTCGCAAGGGCGCGTACGTCCCGGTGAGCACAGCCGTCGGACCTTCGTCCCACGCTGTCGCCGTGGGAGAGGGATGTTCGCATGCAGGTTTCAACGAAAGCCAACTTGTCGGCCGCCTGGGCGCTCGGCGTCTTGTTCGTCAGCCTCGGCACGCTCTGCGCGAGGACCCTGTTGGCGATGCGCCGCGCCCGACTGCGCCAGGAGTTGTGGCGCATCGATCGTGCCGACAGACTGTGCGCGTCGGCCCCGTACCGGAGTGAGGAGGAGCAAGCTGAGCCGGACGCGTGATCGGTCGGACGAGCGGCTCGTAGCGAGCCGCTCGTCCGCTTGCGATGGCTACGGCGGCGTCGCCCGGTTGCCGGTCAGCCGGCAGCGTCTTCCGTGAATGGAAATGCGCACTCGTCCTGCTCGCGGCGTTTCAGCAGCAGCCACCAGTGCCGGATCTGCGCGGGCGTGACGTCGAAGCCGCGGCCATACAGCGCCTGCCCGTGCCACCACATCTGCATCGCGATGCGCGCCGACTCGGCGTCGCCCCGGTCGGCCAGCGCCGCAAAGGCGACGTAAGCATCGGCCCAGTGGTTGGCGTCGTAGGCCGCATTCGCTGCAGCGAATGCCTTCTCGTCGACCGGGGCTGCAAGCGCCTGCGCACCTGCCGCCCCGACCCCGAGGGAGCAGGCGAGGGCGGCGCAAGCGAGGCTCCGGCGGAAGAGTCGTGCGAAGTGATTCATGGTGATGGTCTCCGAGGTTCGGTGCCGATAGGCGAGTTCCACTTTCGATGGCCCTCAACGGGAAGTACGCGGCCACGTCGGGAAAGCGGACAGGTGGCGGGGCCGCATGTCGCGTGGCTCAGGACGCGTCGCCGTCTGGTCTGCGACGAGCCTGAGCTTCGCGCGGTACTCGGCTGCCGCATGCGCATAGCGCAGCGCGCCCTCGCGCTGCGCCGTGACGGCGTCGTGTGACAGGCTTCTCACGAAGCGCGCCGGACTGCCGGCGTACAGGCTGGCCACCTCGGTTCGAACGCCCGCCGTGACCAGCGCCTGCGCGGCCAGCATGCTGTCGGGTCCGAGCACGGCACCGTCGAGCACCGTGGCGTGGATGCCCACCAGGCAGTTCTCCATCAGCGTGCAGCCACGCAGCACCGCGCCGTGGCCGATCTGGGCGAAGCGGTGCAGCAGGACCGCGCCGTCGGGGCACGAATGCAGCACGCAGTTGTCCTGGACGTTGCTCATGGCCTCGAGGCAGATCGGACCGTGGTCGGCCCGCAGCGTCGCGTGCGGGCCCACGAAGCAACCCTCGCCGACCTGCACGTCGCCGATCAGGCAGGCGCTGGGGTGCACGTAGGCGCCGGGGTGGATGCGGGGCGTGTGGCCGTCGAAGCTGTAGATGTGTTGCGCATGCATCGCGTTTCAGCCTTTGAAAAGGGTCGTCATGGCCAAGGGCAGGAGGACCTGGCCGCCGCTGGCGAGGAGAAAGCAGCAGAAGCCGCGCGTCAGCGTCGCCTTCGACAGCCGCAACGACAGTCGCGCGCCATGGCGCACGCACAGCAGGCTGCCCAGCGCCATGCTGGCGAAGGCGGGCAGGCTGACGTAGCCGACGGCCAGCGGAATCGCCGATGTCGGCCGGGCCAGGAAGGCGTAGGACAGGCAACCGAAGGCGCCGATCACGCAGCCGAAGAACGTCGACAGCGCGGCCGCCTTCGGGTAGTCGATGCCGGCCCGGGAGAAGTAGGGAATCATCAGGGTCGCACCGCCGATGCCGCCGATCGACGACACCGCGCCCGTCACGACCAGGAACGCGCCGGCCTGCGTGGCGTTCAGTTGCCGCTGCGGCGGCTCGTCGGATCGAGCCGGCGCCACGCTCGTGATCGAAGGCGCGGCTGGCCTGAAGGTCCTGCGCGCCATGCAGATCGCCACGGTGACCTGGAAGATCGCGATCCAGAGCAGCACCACTTCCTTCGGCAGCCGCGTGGAGACCGCGGCGCCGGCCACCACGCCCAAGCCCAGCATGGCCGCCAGGCGGAGCGTCGGACCCGAGAAGGGCTGCACCAGGTTGCCGATGCGCCAGTGCTCGCGGCTGGCCATGGCGCTGGTCAGGCAGATGACGCTCAACGACGTGCCGAGTGCGAGAGCCGGAATGTGTTCCGCCGGCATGCCGGCCAGCGCGAAGCAGGCGAGCAGCGCGGGCACCATGACCAGTCCGCCGCCGATGCCGAACAGGCCCGACATCAGGCCGGCGGCGGCACCGACCACGACGTAGATCGCAAACGTGGCCAAGCTGTCGACGTCGGTCTCCCGGGTGAGGGACCTGGACGGCAGGCCCTTGCCTGGAAGTACGCGGGCGGCGATCGAATCAGGACAGGCCGCATCCAGCGCGGGTCAACGGACTTGTTTTCGAGGCGATGGAGGCGGCGCGCCAGGTGGGGGACAGCGTCGAAGTTCTCCGAGGCACGAGCGCGGCGGCCGGCTGCCAGCCGTCAAGTCTGCGTCCGATGGCCCTGCGCCAGCAAAGCCCCGCCAGGCCCAGCTCGACTAAAGGCGGCCGTTGTGTCGAACAGCACCGGGTGGCGACGATGCGGAAGGAGCTAGGAGTCTGGGCGGCAGAAGGTCGAGTTTTTGTCGGCGTGAGTGAGGGGTAATTCGTTGTAGCGGGCATGGCCGCGAACTACCTCCCCTACGAGCCGCAGCAGATGCTGCTGCTACCCGAGAGCTTGCAGGAGTGGCTGCCCGAAGGGCACCTGGCGCACTTCATCAGCGATGCAATCGACGGGCTCGACCTTGCAGCCTTCCACGCGCGCTACGACAAGGACGGTCCGCGCAACCAGCCGTTCCACCCGGCCATGATGGTCAAGGTGCTGGTCTATGGCTACGCCACGGGCGTGTTCAGCTCGCGCAAGATCGCCAGGAAGCTGCACGAAGACGTGGCGTTGCGGGTGCTGGCTGCCCGCAACTTCCCCGCGCACCGCACGATCCGCGACTTTCGCGCCTTGCACCTGAAGGAACTCTCGGACCTGTTTGTGCAGGTGGTGCGTCTGGCGCGCGAGATGGGCCTGGTCAAGCTCGGCACGATCGCAGTCGACGGCACCAAGGTCAAGGCCAACGCGAGCCGCCACAAGGCGATGAGCTACAGCCACATGCTCAAGGCCGAGGCCGAGTTGAAGGCGCAGATCGAGGCCCTGCTCAACAAGGCGCGCGCGGCCGACGAGGTCGAGAAGAATGAGCCCGAACTCGATATCCCTGCGGAGATTGCGCGCCGCCAGGACCGGCTCGACGCGATCGCCGCCGCGCGTGCTCGACTCGAAGCGCGACAGCGCGACGCGGACCTCGAGCGAGGGCGCAGCGATGACGATGACAAGAAGCCACGCGGTCCGGACGGCAAACCCAAGCGTGGCGGCCCCTACAAGCAGCCGTTCGGTGTGCCCGAGGACAAGACTCAGGACAACTTCACAGACCCCGACAGCCGCATCATGCAGCACGCTGGTGGAGGGTTCGAAGCCTCGTTCAATGGACAGCTTGCCGTCGACGACACCGCCCACATCATCGTAGCGGCCGAGTTGATCAACAACGCGTCGGACGTGCGCGAGTTGCCCAGGATGGTTGAGGCGGTCAAGGCCACGCTCGGTGCGTATCCCGAGCAGACGCTGGCCGATGCGGGCTACCGAAGCGAAGCGGTCTTCGAGGCGCTTGTCGGGCGCACCGACCTTGTCGTGGCGATCGGCCGCGAAGGCAAGAGCCACCGTCCGATCAACGAGGCAGTGCTGCCGCGGACTGCGCAGATGGCGGCGAAGATGCAGACGCCCGCGGCACGCGAAGCCTATCGTCGGCGCAAGTGGCTTGCCGAACCGCCCAACGGCTGGATCAAGAACGTCCTGGGGTTCCGCCAGTTCAGCATGCGCGGCCTGCACCGAGTGCAAGCGGAGTGGAAGCTCGTCTGCATGGCGTTGAATCTGAGACGGATGGCGACAATGCAGCTCGCGTGAGGCCTGCAACTGCATGCAAACGAACCTCGCAGGCCTCGCTATAGGGCCACCACGGTCTCTGTCCGCCTCCGGCCCGCCCGCCGATCCCGCCAATCGCTTACCGCCAGCTGACTTGCAAATATCAACTCGGCTTCAAAGCGTCTGCCGCCCAGACTCCTAGCCGTGTCACGCCGGCGACGCCACGGCATCACATCGATGCCGTAACTTGACAAACATCAACGCGGCTCCGGCGATGAGGCGGCAAACTTCCCCTGGCAACGGCTCCGCCATGCAGACCCAAGAAACTTTCGACGACCACGTCGTCCGCCTGTTCCTGTGCGCCTCCGCCGTGTGGGGAATCATCGGCATGCTGGTCGGCATGTACCTGGCCGCGGAGTTGGCCTGGCCGTTCTGGAACTTCGACGTCCCCTTCCTGACCTTCAGCAAGCTGCGGCCGGACCATACCTTCGGCGTGATCTTCGCGTTCGGCGGCTCGGCGCTGATGGGCACCTGCTACTACTCGGTCCAGCGCACGACGCACGCGCGGCTGGCGTGGGGCCGCCTTGCCGAGTTCACGTTCTGGGGCTGGCAGTTGATCTGCGTGGCGGCGATGATCTCGATGCCGTTGGGCCTCACGCAGAGCAAGGAATACGCCGAACCCGAGTGGTGGATCGACATCTTCATCGCGGTTGTCTGGGTCAGCTTCGGCGCGGTGTTCTTCGCCACGCTCGCGCGCCGGCGGATCCAGCACATCTACGTCTCGAACTGGTACTACGGCGCCTTCATCATCGCCGTCGGGTTGCTGCACATCGTCAACAACCTCGCCATTCCGGTGTCGATGTTCAAGTCGTACCCGATCTATTCGGGCGCCGTCGATGCGATGGTCCAGTGGTGGTACGGCCACAACGCGGTGGCGTTCTTCCTCACCGCGGGCTTCCTGGGGATGATGTATTACTTCGTGCC
>JBBSPY010000187.1:0-6516 GCA_038258415.1 Burkholderiales bacterium
GTTTCCGAGCGGCGGTCCTGTCGACGCTGCGCGCATCGACGCGCTGTGCGTCGAGCATCTGCTGGGCGGCAGGCCGCGCCCGCCGCTCGCCCGGCGCACGCTCAACGGCATGGTGATGGGATTCGCGGACCTGGTGTTCGAACACGGCGGCCGCTACTGGGTGCTCGACTACAAGTCGAACGCGCTCGGTGACGACGACGCCGCCTACCACCACGACGCACTCGAGGCCGCGATGGCCACGCACCGCTACGATGTGCAGGCGGCGATCTACCTCCTCGCGCTGCACCGGCTGCTGCGTTCGCGCCTCGGGCCCGCCTACGTGCCGGAGCGCGACCTCGGCGGTGCCGTCTACCTGTTCCTGCGCGGCGTTCGCGGCCCGGAGCGGGGCTGCTGCGTCGTGCAGCCTCCGACCGAGCTGCTCGATGCGCTCGACGCGGCGTTGTCGGCCTGCGCCGCGCCGGCGCAGGCGGGGTCGCCATGACGCGCGCTCCGATTCGCAAGGCGATGGATCCGGCACAGGGCGACCTGTTCCGGGCCGGCAGCGACGCCCTCGCGATGCCGGTGGCGCCCGCCGCACGAATCGACCACGCGCATGCGACGTCGATGCTCGCGACCCTCGCCGAGTGGGCTGAGCATGGCTGGATCCGTCGCCTCGACGCTGCGTTTCCTCGCTTCCTCGCCGACGTGTCGGCCGGGGTCTCGGCCCCCGTGCTCCTGGCGGCGGCGATCACGGCGCATCTGGAAGGGCGGGGGCACACGTGCCTGTCCGTAGACGAGTGGCTGGCGGCGCCCGAGTCGTTGCTCGGCTGGAAGGACGAGCCGCTCGTCGCGCTCGCTTCGGCGATGTCGACGATGCCGCGCGACGTCGCAGGCTGGCGTGCCGTGCTGCAGGCCAGTGCCGTCGTCGACGAGATCGACGGCGACCCGCTCCCTGCGGCGCCGAAGTCGGACAACGGCGAGGCTCGCCCGCTCGTTCTTCGAGGTGGCCGGCTGTACCTGCGCCGCTACTGGTCGTATGAACGGAGCGTGGCCGAGCAGGTGTCGCGCCGCGCCGCAGTCGTCGAGCCCGTCGACGAGGCGGAGGCGAAACACTGGCTCGATCATCTCTTCCCGGGCGATCCGGTTTCCGATGCCGGGATCGACTGGCAGAAGATCGCGTGCGCCGTGGCGCTGCGCGGTCGCTTCGTTGTCGTCACCGGCGGCCCGGGCACCGGCAAGACCCACACGGCCGCACGCCTGCTGGCGCTGCTGCACGCGATGGCCGCCGGCGGGGAGCGAGGCGCGACCGTGCGAGACGCGACCGACGAGCCGCGCCGTCTGCGGATGGCCCTCGCGGCACCGACGGGCAAGGCGGCGGCGAGGCTCAAGCAATCGATCGATGCGGCGCTGACAGGCTTGCGGCACGCCTTCGCCGACGATGCGTCCGCCCGGGAGCTCGCCGCCTCGATCGGCAAGGCGAAGACACTGCATGCGCTGCTCGGCGCCCGGCCGGGAACCCGGCGCTTCGTGCACCACGCGGGCAACCCGCTGGCGCTCGACGTGCTCGTGGTCGACGAAGCGTCGATGGTGCACCTCGAGATGATGGCGACGCTGCTCGACGCGCTGCCGCCAACCGCGCGCATCGTCCTGCTCGGCGACAAGGACCAGCTGGCGTCGGTCGAGGCGGGTGCCGTGCTCGGGGAACTGTGCCGCGATGCCGAGCAGGTCGGCTACACGCGCGAGACCGCCCGCTACCTGCAGGCCGTGACCGGGGACCGGATCCCCGAAGCGGAACTCGACGACGCGGGAACGGCCCTCGCCCAGCGGACGGTGATGCTGCGAACCTCGCACCGCTTCGGCGGCGCGATCGGTGCGCTCGCGCTGGCGGTGAACGACGGCGATCGCGACACCGTCGTCGCCAGCCTCCCGGGTGACCGTGCCGGTGTGGTCTGCGAGCTGGCCCCTGCCACGCCGGCCACAGTCGTCGAGCTCGCCGTCGACGGTCGGGCCGGCGCTCCCGGGGGCTACCGCAGCTACCTCGACGAAATCGCGCGCCGTCCCGGCGATGCCGAGGGCATCGACGCGTGGGCGCGTCGCGTCCTGGCGGCGTTCGACCGCGTGCGCGTGCTGTGCGCCGTGCGCGACGGCGAGTGGGGCGTCGTCGAACTCAACCGTGCCATCGAGAAGCGGTTGCGCGACGACAGACTGATCGCGGGCGGCGGCGAGTGGTACGAAGGCCGTCCGGTGCTCGTCACCCGCAACGACCGTGGCCTCGGCGTCTTCAACGGTGACGTCGGTGTTGCGTTGCGCGGTCTACCGGGCGCCGAAGGCACGCACGGCGTTGCGGCTCTGCGCGCGTGCTTCGCCGATGGCGATTCGGTCCGCTTCGTCGCCGTCGGCAGGCTCGCCGACGTCGAGACCGCCTACGCGATGACCGTGCACAAGGCACAGGGCTCCGAGTTCGCGCACGCCGTGCTCGTGCTGCCCGAAGCCTCGAGCGCCGCCGTGAACCGCGAGCTGGTCTACACCGGCATCACGAGGGCGCGCGATGCGCTGACCGTCGTGTCGAGAACCGGCGGCGCGTTGTCCGACGCGCTGACGAGAAGCGTCCGACGCTCCAGTGGCCTGCATGACCTGCTCGGCTTGCATCCCGCTGCCGGCGCTGTACGTAGACGGTCCTGAACGATCCGAAACCACATCAGGAGCCCACATGTCTCAACGTCAGCGCATCGCCACCACCCTCACCATCGCCGCGGCCGCACTCATCGCTTCCGCAGCGCCAACGGCCTGGGCGCAAAGCCAGCCGACCGCCACCAGCCTGGCTCCCGCAGGTCAGGGGCCTGGCGTCAGCGCCTCCTCGGCCGCTACGTCTGGCACGTCAACCCGCAGCCGCGCCAGCGTAAAGGTCGCCACCCGGGCGGCCGAGCAGATGGGAACGCTCAAGCCCGCCGGCGAGGCCGTCAACCCGGTCGGCATCGACCCTTCGAGGGCTGGCAAGGCAATGGCCGGAACCGAATCGGATCGCAGCCGGGCGATGGTCAAGAAGGAAACGCGTGACGCGGCTGCAGCGGGTGATCTGAAGCCCGCTGGTCAGGCGCCGTTGCCGGTTGGTGACGCGCCGAAGAAGTAGCGCGACCGGCTCGAATCGCATCTAGCGGCTGCGTCTCCAGATCGCTGCCGTCAAGACCGTCGCGAACTCCACTCAGGCCACCAAGGGCGCCCCCGCCACCGCGGAGGGCGCCGTCCGTCTTCCGGGCGGACGCCATGCAGTCTGCGGCGGCTCCCGGCAAAACGAGGTCTGACGCCCGTCCGCGCGCGCGGGATCGCAAATGTCCTGTGGCTTCCACGGCGGTCGTCGCAGCAAACGAAATGCCGACCATGTCGACCCGCGCAGCGGGGTGTGGGCCAAACGAAGAAGCGCCACGCACGCCGCCACTGGATCTTGTCGCACCGTGGCCAGCTTCGTGCGGAACGAGCACGCGACGCTCTACGTCACCGTTGCTGCCAGAATGAAGTATCGGACGCAGTTTGAGAGGTTGCGGTCCCCGGAGATTCGCGTGAACCTGAGGACACTGTAGTCGTTAGCCCATTGGAAGAAGGAGGTCGAAGAATGGCAAGCGGGTTCGGAAAAGCGGCATGCCTGATGGCGTCTCTTTTCATCACGTTGGGCGCAAGCTCGGTGGAGGCCCGAAAGCTCGAGCGGCGGCCATTTGATCCGCAAGTTGAATTCGAAACACTCGACAGTTCCGGAGCGACCAGCACCTACGACTGCTACCAGAAGACATCGAAATTTGGTGGATTGTTCGCAAGCGATGACCAGAAGAAGCATCGCAGGATGGCCCTTGATGCTGCGAACGAAGCGATCGGCCAAGGCTACAACTGGGCAGTTCTGGGGCCACTCGAATTCGTGAGTGACAGCTACTCCAGCAGCAGCACGCAATGGGAGCGGGTTGGCGGCTCCCTGGGAATCGATCCGTTCGGCTTTTTCACTCCCAACGTCTACGCTCCGGTCACCCGCACCACGCGCTCGTCGCGTGCACGGTACTTTCTGAGCTGCCTGGCGGTCGACGACCTCGACGCCTATCTGATCATGTGGAATGATCATCCGGCCTATCACCCGCGGGCGGGTGACCAGTTGGTGGATCTGCGTTCGCTCGTGACGGTCCTCGGTCCCGAGCTCGACGGATCAGACCACCGCGTGCCTCCGCCAGCGCGGCAGAACATCTCGGACATTCACTATCGCAAGCCCGGCGATCGCGAACGCATCATGGATCAGTTGGCCGCGATGCAAGGTGCCGCAAATTGTCGCCGCACGAACCGCACGCTCGATCCAGACAGCTTGAAGTTCGCCGCGCCCGATGCTTCTCAGCGAGCGGCCGAGAACACGTGTCTCGAGGCCTTGCGGCCGCTGGCGACGGCATCAGGCTGGACACGCTTCCCCCTCTTTGTCGCTGACGACAAAGCCACCGTTGTCGATCGCGGATTCCAGCGCTTCGGATCGCCGGCAGAAACGCCGGTCGCTTTGGCCGGCAGCAGGACAACGCTCGACCCGGACATCTGGGGCTCGAAAGCTACGCTGCCCGGCGTGCAACTCGACGGAGCTGGCCTGAGTGATGTCTTTGCAGTTCTCGGCGAGGGCCGGTCACCCAGAGGCGTGATCGTCGCGTCGAACACGGTGCCAAGAGAGCGTTTGCTGGACGTTGCGGTCTTCCTGATCGCGAGTACGCGCCTGACTCAATTCGAGAATGGAATCGGCTTCAAGGAGGACATACAGGTCCGCTCCCAGTTCGAAGCACACGCCAAGCGATTGGGTCGGAAGCCATCCGGCCAACAAGAGCGGTTGAGCCAGGATGTTGCCAGCAGCGGAATGAACAAGGCAATGTATCGGGCGCTGGAGGATTTCAAGACTGTCATCTATCTTGATTCCTATGAAGCCTACGAGCACACATTTTGCAAAGGCCAATACATCGTCTGCGCCGATAAGCTCACCGCTTACAACACGCTGGGGCCCCGGGTTGTCGGTTCCACCTTCAAGCCGTTGTCGATCCCTGCACGCTACAGCCCGTACATTCCAAAATAGGCTAGGTGGTGGTCAGCCGGAATTCGACTGCGACGGAGTCGCACCGGCTTTTGCAGAGGCCCGTTGGGTTCAGTCAGGCTCCCACCGTGGCGCCTTGGCACGGCTTCGCAGAGCCCATCGATCGTTTCGGCCAGCTCTGAACCAGCGCGAAGACCGTCCCTCCGTGCCCGCCGACATGCCCGATTGCGGAGAGCCAGGCATCCCTGCCTGACCCCTCGTTCTATCTTGGCTCCCCGACCTGGGCTCGAACCAGGGACCTACGGATTAACAGTCCGGCGCTCTACCAACTGAGCTATCGAGGAGCGGAACCCAAAATTATAGCGAGGGCGGATCGTGGGCCGCGGGTCAGAGATCGGCTTGCAGCGAGATCCGTGCGGTTCTCGGCGCGAGAGGGAACAGGTAGGCGTGGCCGAACTGGTACGGGGCCTCGCGCCACGCCTGGCGGTCGAAGAGGTTGTCGATGCCCGCGCGCAGCGTCCAGCGTATGCCACCCGCGCGCTTCTCGAAGCGGGTGCCGAGGTCGAAGGTCGTGACCGACGGGATGCTCAGGCTGTTGTCCGGCAGGACGTTGCGGCGGCTTTCGTGCGAGGCAGACAGCTGCAGCGCGAGACCGGGCAGCGAAGCGACGGCGTAGTCGATGCCGCCGCGCGCGGTGAAGGCCGGGACGTTGACGGGGCGCTTGCCATCGAGCGCGGGGTCGGCGCGGCCTTCGGCAGTGGCGCGCAGCCACTGCACGCCGCCGCGAAGCAGCCACGCGCCTTCGCGCCACGACGCGCTGGCGTCGATGCCGCGGTGCTTCTGCTCGCCGTCGAGCCCGCGCGTGCAGGCGCCCGGTGCGTCGCAGCTGCCGAGGTCGCCGAAGAGCGGCCGGCGGATGTCGAACAAGGCGACGTTCCAGTCGAGGCGTTCGCCCTTGCCCTTCCAGCCAAGCTCGAACTGGCGGCTGCGCGCAGCGGGCAGGGCCTGCCCGAAGTTCGCGTAGATCGGCAGGTTCGGCGCCACATCGGATTCCACGCCGCGGCTCCAGCTCGCATAGAGCAGTGTGCCGGCGCCGATCTCGCGTGTGGCGGCGATGAACGGCGAGGTGAAGGTCTGCCGGTAGTCCGTCGGTGCCGATCCGTCGGTGCCGATGTTTGAGCGGAAGAGCCGTGTGTGGCGCGCGCCGAGCCACAGCGCCGTCTGCTCGCCGAACGCGATGCGGTCGCGAACGTGCAGCTCGGTCGAGCGCTCGTCGCGGTTCGTATTCGGCGCCGTGACGTCGGCTGCCGACGGAACCTGCAGCGTACCGTCTACGTTGCCGGTGCCGGCGTAGTTGAAGGCGTTGCCCTGCGAGCGGATGCGCACGATGCTGCGCAGCGCGCCGATGCCGAACGTGTGTCGCAGCGGGCCCGAGGCGAAGGCGCCGTGCAGCGTCACGTCGGCCACGTCTTCGCGCCGGCGCTCGTTCTCGCTGCGGA
>JBBSPY010000188.1:0-6506 GCA_038258415.1 Burkholderiales bacterium
CGACGCGCTCGCCTCGGCCGAGGGCGCCTACGACGTGGCGACGCAGCGCTACAGGGCCGGCCTCGCGACCTATCTCACCGTGCTGAACGCCGAAACCATCGTGCTGGCGCAGCGGCGCAGCGACGTCGACGTCCGCGCGCGCCGGCTCGACGTGCAGATGCTGCTCGTGCGAGCGCTCGGCGGCGGCTACGCGGGCGAGCCGTCCGCGACCTGAATTCCCGGAGCCAAGATCCATGAGTGAAGAAGTTCGCCCGGCCGACGCCGGTGCGCCGCTCCCCGCCGACGCGAACGGCAAGGGCAACGGCAAGCGCAAGGTGGCCCTGCTCGGTGTCGCCGGCGCGGTGCTCGTCGGCGCCATCGCCTACGGCACCTATTGGGCGCTCGTGCTGCGCCACTACGAGAACACGGACAACGCGTACGTGCAGGGCAACGTCGTCCAGCTGACGCCGCAGATCGCCGGCACCGTCGTCTCGATCGCCGCCGACGACACCGACTACGTCAAGGCCGGCCAGACGCTCGTGAAGCTCGATCCGGCCGACGCGCAGGTCGCGCTCGACCAAGCCGAAGCGCAGCTCGCCGAGGCCGTGCGGCAGACGCGGACGGTGTTCGTCAACAACGGCTCCTTCAAGGCGCAGATTGCGTCGCGCCAGGCCGACTTCGCACGGGCCGAGAGCGAACTTGCGCGTGCCAACGACGACGTCGCGCGTCGCGCCCCGCTCGTCGCCACCGGCGCCGTCGGCAAGGAGGAGTTCGACCACGCGAAGGCGCAGGTCGCCGCAGCGAAGGCCGGGCTGGTCGCGGCGCAGTCGGGGATCGAGGCGGCGCGCGAACAGCTCGCCTCGAACGAATCGCTCACCGAGGGCATCTCGGTCGAGCAGCACCCGGCGGTGCTGCGCGCCGCGAGCCGGGTGCGCGAGGCGACGCTGGCGCTGCACCGGGCGGTGCTGGTCGCGCCGGTCGACGGCTACGTCGCGCGGCGCAGTGTCCAGCTCGGCCAACGCGTGCAGGCCGGCGC
Organism: Burkholderiales bacterium; assembly: GCA_038258415.1. Taxonomy (GTDB): domain Bacteria; phylum Pseudomonadota; class Gammaproteobacteria; order Burkholderiales; family Burkholderiaceae_C; genus Schlegelella_A. The sequence continues at coordinate 1,016 of JBBSPY010000188.1, forward strand.
GCCGCTGCTGTCGGTGGTCTCGCTCGACGACGTCTGGGTCGACGCGAACTTCAAGGAAGGCCAGCTGCGCAACCTCCGGATCGGCCAGCCGGCGACGCTCGAGGCCGACGTGTACGGCAAGAAGGTCGTGTACCACGGCACCATCGAAGGGCTCGGCGCAGGAACGGGCGCTGCCTTCGCGCTGCTGCCGGCGCAGAACGCGACCGGCAACTGGATCAAGGTCGTGCAGCGCGTGCCGGTGCGCATCGCGCTCGATCCGAAGGAAGTCCACGCGCATCCGCTGCGGGTCGGCCTGTCGATGGACGTGCAGGTCGACATCGCCGACACCTCCGGGCGCATGCTTGCCGAAGGCTCGCCGCGCGACACGCGCCCGACCACGGCGGCCTTCGACAACGGCCGCTCTGAAGCCGACCGAACGGTGCAGCGGATCATCTCCGCCAACCTCGGCCGCAAGGCGACCGCCGCGCGCACGCCGGGTTTCGTCGCCCGGCAATGAGCGCGTCGGCCGACGCGGCGCTGCCCGCGCCGGCATCCGCGACGGCGGCGTCGCCGTCGCCCCGTCCCGCGGCGGCGGCGGCGGCACAACCCCTGTCGGGCGGCGCGCTCGTCCTCGGAACGCTGGGACTGTCGCTGGCCACGTTCATGAATGTGCTCGACACGTCGATCGCCAACGTCTCGATTCCGGCGATTGCGGGCGACATGGGCGTCAGCCCGTCGCAAGGCACGTGGGTCATCACCTCGTTCGCCGTCGCCAACGCGATTGCGGTGCCGCTCACCGGCTGGCTGACGCGTCGCTTCGGGCCGGTGCGCCTGTTCGTCGGCAGCATCCTCGGCTTCGTCGTCGCGTCGTGGCTGTGCGGCCTGGCGCCCAACATCGAGTTGCTGATCGCCTTTCGCGTGCTCCAGGGCCTGGTCGCCGGGCCGATGATCCCGCTGTCGCAGACGCTGCTGCTGAGCAGCTACCCGAAGGCCAAGGCCGGGACGGCGATGGCGATGTGGGCGATGACGGTGCTCGTCGCGCCGGTTGCCGGGCCGCTGCTCGGCGGCTGGATCACCGACAACATCTCCTGGCCGTGGATCTTCTACATCAACATTCCCGTCGGCCTGATCGCGGCGGCGATCACGTGGTCGATCTACCGTTCGCGCGACCCGGGGTCGGGCCACGCACCGCTCGACTGGGTCGGCCTGGTGCTGCTCGTCGTCTTCGTCGGCTCGATGCAGATCATGGTCGACAAGGGCAAGGAGCTCGACTGGTTCGCCTCGGGTCAGATCGTCGGCCTGGCGGTCGTCGCCGTGGTCGGCTTCGCGTTCTTCCTCGCCTGGGAGCTGACCGAGAAGACGCCCATCGTCGACCTGCGCCTGTTCGGCCGGCGCAGCTTCCTCACTGGAACGCTGGCGCTCTCGGTGGCCTACGGTCTCTTCTTCGGCAACGTCGTGCTGCTGCCGCTGTGGCTGCAGCAGTACATGGGCTACACCGCGACGTGGGCCGGCCTGGCGACGGCGCCGGTCGGCATCCTCGCCATCCTGCTCTCGCCGTGGGTCGGCAAGAACGTGTCGAAGATCGACCCGAGGCGCCTGACGACCGTCGCCTTCATCGGCTTTGCCTTGGTGTTCTGGCTCCGCTCGCACTTCAGCACCCAGGCCGACTTCATGACCATCCTCTGGCCGACGGTGCTGCAGGGCGCGGCGATGGCGTTCTTCTTCATTCCCTTGCAGGCGATCATCTTCTCGGGCCTCGAGCCGCAGCAGATGGCGGCGGCGGCGGGCCTGTCGAACTTCGTCCGCATCACCGCCGGCGCGGTGGGGACGTCGATCTTCACGACCGTGTGGGAGAACCGCGCCGCGCTGCACCATTCGCAGCTTGCCGAAGGCATCAACAACGGCAGCCAGGCCGCGACGCAGATCCTCGGCCAGTTGCGATCGAGCGGCCTGAGCACCGAGCAGGCGCTCGGCTCGGTCAACCGGATGATCGACCAGCAGGCCTACACGATGGCCGTGACCGACCTGTTCTGGCTGTCGGGGGTGCTGTTCCTCGTGCTGCTCGTGCTCGTGTGGTCGTCCGGCAAGCCGGCGGCACCCGCCGGCGGCGCAGCGGGCGGCGGCGCGCATTGACGACCGAGGCGTATCAAAGCACCAGTCGATTCGCGTAGCCCGTCATCTCCAGGTAGCCGCGGCCGACGCTGCGGCCGTTCGCATCGAGCAGCGCCGACAGACCCTCCCAGTAGACGGCGCCGGTGCTGGCGAGCGCGTCGAGCTCCTGGTCGTCGAGGAGCGCGTCGACGGTCCAGGCGCCGGCCGGCGTCGTCACCTGCCAGCGGACCGGGTAGGTCGCCTTCGATGCCGCGCTGGTCCAGCGGCGGACCGGCGTGAAGACGACCTCGTCGGGGCCGAAGCTGCGCGCGTCGCCGGTCGCCGACCGGAAGCTGCCGCCGGCCCAGAGTGCGCTGCCGTCGGCGCGGCGCAGGCGAAACGCGGTCAGCGCCGAGCCGTCGTTCAGGTTCATGCCGATCCAGTCCCAGCCTACCGCGCTGGCGTCGAGCAGCGAATCGCTCCATTCGTGGTCGAGCCAGGCCCGGCCGGCGACGGCGAACGGCGCCTTGCCGTCGAGGCCGAGCGTGCCGCTCGCGACAAGCTGCGGCTCGCTGTAGTAGCGGCTGGTCTGCTCCGGATCGGGGCCCTTGCGCGAGAGGCCGGCATCGCCCTGCGGCAACGGCTCGCGCGATGCGTGAAGCGCCAGGTCGAAGGCGAAGCCGGCGCTGCCGCTCGACGCGACGGCGCGATAACGCCGTGCGCCCGTGGTCGTCGTGATGTCGGCGAGCCGCCAGTCGCGCAGGACGACGTTGGTGCGACCGGTCGCCGCCTCGGCGATGCCGAAGCCGGCGCGGGCGATGCGCTGGTCGTGGCGCAGGCGCCGGCCGGCGAGGTCGGTGACGGCGGCGTGCGCGAAGACGAGCTGGTCAGCGCGAAAGCGGCTTTCACGGGCACTTTCGATCCCGGTCTCGGCGCGGAAGAAGGTGATCTGGAAGCCGAACGTCCGGCCGTCGACGGCGTCGAGCGCGCCCGTCACGTACCACCACTCGATGCGCGACGCGGGGTGGGCACCGAAATCCACGGGCAGGTCGACGGCCGGCGTCGAGGCGCCCGACGCCGACTGCATGGCCCCGAGCCCGGACGCGGCGGCGAAGGCCGCCGGCGCGAACAGCGCGAAGCGGCGACGCATCGGCCGCATCACGCCGACAATCCCGGCCTGTGCCCGGCGTGACGCCGACACCGCGTCCGCCAGCCGGGGGAACGCGGGTTGTTCGCGTGTGGCGTTTGCACTAGTCTGCCCGTCACCGCTTCCGGTCCGTTCGATCGCAACCCTGTCTCCGAGGAATCTCCATGCGCCGTCTGCATCCCGCACTCATTCTCGCCACCGGCGCCGTCGCCGTCCTCGCCGCGTGCGGCACGATGTCCAAGCCGATGGCCGGTGGCGGCGACGGCATGACCTTCTTCGTCGCCAGCAAGGGGTCGGGCAAGGGCGGCGACCTGGGCGGCGTCGCCGGCGCCGACGGGCTCTGCTCGTCGCTCGCCGCTGCTGCGGGCTCGACCGGGCACACCTGGCGTGCCTACCTCAGCGTGCAGGCGGTTCCCGGCTCGCCGAGCATCGACGCCCGAGACCGCGTCGGCAAGGGCCCGTGGCGCAACGCCAAGGGCGTCGTCGTCGCGCAGAGCGTCGCCGACCTGCACGGCGCAGGCAGCAACCTGAACAAGCAGACCGCGCTCACGGAAACCGGCGCCGTCGTCAACGGACGTGGCGACACCCCGAACCAGCACGACATCCTCACCGGCTCGCAGCCCAACGGAACGGCGATCGCCGGCAATGCCGACACGACCTGCCACAACTGGACGAGCGGCGGCGAGGGTGCGGCCATGGTCGGTCACAGCGACCGCACCGGGCTCGACGAAAGCGTGCCGGCGAAGTCGTGGAACTCGTCGCACCAGTCGCGCGGCTGCAGCGTCGACGCGCTGAAGTCGACGGGTGGCGACGCGCGCCTGTACTGCTTCGCGGCGAACTGATCGCCACCAGGGCCGCGGCGCCGATGCCCCAGTACTCGACCCTGTCGATCGAGGTCGACCCGGCGCGGCCGCGCGTCGCCCGACTGCGACTGAACCGACCGCACCGTCTCAACGCCATCGACTCGGCGATGCCGGGCGAGATTCGCGCCGCGGTCGAATGGGCGAACGCGAACGACGACGTGCACGTCATCGTCGTCGAGGGCGAAGGCCGCGCCTTCTGCGCCGGCTACGACCTGGTCGCGCTGGCCGAAGAGTCGTCGCGCGACGGCGGCACGGCCGACAACCCGCTGCAGCAGGAGAAGACGCCCTGGGACTCGATGACCGACTACGCGGTCATGAAGCGCCACACCGAAGACTTCATGTCGCTGTGGCGTTCCGCAAAGCCGACGATCGCGAAAGTGCAGGGCTATGCGGTGGCGGGTGGCAGCGACATCGCGCTGTGCTGTGACCTGCTGGTGATGGCCAACGACGCGAAGATCGGCTACATGCCGACTCGCGTCTGGGGTTGCCCGACGACGGCGATGTGGACGTTCAGGCTCGGACCGGCGCGCGCCAAGCAGCTGATGTTCACAGGCGACCTGATCGATGGCACGCGGGCGGCCGAATGGGGCCTGGCGAACCTCGCCGTTCCGGCAGCCGAGCTCGACGCCGCCACCAACCGGCTCGCCGACCGCATCGCTGGAGTTCCGAGTTCGCACCTGGCGATGCACAAGCTGGTCGTCAACCAGGTGATGCTGCAGGCCGGCATCGAGCAGGCGCAGGTGCTGGCGACGGTGTTCGACGGCATCACGCGGCACAACCCGGAAGGCATGTGGTTTCGTCGCCAGGCGCAGGCCGAGGGTTTCAAGTCGGCGACCGAATGGCGCGACGGTGGCCAGCCGATCCCCGAGGGTGACGAGGCGCGCGACCTGGTTCGGGAACTCGAGAAGAAGATGGGTCTGCGATGAACGCGTACCCCGAGAGCGACGCACCGGCTACCAGTCCTCCTTGACCGCCAACGCGGCGTCGCGCGACACCGCACGGCGGGCCGCCAGCGACGCCGTCAGCGTCGCCGCGACGACGACGGCAGCGGCCAGCGCCGCGACCCTGGCCCACGGCACCACGAGCGCCATCGTCCAGTGGAAGCTTTGCGGGTTGACGACGTCGACGAGCACCACGCTCACCGCCAGGCCGAGCACCACGCCGAGCGCGGCGCCCGCCGCCGACCACGCCACGGCCTCGCCGGCGACCACCGTGAGCACCTGGCGCCGCGAAAAGCCGAGGTGGGCGAGCAGCCCGAACTCCTTGCGTCGCGCCAGCACCTGTGCCGAGAAGCTCGCCGCGACGCCGAACAGGCCGATGGCGATCGCCACCGCCTGCAACCAGTAGGTGACGGCGAAGCTGCGATCGAAGATGCGCAGGCTGGCGGCACGGATCTCGCGCGGCGACGCGA
>JBBSPY010000189.1:0-6445 GCA_038258415.1 Burkholderiales bacterium
CCGCCCAATCGCGCAACTGATCGTCGCCGATCCGGCCGACGTTGAAGTAGCGCGCGTCGGGATGGGCCAGGTAGAAGCCCGAGACGCTGGCGGCCGGCAGCATCGCCAGGCTCTCCGTGAGCGACATGCCGATCTCGTCGCAGCCCAGCACGCGGAACAGGTCGCGCTTGACTCGGTGATCGGGGCACGCCGGGTAGCCGGGCGCCGGACGGATGCCGCGGTAGGCTTCGGCCACGAGGTCGACCACGCCGAGCGCCTCGTCGGGCGCGTAGCCCCAGAGCTCGGTCCGCACCCGCTGGTGCAATCGCTCGGCGAAGGCTTCGGCGAGGCGATCGGCGAGCGCCTTGAGCATGATGGAGCTGTAGTCGTCGAGATCGTCCAGGAACTGGACTTCCTTCTTCTCGACGCCCAAGCCCGCGGTCACGGCGAACAGGCCGATGTAGTCGGCGCGGCCGGAACCCTTCGGGGCGATGAAGTCGGCGAGACAGCGGTTCGGGCGCATGACGCCGTCGACCACCGGCCGCACGCTTTGCACGCGCAGCCCGCGCCAGGTCATGAGCACGTCGCTGCGCGATTCGTCGGCGTAGATCTCGACGTCGTCGTCGCCGACGGTCGCGGCGGGATAGAGCGCGACGGCTCCGGCCGCCTGCAGCCAGCGCCCCTCGATCACGCGTCGCAGCATGCGCTTGCCGTCGGAGAACACGCGGCGAGCGGACTCGCCGACGATGTCGTCGGTGAGGATCGCGGGGTAGGGCCCGGCGAGCTCCCAGGTCTGGAAGAACGGACCCCAGTCGATCGCCTCGGCGATCTCGGCGAGGCTCTGGTTCTTGAGCAGACGCCGGCCGATGAATGTCGGCACGGGCGGCGTGTAGGCGGCCCAGTCGATCGGCGACTTGTTGGCGCGCGCCTGGGCGAGCGTCACCAGCGGCGTCGCCTTCTTGCTCGCGTGCTGCAGGCGCACCTTCTCGTAGTCGGCCTCGACCTCGGCGATGTAGCCGGCGGCGCGCTCGTCGCTGAGCAGTTCGGAGCACACGCCGACCGAGCGGCTCGCGTCGGGCACGTAGACGACCGGGCCTTCGTAGTGCGGCGCGATCTTCACCGCGGTGTGCACGCGGCTCGTCGTGGCGCCGCCGATCAGCAACGGGATCTTCTTGATCCGGAAGAAGTCGTCGCGCTGCATCTCGGACGCGACGTGCTGCATCTCCTCGAGGCTCGGCGTGATGAGGCCGCTGACGCCGATGATGTCCGCTCCCTCCGCCTTCGCCTTGGCGAGGATGTCCTGGCACGCCACCATGACGCCCATGTTCACGACCTCGAAGTTGTTGCACTGGAGGACGACGGTGACGATGTTCTTGCCGATGTCGTGGACGTCGCCCTTCACGGTCGCGATCACGATCTTGCCCTTTGCCTTCGCCTCGCCGCCGGCATCGACCAGTGCCTGCTTCTCGGCCTCGATGTAGGGGAGCAGATGGGCGACCGCCTGCTTCATCACACGCGCCGACTTCACCACCTGCGGCAGGAACATCTTGCCCTGGCCGAACAGGTCGCCGACGATGTTCATGCCGGCCATCAACGGCCCTTCGATCACGTGCAGCGGCCGTCCGCCCTCGGCCCGGACGCGCTGCCATGCGATTTCCGTGTCCTCGACGATGAAGTCCGTGATGCCGTGAACGAGCGCGTGGCTCAGCTTCTCGTCGACCGTCTTCGGCTGCTCGGCGGTGCCGCGCCAGGCAAGCCGCGCCGAGTCATCGCGAGACGCTCCCTTGGCACGATCGGCGATCTCGACCAAGCGCTCACCGGCGTCCTTGCGACGGTTGAGCACCACGTCTTCCACGCGCTCGCGCAACTCCGGGTCGAGGTCGTCGTAGACGCCGACCATGCCGGCATTGACGATGCCCATGTCCATCCCCGCCCGGATGGCGTGGTAGAGAAACACCGTGTGGACGGCCTCGCGCACCGGGTCGTTGCCACGGAAGCTGAAGCTCACGTTCGACACGCCGCCCGAGACTTTCGCGCCGGGCAGGTTCTGCTTGATCCAGCGCGTGGCCTCGATGAAGTCGACGGCGTAGTTGTCGTGCTCCTCGATGCCGGTGGCGACCGCGAAGATGTTCGGGTCGAAGATGATGTCCTCGGGCGCGAAGCCGACCGCCTCGGTGAGGACGCGGTAGGCCCGCGCGCAGATCTGCGTCTTGCGCTCGTAGGTATCGGCCTGCCCCTGCTCGTCGAATGCCATCACCACCGCGGCGGCGCCGTACCGTCGAACGAGCGTCGCCTGGCGGACGAATTCGGCCTCGCCTTCCTTCATCGAGATCGAGTTGACGATGCCCTTGCCCTGCACGCACTGCAGGCCCGCCTCGATCACCTCCCACTTGGAGCTGTCGATCATGATGGGCACGCGTGCGATCTCGGGCTCGCCGGCGACGAGATGGAGGAACCGCACCATCGCGGCCTTCGAGTCGAGCATGGCCTCGTCCATGTTGACATCGATGACCTGCGCGCCGTTCTCGACCTGCTGGCGCGCCACACCGAGCGCAGCCTCGAAGTCGCCGCCGAGGATCAGTCGCGCGAACGCCTTCGAGCCGGTGACGTTGGTGCGCTCGCCGATGTTGACGAACAGCGACCCTTCGCCGATCTCGACCGGCTCGAGCCCCGACAGACGCAGCGGGCTCACGCCGCCGTCGCCAGCTCGCGGAACTTCGGCACGCGCGGCGCGTAGCGCGCCACGCCTTCGGCGATCTTCGCGATGTGTTCCGGCGTGGTGCCGCAGCAGCCACCGGCGATGTTCAGGAAGCCCGCCTTCGCGAACGATTCGAGCAGGCCCGCGGTGACCTCCGGCGTCTCGTCGAAGCCGGTCTCGCTCATCGGGTTCGGCAGGCCGGCGTTCGGGTAGCACGACACGAAGGTGTCGCCGGCGAGCCGCGACAGCTCCTCGACATAGGGCCGCATCAGCGCCGCGCCAAGCGCGCAGTTGAGGCCGACGGCGAGCGGACGCGCATGCCGCACGCTGTGCCAGAAAGCGCCGACCGTCTGGCCGGACAGGATGCGGCCCGACGCGTCGGTGACGGTGCCCGAAACGATGACGGGCAAGCGTTCGCCGCTGTCTTCCATCAACGCGTCGAGCGCGAAGATGGCCGCCTTCGCATTGAGCGTGTCGAAGATCGTCTCGACGAGAAACAGGTCGCAGCCGCCTTCGAGCAGGCCCTCGGCCTGTTCGCGGTAGGCGTCGCGCAGTTCCGCGAAGGTGACGTTGCGCGCGGCGGGGTCGTTGACGTCGGGGCTGATGCTGGCGGTCTTCGGCGTCGGCCCGAGCGCTCCGGCCGCGAAGCGCGGCTTGTCGGGGGAGGCGTGTCGGTCGCAGGCGGCGCGGGCGAGTCGTGCCGCGGCGACGTTCATCTCCCGCGCGTGCGCGCCGAGGCCGTAGTCGGCCTGGGCGATCGACGTCGCGCCGAAGGTGTTGGTTTCGACGATGTCGGCGCCGGCGGCGAGGTAGGCGTCGTGGATGCCGCCGATGACGTCTGGCCGGGTCAGCACGAGCACGTCGCCGTTGCCCTTGAGCGGCGTCGGGTGGTCGGCAAACCGTTCGCCGCGGTAATCGGCTTCGTTGAGCGCGTGGCGCTGGATCATCGTGCCCATCGCGCCGTCGAGGACGGCGATGCGCGAGGCGAGGATGCCGGGAAGCGCTGCGGCACGGGTGTAGCGGGGGCTGCTGCTCACCCCGGCAATTGTAGGGAAGGCCTCCCTGCAGAGAACCGGCCGGCTACAGTGCCCCTGCCACGGTCGCGCTGTAGAGCGATGGCCTGAAATCGATCGATCGCAGCGCCTCGCCGCTGCGCATCGCCCAGGCCGACAGCGCACCGGCCCTCATCGGCCGGGCGAACAGGAAGCCCTGCAGTTCGTGGCACCCGAAGGCGCGCAGGATGCGGTGCTGCGCTTCGGTCTCGACGCCTTCGGCCACCACCTTCAGACCGAGCGCCTGCGCCAGCTTGACGACGGCGTCGACCACCGCGCGGGCGTCGGCGCTGGTCTCGAGCTCGAGGACGAAGCTGCGGTCGATCTTCAGCTCGCCGGCGCGCAGCTTGCACAGGTAAGACAGGCTCGAATAGCCGGTGCCGAAGTCGTCGACCGAGATGTTGACGCCCATCGCCACGAGCTTGTCGACCATGCCCATGGCACTCGACGCGTCCTCCATCGCCACCGATTCCGTGATCTCGCACGTGAGCAGTCGTGGGTCGACGCCGTGGCGGCGCAGCGCGGTGCCGATGCGGTCGGCGAGGTCGGCATGGCGGAGCTGATGCGCCGACAGGTTGATGGCGACCCGCATCGAGAGCCCCTCGTCGCGCCACTGCCCGGCCTGGCGACAGGCCTCCTCGATCAGCCAGTTGCCGATGGCGCCGATCAGGCCGAACCGCTCGGCGATCGGAATGAAGACCGTCGGCGACACGGCGCCGCGCAGCGGATGCTGCCAGCGCATCAGCGCCTCGGCGCCGGTCACTTTGCCGCTGGGCGCGTGAATCTTCGGCTGGTATTCCAGGTGCAGCTGGCCGTCGGCGAGCGCACGGCGCAGGTCGCGCAGCAGCTCGAACTGCTCTCGGGCGCCGCTCGTCATCTTCGCCTCGAAGAAGCAGTGAGCCGCACCGCCGGCCGACTTCGCGGCGCGCATCGCCGCCTCGGCCTGGCCGATCAGGTCGGCCGACCGGCCATCCTGTGGATAGAGAGCGATGCCGACCGAGCTCGACACCGCGGCCTCGCGACCGCCGACCGCGCACGGCTCGCCGATCGCCTGCTGCAGCCGCTCGGCGAAGATCGCCGCATCCTCCGGCCTCGGGTCGCCGCCGACCAGGACCAGGAACTCGTCGCCGCCGAGGTGGGCGATGCGATCTTCGGCGCGAGCGAACCTGCGCAGCCGGGCGGCGATCTCGCGCAGCATCGCGTCGCCGGCGCGGTGCCCGAGCGACTCGTTGACGGGCTTGAAGCCGTCGAGGTCGATGAAGAGCAGCGCCATGCGCTCACCCGCGGCACCCGCTTCCTGCACGGCTTCGGCGAGCACGCTCTCGAACATCAGCCGGTTGGGCAGCAGCGTCAGCGCGTCGCGGAACGACCGCCGCTGCAGCTCGGTCTGGGCCCGCCGCAGCGACCGCCGAAGCCGCGCCTCGAGCACGGAGAGGATGAGACCGACGAGCAGCAGCGCCATCGACCCCACCGAGGCGAGCAGCGTCAGCGTCGCCGCCGGCAGCTGGTCGGCCTGCAGCGACGCGGTCTGATCGCCGAGCGCCGCTGCGCCGACGACGAGCTGCTGGCTGGCGACCACCGTGGCGCCGAGGACGAAAGCGGCCGTGGCCTGCAACGGCACCGTCACCGGCCGGGTCCGGTCGCCGCCTCGAAACAACGCGCCGAACCCCATCATGCAGCCGCCCGCAGCGCCGGCGGCCGCCGCGCCGAGCCCTGCGACCTGCCATTCGACGCCCGGGACGAGGCCCAGCGGAATCATCGCCAGCACATGGGCGCCGACCATGCCGATGCCCAGGGTGAACGCTGCGAAGGCGACCCGCGCCGGGGTCGCCACGCGGCCGCTGATCGCCGCGAGCCCGGTCGCACCGACCAGCAACGCCACCAGCCAGGTCGCGAAGGAGCCGACCGGGTCGTAGCCGAGCGCGTAGGGCAGCGGCTCGCTGGCGACGCCGATCACCTGCACGGACCACAGGCCCGTTGCGAGCGCGGCCGCCGCGCCGACCAGCCAGCCGGCACCGGATCGCGTTCGCAGGACTCGGACGCGTCGCGCCATGTCGAGGGCGACATAGGACGCGAAGGTCGCGACGACGAGCCCGAGCAGCAGCATCAGGGCGCCCGGCAAGGGCTGCGGGACGGCCTGCGTCGCCTGCGTGACCGTCTGCGTCGTCTGCGCGATGGCGGTATAGGCGTACGCCGTCGTGCTCACGCGTCCGTATCGGCAGGATCCGGCGCGACTTGAGCGCCGAACGCCAAACGCCGGGCGGCTTCAGTGCAGGGCGAGGGGCTGCGCGGTCGCGGCGGTGAAGCCGCCGATGTAGTCGTCGATCTCTTCTTCGCTCGGGCCGCTTGCCATCAGCTCGACGGCGCCGGCCTTGAACCGTTCGGCCAGCGCGCCCTCGATGAAGATGTCCTTCTTGGCGAACTTGTCGACGATCTCGAATCCGCCACGCGGCGGGACCGGAAGCGGATCCGGCTGGCGGTTGGAAGCAGCATCCGGGATGTCGAACGCGACCACCGCGAAGCTGTCGGAGTTGTAGAGAACTTGCATGCCCCGAGGTTTGGGTCCGACAGCGCGGATTGCAAGGCGCCGCCGCGCGGCTCAGGGGCCGGACGACACGCCTTCGAGCAACAGGTCGTATTCCGACGCGCCGGAGGCGGTGCGCAGCGTCGCCTGCGCCGGCAGGTAGTGACGCTCGGGGTCCAGCCAGATCTCGGC
>JBBSPY010000190.1:0-6408 GCA_038258415.1 Burkholderiales bacterium
CGCTGCGTCGCCCACACCTGACTCGGTCGCTTCAACCGTCCTGTCGCGCTGGCTCGAGCAGCGAAGCGACACCTACTCAATCAAGGTCGTGCCTGCAGCCGAGGCTGTCCGGCTGCCCGCGGATGCCGAGCTCGTCGCTCGGCCGATCGCGGCCGGCGTGCGGCCCGCCGCGCGCATGCAGCTCTGGGTCGACGTGCGCGTCGCCGGCAAGCCGGTGCGAGCGCTGCCAGTGGCCTTCGAGGTCCACGCCAGGCGGTCGGCATGGGTGGCCACGCGCGACCTGCGGGTCGGCGAGACGCTCGACCCGGCGGCACTCGTGCACGAGACGGTCGACCTCGCCGCCGTCACCTCGGATCTGCTCGCCGTGTTGCCGCGCGATGCACGCCTTCGCCGCCCATTGCTCGCCGGGCAGGCGATCGCGGCGGGGCACATCGAGACGATGCCGGCGGTGCAACGTGGCATGCCGGTGACGGTGCAGACACGAGTCGGCGCGATCGGCGTCGAGGCTCGCGCCGAAGCGCTGCAGGACGGGCAGGCCGGCGCCGAGGTCTGGATCCGGCTCGCCACGGCGACAGGGCCGGTGCGGGCCCGGGTGATCGGCATCGCCACGGTGGAGGTCATTCATGAGTGATGTCCGCCGGCAGACGTGGCGTTCGTGGCGTTCGTGGTGTGTCGCGGCGACGCTGATCGCCGCTGCCGCCGCCGCGAGCGCGCAGAGCCTCTACGACGAGAAGACGTACCGCCCGCTCACCGCCGACAACAAGGCGTTCCGCGTCGGCGACGTGCTCACGGTTCAGGTGCTCGAGAACTCGGCCGCGCAGGTCAACGCCGACACCGGCACGCGGCGCGGCAACAACCTGCGCGGCGAGCTCGACCGGCCCAAGCTCGGCCCGGTGACGGTCGGCCTCGGCATCTCGGGCGACTTCGACGGTGGCGGCCGGACCACCCGAGCCGGCAAGCTTCTCGCGCAGCTCAGCGTCACCGTGCGTGAGGTCTATCCGAACGGCGACCTGCGCGTCTCCGGCGAGCAGCTCCTGCTCATCAACGACGAGCAGCAGCGCATCGACCTCGAAGGCCGGGTCCGCCCGCTCGACATCTCCGACGGCAACGTCGTCGTCTCATCGCGGCTCGCCGATGCCCGCATCACCTATGTCGGCCAAGGCGAGCTGGCGGAACGGCAGCGGCCCGCCTGGTGGCGCAAGGTCTTCGATTGGCTCGGACTGTGAGCGCCTCGAACGGAGCCCTCACCGCGTGCCGGCGCGCGCTCGCCAGTGCGCTGCTCTTCATCGTCGCCGGCGCGGTGCCGGCGCAGACGACCCTTCGCGCGGCCGAACCCGCGCGCAGCTCCGACGCGATCCGCGTCAAGGACCTCGGCAAGCTGCAGGGCTGGCGCGAGAACGCGCTGGTCGGCTACGGCATCGTCACCGGCCTGGCGGGCACGGGCGATTCGTCCGGCAGCCGCACCACGCGGCAGGCGCTCGCCAACGTGTTCTCGCAGTTCAACCTGACCGTCACCCCGGAGCAGGTGCAGAGCCGCAACGTGGCGGTGGTGATGGTGACGGCGGCACTGACCCCGTTCGCCCGCGAGGGCGACGGCCTCGACATCACCGTCAGCTCGGCAGGCGACGCGCGCAGCCTGGTCGGCGGCTCGCTGCTGCTGACGCCGCTCAAAGGCGCCAACGGCAGGATCTACGCCCTCGCCCAGGGTCCGCTGTCGGTCGGTGGCTATCGCTACGACGCGATCGGCAACGTCGTGCAGAAGAATCACCCGACCGTCGGCAGCGTGCCCGGCGGGGCGACGGTCGAGGTCGGCATCCGCGACCTCGCCGGCGCAGCGCAGCAGAACATCACCTTTGTCCTGCACGACGCCGACTACACGACGGCGAGCCGGGTTGCCAGCGCCATCAACCGCCAACTCGGCCAGGGCGGCGAGGCGATCGCCGAGGCCCGCGACGGGTCGGGCATCGACATCCGCATTCCCGAGCCGCAGCGCGAGCATCCGGTCGAGTTCCTAGCGCGGCTCGAAAGCGTGATGGTCGAACCCGATCGCCGCGCCCGCGTCGTGATCAACGAGCGCACCGGCACGGTGGTCGCCGGCGGCGACGTCCGGATTTCGAAGATCGCGCTCTCGCACGGTGACATCCGCCTGACGGTCGTCTCGGAGACGGTGGCGTCGCAGCCCTCGCTGCTCGTCAGGCCCGGGGCGGGTGTGCGCACGGCGCTGGTCACCAACGCCCGGATCGACGTCAACGAAAGCGGCGGCACCGGCTACGTCGCCGCGGGCAACACCGTCGCCGATCTGGTGCAGACGCTGGCGCGGCTGAAGACGAGCACGCGCGACATCATTTCCATCCTGCGCGCGGTCAAGGCCGCAGGCGCACTGCACGCCGATCTGGTCGTGCAGTGACCGGAACCAACGGGAGACCCAACGCATGGCCGATTTCCAGTCGCTGACCGTCGCCGCCGTGTCGAGCGCGCTCGACGCAGCCAGCATGCGCCAGCAGGTGATCGCTTCGAACATCGCAAACGCCGGCCGAAGCGACTACGTGGCGCAGCGCGTCTCCTTCGAGGCCACGCTTGCCGACCAGGCCGCGCGCGTCGATGGCGAACGCTCGATGCCGTTCGAGCTGCGCATGCGCATCGTTCCCGATCTGGCCGCAGACGGCACCGCCCGCCCCATCCAGCTCGACGCGGAGGTCGGCGCCATGGCGCAGAACAGCACGCACTACCAGGCGCTCGTGCGCGGCCTCAACCGCTACCTCTCGGTGATGGCCAGCGCCGTGAGCGAGGGCCGGCGCTGAGCCGTCGAAAGGACATTCAATGGACTACCAGAACGCATTTGCGATCAGTTCCGCCGGCATGAGCGTCGAGCGCTTGCGGGTCGAGGTGTCGGCGCTCAACCTCGCCAACGCCAACACCGTCGCCGAGGCCGATGGCAGCGTGTTCCAGCCGCTGCGCGTCGTCGCCCGCGCCTCGACGACCGACGCCGGCGGCTTCTCCTCGCTGGTCGCCCGCGGCCTCGCCGGACCGTCGGCCGTCGTCGAGACCACCGATCGGCCAGCGCGTCAGGTGCTCGAGCCGGGACACCCCCTCGCCGACGCCAAGGGGTTCGTCCGCTACGCCGCAGTCGACCCCACCACCGAGATGCTCACGCTGATGGGCGCGACCCGCGCCTACGAGGCGAACGTCGCGGCGATGAACGCGGCACGAACGATGGCGATGAAGGCGCTCGACATCGGAGGCTCCACATGACCGGCTTTCTTCCTCCGATGACTGCGATCGCGCCGATCGGAATGCCGTCGCTGCCGCCGACGGCGCCGCTCGACGCGCCGATGTTCGGCGTCGCCGAAGGCACCAACGCATCCGCCGGCGCCACCGGCAGCTTCGGCAACCTCGTGTCGAGCGGCCTCGACGCGATGAGCCGGCAGCTGCAGACGGCGCAGGTCGACCTGCAGCGCCTCGCGTCGGGCGACGTCGAGAACCTGCATCAGGTGATGATCCGCATGGAAGAGACCCGCCTGTCGTTCCAGCTGATGATGCAGGTGCGGAACCGCCTGCTCGAGTCGTACCAGGAAGTGATGCGGATGCAGGTCTGACGGCGACCTCGCCGACGACCATCCCCTCACGACAAGGAGCAAGCGTGTACCGCGAATTCTGGCAAGGACTCGACCCGATGCGGCGAACCGGCTTCGTCGCCGGCGCCATCGCCGTCGTCGGCGCGACGATCGTGCTCGCCTTCTGGCTGCTGCGCACCGACTACGAGGTCCTGTTCGCCAGCCTGGCGCCGCCCGACGCCGCCGCGATGACGACCGAGCTCGACCGGATGAAGGTGCCCTACCAGCTGGGCGGAGACGGAACGACGATCCTGGTCGACCGCCGCTCGGTGCACGCGACGCGACTCAAGCTGATGGGCAAGGACTTGCCGCTGCACGGCGCGGTCGGCTTCGAGCTGTTCAACAACTCCGACTTCGGGATGACCGAGTTCGCGCAGAAGATCAACTTCCAGCGCGCGCTGCAGGGCGAGCTGACACGGACGATCCTGTCGCTCGCCGAGGTCGAGTCGGCCCGCGTGCACCTCGCCTTTGCCGAAGAGGGCCTCTTCAAGCGCGACGGTGCCAAGGCGAAAGCCGCGATCACCCTCGGCCTGCGCCGCGGCGAGAGCCTGCGCGCGGAGCAGGTCTCGGGCATCCAGCGCCTCGTCGCGGCAGCGGTCAACGGCATCTCGCCGCACGACGTGACCATCGTCAACCAGCAGGGCATCGCCCTGACGCGAGCGTCGGCGACCGAAGCACCGGGCGAGGTGTCGTCGGCCCGCCTCGAGCTGAAGGCCGAGATCGAGCAGGCGCTGACGCGCAAGGTGGCGCGCGTCCTGGAGCGGATGTTCGGCGAAGGGAAGGTGCTCGCCAGCGTCGACGTCGCGCTCGACATGAACCAGGTCCGCGTGACGACGGAAGACGTGCGCGGCCAGGGCGGCGGCAGCGGCGAGACGCCGACCGGCGTCATCGTCCGCGAGCGCGAGACCGTTCGGGACGAGTCAGGCGTCACGCTGACCCGCGACAACGGCGGGTCGAACGGAACGTCGTTTCGCGAGACCGACTACCAGGTCGGTCGCCGAATCGAGCAGGTGATCACCCAGCCCGGCACGATTCAGAAGCTGCAGGTCGTCGCGGTCATCAAGGAAGCGCTCGACCCGTCCCAGCTGGCTCAGGTGAAGGCCCTGGTCGGCGCCGCCGTCGGCGCTGTCGGCGAGCGCGACACCGTCGTCGTGCAGGCGATGGGCGCTCTGGTTCCCGCCGGCGTCGACGCCATGCCGATGGCCGACGGGGTCGAGCCGACGGCGCAGCACGCCGCCGCCGCCGCGAACCGGACGACGCCCCACGACGAAGCGATCGCGCCGCTGCTCGCGGTGCTCGTCGGCGCCATGGTGCTGGCAGCGATCGCCTGGCTGGCGGCCGCACCGTCGCGCTCCCGCCGCGCTGCCGCGGCCGCTCCGGTCACGCTTTCCGAAGCAGAGCGCGAAGCCGCGCTCGCCAAGCTGCGGCTGTGGCTCACCGATCCTCCGTCCGTCGCGGCGACAGGGCGGGAGACACCGTGAACGCGCTCGCGTCGAACCCTGGCGAGGCGCAACCGCCGGTCCACAACGGCGTGCGACATGCGGCCTTGCTGTTGCACGCCGTCTCCGACAACGACCGGAGCTGGCTGCTGGCCGCGATGACACCGGAACAGCGAGGCGTCCTCGAGGCCTTGCTCGCCGAGCTCTCGGCGCTCGGCGTCTCCCCCGCTGCCGGGCTGTCCGCCGGGCTGTTCGCTGCAGCGACGGGGTCGGCGAAGACCGCCGGCGAGAGACTTGCTCAGCCTCCGGTCCCGGCTCCCGCTTCGTGGCGCGACCCGGCACTGCTCAGCCCGGCCCGCCTCGCGTCGCTGCTTCGCGACGAGCCGGACCGGCTCGTCGCGATGGTGCTGGCCCGGCTCGACGCGCCGCTGCGCCGCCGCGTCCTGCGGCACCTTCCGGGTACCAGCCGGAGACGCTCCGGCGAACGCATGACCGAGGCCGCGTTGCAACATCCTGCGCCGCGACTCGAGGCAATGCTGCTCACCGCGTTGCTTCGGGAGGTGGCCGACCGCGTTCCGACGCCGCTGCCGACGGTGCGCCACCGCGCCGTGGCGCGCGTCTCCAGCACCTGGCGCCGCCTGGCCCCGGACCGGGCAGCCGCCCGAGCCGAGTCGCATTGATGTCTGCGGGCGACGCCGGGATCCTGCGCGGCATCGAGCTCGATGCTCAGCCGCGGGCCTTGCTGCGCCCCGCGCGCGCTGGTGCCGCGCCACATGCCGCGGTGCCTCCGGGCGACGCCGAGCAGCGCCTCGCGATGCACGTGGCGCGTCTCGAAGCCGAGGCCGAACACAAGGGGTACGCCGAGGGCCTGGCGCGTGGTCGCGACGACGGGCTGGAGGAGGGTCGGCGCCAGGGCCTGGTCGAAGGCCTGACGGAGGCGCAGCTGCGCATCGACGCCGCGCTCGCCCGAGCCACCGAAAGCCTGCACGCAGAGACGGCCCGAATGCGACAGGTGGCCGATGACCTTGCCGACGCACAGCTGCAGCGCCTGCAGCGGCTGGTCGAAGCGTTCGAGCGCGAGAGTCGTTCGCGGCTCGAGGCGCTCGAGCCCGACGCGGTCGAGGCGGCGTTCGAAGCCCTCTGCCGCATCGTCGGCGACGGGAGCGATCGCGGCGCCGCCGAGGCGCAGCTGCGCGGCCTCGTCAGCACCGCCGTGTCGCGCATCGGCCAGGCGCGGCTGCTGCGGATCCGCGTTCATCCGGATGACCTGCCGAGCGTCGTCGACTGGAGCCGCAAGGGCAGCGCACTCGAGCGTCATGCCAGCGTCGAGTGGGTCGGCGATGCTGCAGTCGGCC
>JBBSPY010000191.1:0-6388 GCA_038258415.1 Burkholderiales bacterium
ATATACGACAACCACTAATCGTGATCATCTAAAGTGTTTTCTACGTCGTCCGGGCGACGCTGGCACCGAACAGGCGCTCGAAATTGCGGCTCGTCGCTTCCGCGACGCTTTCCACGGACAGCCGCTTGATCTCGGCCAGCTGGCGAGCGACGAGAGGCACGTACGCGGGGCTGTTCGTCTTGCCGCGATGCGGCGCCGGCGCGAGATACGGGCTGTCGGTCTCGATCAGACAGCGATCCAGGGGAACGAAAGCGGCCACATCCCGCAGGTCCGCGGCGTTGCGGAACGTCAGGATCCCCGAGAAGGAAATGAAGAAGCCCAGGTCGAGCGCTGACCGGGCGACGGCTGCCGTCTCGGTGAAGCAATGGAACACGCCTCTGGCCTCGCCCTCGCCTTCGGCGCGAAGCACCGATAGTGTGTCGTCCGACGCGGCCCGCGTGTGGATCACGAGCGGCAGCGATGTTCGGCGTGCTGCCCTGATGTGGGTCGCGAAACGGTCGCGTTGCCACTGCATGTCGGCGACCGTGCGATCTCCGAGGCGGAAGTAGTCGAGCCCGGTCTCGCCGATGGCGACGACCTTGGGCAGTGCCGCACGCGCGACGAGGTCGTCCACGTCCGGCTCGGTAATCCCTTCGTTATCAGGATGCACGCCGACGCTGCACCAGAAGCCGTCGAAGCGCTGCGCCATCGCGTGCACGTCGGCGAACTCCTCGAGCGTCGTGCAGATGACGAGCGCCCGGTCGACGCCGGCCGACGCCATGTCGGCGCGGATGGCGTCGATGTTCCGGGCGAGCTCGGGAAAGCTCAGATGGCAGTGCGAATCGACGTACATGCGGGCTAGGCTAACCCGAGCCGCGGCGCGACGCCGCGCTTGCCGGGCCCCGACTCAGATCGTCTGCGTCGGCTTGGCCGAGGACAGCGACGTGCCCAGCGTTTCCTCGATCCGCGCGCGCAGGCTCTTGCTCTTGTCGTCCTGCGGAAAGCGAACGCCGACGCCCTGGGTGCGGCCGCCCGACGCGTTGGCCGGCGTGATCCAGCCAACCTTGCCTGCGACCGGGTAGCGCTGTGGGTCGTCGGGCAGCGACAGCAGCAGATAGATGTCTTCGCCGAGGCGGTAGTCGCGGGTCGTCGGCACGAAGATCCCGCCTTCGCTGAACATCGGCATGTAGGCGGCGTAGAGCGCACCGCGCTCGCGGAACACGAGCTGGATGACGCTCGGCCGCGGTGCCGGCACCGGCACCGCACCGGGCGCGCCGGCAGCGGGTCGGATCGTCGCGGTGGGCTCAGCCATCGCGCGAGTTTAGGGGCTGGGATGCACGCGGCCGACCCCGCGAACGCGGCGTTTGCAACGCTTCGCGACCCCGCTCGACGAGCGCGTCGACCGCCAGCGGCAGGTACCAGGGGTGTTCCGCGCTGCGGGCGAACGACGCCAGCTCGCGAGACCAGGCCACGAGCGCGGCGATGTCGGCTGCCACCGGCAGATCGGCCGCGGCGAACCAGTGCGGCTCGGCGCCTCCAGCCACACGCGCGGCATCGACGCACAGCTTGTGCAGCGCATCGACCAGGCGCGGCAACGGCCAGCCGTCGACGACGCCTTTCGCCTGGCCGGCGGCGATCCGCCTCGGCAGCGCCCGC
Organism: Burkholderiales bacterium; assembly: GCA_038258415.1. Taxonomy (GTDB): domain Bacteria; phylum Pseudomonadota; class Gammaproteobacteria; order Burkholderiales; family Burkholderiaceae_C; genus Schlegelella_A. The sequence continues at coordinate 1,636 of JBBSPY010000191.1, forward strand.
CATGCCGCCGCGTCGATGCCGTCCTGCGCCAGGGCAAGCGCTTCCTCGGGCTGCCCTCCGGCAGCGGCGAGCAGTACCTCGGCGTCGGCGACTCCCTGTTCGCGCAGCCAGCCGACCGCGACGGCCCGGGCCGGAATCGGCAGCACGAACGACTGGCAGCGGCTGCGCAGCGTCGGCAGCAGGGCCTCGACGTCGGCCGTCGTCAGCAGGAAGCGCGCGCCGCCTGGCGGCTCTTCCAGTGTCTTCAGGAAGGCGTTGGCGGCGATCGGGTTCATCCGCTCGGCCGGATGCACGACGACGACCTTGGCGCGGCCGCGCGAGGAGGTTGTCGCGGCGAAGGCATTGGCCGCTCGCACGTCGTCGACCCTGATCTCGCGGCTGGGCTTCTTCTTCGACGCGGCGGCGGACGGCGCATCGTCGCCGCCCTCCTCCGCCACGGACCGGCCGATCTGCTCGCGCATCGCCTGCGGCACGACGACGAGCAGGTCGGGATGCGTCGCTGCCGCGAGGAGCCGGCAGGCAGCGCAACGTCCGCACGGCCGCTCGGCAGGCGGCGTCGCGTCGTCCTCGCACAACGACGCCTCGGCGTAGGCCAGCGCGAACGCGAGCTGGCCGACGCCGCTCGGCCCGCGTATCAACCACGCGTGATGGTCCGACGCGCCGATGGCCCGCCTCAGCTCGACGTCGAGCCATGGCATCCATTTCTCGCCGCCGCGGATCATCGGCCTGCTGCGCTTCGCGTCATGCGTTCGGACAGCGCCGCCAGCGCCGCCTCGACGGCGCGCCACACCGCCTCACGCTCGCGGGACGCGTCGATGCAGGCGAAGCGGCCAGGGTCGGCGAGCCGGCGCCGCTCGTAGCCGTCGCGAACGCGCTCGAAGAACGCGACGTCTTCGGCTTCGAAACGGTCGGCGGCGCGGGCGGCGGCGCGGCGACGGGCGGCGACCGCCGGGTCGAGGTCGAACCACAGCGTGAGATCGGGCTGCAGGCCGTGCTGGACCTCATCCTCGAGCGCCCGCAGCCAGCCGAGCGAAACGCCACGACCGCCGCCCTGGTAGGCAAACGTCGCATCGCTGTAACGGTCGCAGAGCACCCACTCGCCTCGGGCAAGCGCGGGCCGGATGGCCGTCTCGAGGTGATCGCGACGCGCCGCGAAGACGAGCAGCGTCTCGGTGACGCCGTCCATCGGCAAGCCGAGCACGAGCTCGCGAACGCGCTCGCCGAGGGGACTGCCTCCGGGTTCGCGCGTGGTCGTCACGGTGCGCCCCCGAGCCCTCGACCATGCCGCCGCAGGTTCGATGTGGGTCGACTTGCCCGCGCCGTCGATGCCTTCGAACGTGATGAAGGCTCCGGTCGTCATGGCGTGCCGGTCTTGCGCTGGTAGCGGTTGACGGCGCGGTTGTGGTCCGACAGCGATTCGCTGAACTGGCTCGACCCGTCGCCACGTGCCACGAAATACAGCGCCTTCGTCGGCTCCGGCCGCACGGCCGCAAGCAGCGCCGCCTTCCCCGGGGTCGAGATCGGCGTCGGCGGCAGGCCGCTGCGCAGGTAGGTGTTGTACGGCGTGTCGGCGAGCAGGTCGCGCTTGCGCAGGTTGCCGTCGAAGCGCTCGCCCAGGCCGTAGATGACGGTCGGGTCGGTCTGCAGCGGCATGCCGGCGCGCAGGCGGTTCACGAACACGCCGGCGACGAGCCCGCGATCGGCGGCGACGCCCGTCTCCTTCTCGACGATCGACGCCAGCGTCAGCGCCTCGTCGGCGCTGCGCAGCGGTGTGTCGGGCGCGCGGTCGCGCCACGCGGCATCGAGCCGTTCAGCCATCGCCCGGTAGGCGCGCCTGAACACCGCGAGGTCGGTCGAGCCCTTGCTGTAGGCGTAGGTGTCGGGATAGAAGCGGCCTTCGGGCGACAAGCCGGTCGGCCCGCCGACGGCGGCCATCAGCTCGGCGTCCGACATCGCCGCGGTCGTCGGCTTGAGCGACTCGGCCTTCGCGAGCACGGCGCGCACCTGCCGGAACGTCCAGCCCTCGCCGACGCGCACCACGGCGAGCGACTCGTCGCCCCGCACCATCTTCTCGAGCAGCGCGAGCGGTGTCGTGCCGGCGCTGATCTCGTAGCTGCCGGCGCGGATGCGGCGCGACTGTCCCGACCAGCGGAACCATTCGTAGAGCCAGAGCGGCTCGGTGCGAACGCCAGCCTTCACCCAGCCGTCGGCGATGTCGCGAGGCGGCGTTCCGGCCTCGATCGACAGCTCGGCCGAGTCGGCGGCGAGCGCGAGCGGCTGGTGCAGCCACCACCAGGCGCCCGCAGCGGCAGCAGCGAGAACGAGAGCGATCGAACCGACGGCGGCGCCGAGCACCCGCCCGTGCGATCTCGTCTTCCCCATGCGGCTCATGATAATGGCGCATGACCTCGCCCCCTGCCTTCGACGGCGCCTGCCGGCTCGACGACCTCGGCGTCATCCGCGCCCGCGGCGTCGACGCCGCCACCTTCCTGCAGGGACAGCTGACGAACGACGTCGTCGGTCTCGACGACAGCCGCGCCCGGCTGGCCGCCTTCTGCTCGTCCAAGGGTCGCATGCAGGCGAGCTTCATCGTCTGGCGCAACGGCGCGGAGGAGTTCGCCCTCGCCTGCTCGCGCGACCTGCTGGCGCCGACGCTCAAGCGCCTTGCCATGTTCGTGCTGCGCGCCAAATGCAAGCTCGACGACGCCAGCGGCGACATCATGCTGTGGGGTCTCGCGGGCCACGCCGCTGCGGCCCCCGGCGGCGCCGATCGGTGGCAGCGCGAGCAGTCGACCGACAGCACCGGTTCGACGATCCGCCTGCCGGATTCGGAGGGCCGTTCCCGCGCGCTGCACATCGGCATCGGCGACCCCGCGCCACCGGCCGCGGGTTCGCTGTCGCTCGCCGACTGGCGCTGGCTCGACGTCTCGAGCGGCATCGTCACGATCGTCGCCGCCACGGTCGACCGCTTCGTGCCGCAGATGGTGAACTTCGAGCACGTCGGTGGCGTCGACTTCCAGAAGGGCTGCTACCCGGGCCAGGAAGTCGTCGCGCGCAGCCAGTATCGCGGCACGCTCAAGCGGCGAGCCTTCTTGTTCGACGTCGACGCGCGGGATGCAGCGGCCGGTGACGACGTGTACGCCGAAGGCCAACCGGCCGAGCCGGTCGGCACCGTCGCGAATGCAGCGCCGTCGCCGTCCGGTGGCGGAAGCCGCGCGCTGGTCGAGCTGCGGCTCGCCGCGCTCGACGCGCCGCTGCGCCTGCGAGCGGGCGATGGCCCGCCACTGGTCAAGCGGCCGATGCCCTACGACCTGCCGCTCCCTGCCGACGCCGACGCGTGAGCCGCGCGGCCGACCTCGGAACGGGCCGCGAGCTGTTCGTGTACTACCGCGTTGCCGACGCGAACTCGGCCGCTGCCGGCGACGCGATCGGCGGCATGCAACGCCGACTCGTCGACGCGCATCCGGGCCTGGTCGCCCGTGTCCTGCGGCGACCCGAATCGAACGACAGCGTGCAGACGTGGATGGAAGCCTACGCGCTTCCCGGACGCGGCATCGACGCTGCGCTGGAAGCGGCGATCGCGCTCGCCGCACGGGCGATGGCCGGCTCGATCATCGGCGAGCGACACGTCGAAGTCTTCGTCGAAGGCGCGTCGCCCTCGACGTGACGAGGGCGCGTCAGAGCGTCTTCAGCATCTCGACGTGGCCGATGCCGGCCTCGTCGAACACCTCGCCGCGGCGCACGAAGCCGGCCCGCTCGTAGAACGGCACCGCGGCGAGCTGCGCATGCAAGAGCGCCTCGCGGTCGCCGCGGCCGCGGGCAGCATCGAGCAGCGCATCGAGCACCGCCCGCCCGACGCCGCTCGAGCGCGCCGGGGCGACGACCGCCATGCGACCGATCTTGGCAACGCCGGGCACGTGCTCGAGCATCCGCCCGGTCGCCAGCGCCAGGCCGAGGCCGTTGCGTGCGAGGGCGTGCACCGCTGTGTCGTCGGTGCCGTCCCATTCCATCTCGGCGGCGATGTTCTGCTCGCCGATGAAGACGGCGTCGCGGATCGGTCGCGCATCCGCACCCAGCGCCGACCACGATCCGACCTCGACGTCGACCATCGACCCGCCCGCCTCGAAGCGGTCGAAGAGCGCGCGCAGCGCGTCGGGCACCGGTCGCGAGCCGCCGCCGTGCGGGTCGGCGAAGACGTAGGTCAGCACGCCCGAGACCAGCAGCGACGACCGCCGGAAGATGCCGCCGTCGAATACGATCGAAGAGCGGCCGACGCGGGCGCAGCGCAGGGCGACGTCGAGCACGTCGTCGTAGCGTGCCGACGCGAGGTAGTCGAGCTCGGCCTTGCGCACGAACAGGTCGCCGCCGAGCGATGCCATCGTCTGCGCGTACGGCATCGCCAGCGCCCGCCAGTAGCCGGCGATGGCAGTGTCGAGGTACATCAGGTAGTGGCCGTTGAAGACGATCTGCTGCGCGTCGATCTCGGCCCAGCGCACGCGCAATCGCTCGGAGAAACGGAAGTCGCTGCGTTGCATACAGGGGCAGTGGGAATCCAGCCGATCGAGTGTGCCAGACTGATGGACATGGCCTACATCCAGTACATCACCCAGGTCCACCTCGACGTCGGCGTGCTCGCGCTGCTGCCGGAGGAATGCGTGCGCCACGGCATCCGCAAGCCGCTCGTCGTCACCGACGCCGGCATCAAGGCGGCCGGATTGCTGCGCCAGTGCGTCGCAGCGCTCGGCGACTTGCC
>JBBSPY010000192.1:0-6383 GCA_038258415.1 Burkholderiales bacterium
CCGCCGTATTCGCCGCCGAGCGCCAGCCCCTGCAGCAGGCGCAGCGCGATCAGCAGGATCGGCGCGGCGACACCGATCGTCGAATAGGAGGGCAGCAGGCCGACGATGAACGTCGACAGACCCATGATGACGATCGTCACCAGGAAGGTGTACTTGCGCCCGATCATGTCGCCCAGGCGACCGAAGACCAGTGCGCCGAAGGGCCGGACGATGAAGCCGGCGGCGAACGCCAGCAGCGTGAAGATCAGCTGCGAGCCCGGATCGAGGTTGGAGAAGAACTGCTTGCCGATGATCGCGGCGAGCGTTCCATAGAGGTAGAAGTCGTACCACTCGAAGACCGTGCCGAGGCTGGAGGCGAAGATGACCTTGCGCTCTGCTTTCGTCATCGGCTGGCCGACCTTCGACCCGACCGGAATCGCTGTTTTGACCATGCTCCCACTCCCCTGATGATGAGAAAGCCGCCTTTTCCGCGGCGAGGGGATTGTCGCTGGATCGAAAGCAGCGGCAAGCCGGTTTTCAAACGGCATGCCGTCGGGTGAAACCCTAGTTCCCTTGCGGCGACGACCCGGTGCGGGAGGGAAGCGCCGAACCGATCTCGACGTCCAGCGTCGGCAGCATCGCGTCGAACATGACCAGTGCCTCGGCGCCGCCCACGCGTCGAAGGCGCTCGATGCCGGGGCCGTCGGAGTCGAGGAGCAGGTAGCCGAGCTGCCAGGTGGGGAAGCGCCGCGGTCCCTGCGTCGGCCCGATCGAGAGCAGCTGGAAGTCGGTGTGACGCTCGTCCGCGGGAAGGCGCGCGACCAGCGCGGCGACGGCATCGTCGGGGCCTTCGAGCAGCTGTGCGAACGCCGAGCCGTCGAAGACGAGGAGCCCGGTGATGTTCGCCGCCAGGTTCTGTTTCCGGGACACCTTGGCGATGTCGGCGACCGCGGAGACCGGCACGCGTTCGGCGAAGGAGCTGACGTAGAGGGCGGTGTGCATGGGCAGGTCGGCGGCAAGCAATCGCAATGCCCGGCAAAGGCACGGGCGCGTCTTTTGCCGGGCGCCGCATGATGACCGAACGCTCACACGACATTCCAACCGATGCGGACCCCCCGGGCCTCGACGACGACGCGCTGGTCGCGGCACTGCGCGACGAAGCCGCCGCGGTCGACGTCGAGCACGGCTTTCCGTCGCGCTCGATCGCGTTGCTCCGCCTGGCCGGCTGGCTGAGCGCGGCCACGATCCGGTCGCCACGGCGTCGGCGGCTGTTCGACCGGCTCGCGACCGTCGGCCGCGGCAGTCTGCCGGTGGGCCGGATCTTCGAAGGCCATGTCAACGCGCTGCTCCTGGTGGAAGCCTACGGAACGCCCGAGCAGGTCGCCCGCCACGAGGCCGACGCCGCCGCCGGGCACCTGTTCGCAGTGTGGAACACCGAGGCGGCCGACGGCGTTCGCCTGCAGCTGGCGCCCGACCGCATCGAGCTGCACGGCAGCAAGACCTTCGCGACGGCGGCCGGCCACGCCACGAGAGCCGTCGTCACCGGCAACGACGCGGAAGGCCGGCGCTGGATGGTCGTCGTCGACACCGACCGCACGCCCCCGGAGCTCGACCGGACCTTCTGGAGGCCGCTCGGCATGCGGCCCACCGCGAGCGCGATGGCCGACTTCGGCGGCATCACGCTGCCGCCCCACGCCCTGCTCGGTGGCGCCGGCGACTACTACCGCGAGCCGATGTTCTCCACGGGCGCGGCCCGCTTCGCGGCCGTGCAGCTCGGCGGCGCCGAGGCGGTGTTCGACGAGACGCGTCATTTCCTTCGGCGCCTCGGCCGCACCGACGATCCCTACCAGCGGGCCCGGCTCGGCGAGATGGCGATGTGCATCGCGACCGGTCGTCACTGGCTGGCCGCTGCGGCGGCGCGCCTGCTCGATCCGCCCGGACGCGACCCCGCGGTCCCGACGACGGGTCGGCGCGAAGCCGACGCCGCCTTCGCGCACCTCATGCGAATCGCGGTCGAAGACCTGTGCCTGCGGGTGTTGCCGCTGGCCGAGCGCTCGGTCGGCGCGCGCGGGCTGCTGCGACCCGAGCCGTTCGAGCGCCTGCACCGCGACCTGACCCACTACCTCCGGCAGGGCTCGCCCGACGCCGTTCTCGCGGCGGCGGGCGCCTACGTGCTCTCGCGTGGCGACTCCGCTCCCGATCTGTTCAGCACATGAATGCGGAGCCGGGTTCCGCGCCTTGTGACGACGAGGCCTGGCTCGACAGCCTCGGTGGCTGTCTCGTCCTCGCGCCGCACCCGGACGACGAGTCGCTCGGCTGCGGCGGCCTGATCGCGATGCTGCGCAAGCGCGACGCGTCGGTGTCGGTCGTCCTGGTCAGCGACGGCTCGCAGTCCCATCCGGGGTCGCATCGCTACCCGCCGTCGGCTCGCCGCGCCCTGCGTCGCGCCGAGATGGAGCGGGCGTTGGCGATCCTCGGTGTGGCTCGCGAGGATCTGCATGCCCTCGACCTGCCCGACGGCGCCGTTCCCGGCGAGCGTCAGCCGGGCTTCGACGCGGCGGTGTCGCGCATCGCCGCGCTCGCGTCGCGGTGCGGCGCGCGCACGCTGCTCGCGCCCTGGCGGCGCGATCCCCATCCCGACCACCGTGCCGTCTCGGCGATGGCGCGGGCCGTTCGCGGCCGGCTCCGCACCGTCACGCGGATCGTCGAGTACGGCGTCTGGACCGACGAGCGCGGCACCGTCGCCGACCGGCCGCGGCCGGGCGAGGTCGACGAGCATCGGCTCGACGTGTCGTCGGTCGCCGCCGCGAAAGCCGGCGCGGTGGCGGCGCACGCCTCGCAGCGCGGCCAGATGATCCTCGACGATCCCGGCGGCTTCGTCCTGCCCGCCTCGCTGCTCGAACGCTGCGCCGGCCCGATCGAGACCTATCTGCAGGCGCCGATGGCGCCGCACGACGCCGAGGCGTCGCCCGCATGACGCCCGACCGGTCGCTGCAGCCCGACTACTTCGACCGCGTCTATGCGGCGCGGGCCGACCCCTGGGACTTCGAGACCAGCGCCTACGAAGCCGCGAAGTACGACCAGACCCTCGCCGCACTGCCGCGGTCGCACTACCGACGCGGGCTCGAGATCGGCTGCTCGATCGGCGTGCTTACCCAGCGCCTTGCCGCGCGCTGCGAACAGCTGCTGGCGGTCGACGTGAGCGCCGCAGCGCTGGCGGCCGCGCGACAGCGTTGCGAGCGGCTGCCGCAGGTCGAGTTCGCGCGCATGCAGATCCCCGAGGCGTTCCCCGCGGGCCGGTTCGACCTCGTGCTGCTGTCCGAAGTGGGCTACTACTGGTCGCGCGCCGATCTCGAGCGTGCGCGCGACCGGGTCGTCTCGTCGCTCGACTCCGGCGGCACGCTGCTGCTCGTGCACTGGACCGCGCCGGTGCACGACTACCCGCTCACCGGCGACGACGTCCATCGATCGTTCCTGGACTGCTCGCACCCGGGCGGCGCGCTCGTCCACGCTGCGGGCGCGCGCTACCCGCAGTACCGACTCGACCGGTTCGACCGCCGCTGATCGAACACGGCAGGGCCGGCGGGACGACCCCGCGCGAGCCGCAGCCACTCCCCCAGCCCGCGCATGGCCGCCGAACGCGGCACGAAGGCACCGGCAGCGGCCATGGCGCGACAGCGCTCCTCGTCGATCGCCTGCCACGCAGCGCCGAAGGTGGCCGCCCCGTCGACGAGCTCGCGCCATCGACGTGCCTCGATGCCGAGCGATTCGCCGAGGTCGACCGACCGGTCGGGCCAGGCGCGGCGCAGACGGGCGCGCGCCGTCATCGCGACGACGTGGCGATCGGCGGGCTCGACGAGCGGATCGTCGCCGCCGCCACGCTCGGCCCATTGCCGCAGCTGCCACGAGAGGCCGACCGCGGCGCGGCCGTCGAGCCGTGCCGACGTGCGGACCCGGACGCGCGGGCTGCGCCGCACCGCGAAGCCGGCGCGTTCGATCGCACGCACGAGCGCGTCGTCCTCGAGAAAGCGCACCTCGGGAACGCCGCCGGCCGCCGCGTATGCATCGGCACGCACGGCGAGGCTGGCGCCGAAATGCTGGTGGTGGCGCGGCCACGGGTCGAGCGCCTCGGGATCGACGATGCTGGCGACGCGGCTGCGCAGCAATGCATGCGCCTCGTCGATCCGGCGCAGCCGCAGCGCGCCGGCGCCCGGTGGGGGTCGATCGTCGACGAGGATCCTGCCGCCCACCGCACCGGCGCCGCCCTCGAGCTCGATCGCGTTGGCGGCCAGCCAGTCGGGGGACACGACGGTGTCGGCGTCGGTGCTGGCGATGAAGCCGTTGCCGGCGCCGGCGCGGCGCAGGCGCCGCGCAGCCTCGTTCATCAGCTCCCGCCGCACGTAGCCGATGTGTGCGTTCGCCTCTTCGATGCGTGCTTCGACGATGTGCATGCGAGGCGGCGAGCTGTCGCGCGCGGCGCGCCGGGCGATCGCGGCGGTGTCGTCGTCGCAGTTGTTCGCGAGCAGCACGACCTCGAAAGGCGGCGCGCCGACCTGTCCGGCGAGCGCCCGCAGCGCGCCTTCGACGCGCTCGGCCTCGTTGCGCGCCGGAACCACGACGACGCATCGCAGGCCCGGCGCCGGAGGCGGCAATCGCGACCACACATCGAGTCGTGGCGTCGCGTCGAGCCAGTCGTCGCGACGCGGGTGCAGCACCATCACGGGATGCTCAGGCGGCAGCCGCGACCCGCGTGCGCTCCGCCGCGTCGATCGCTTCGGCGACCGACTTCGCGGTTCCGTCCCACGACGACCGGGAGACGAGCATCGCCGCCGCGGCCTCGCGCTTGCGCCGCGCGTCGCCCTTCTCGCCGAGCAGCTGCTCGCAGGCGCCCACGAATGCGTCGTGATCGGCGGCACTGACCACCGCTTCTCCATACAGCCAGGCGACGTCGCGAACGGCCGTGCTGACCACGGGCTTGCCGGCCGCCATGTACTCGAGCGTCTTGGTCGGGCTGATGAAGCGAGTCGACGCGTTGAGGGCGAACGGCAGGATGCAGAGGTCCCACCCGTGCAGCAGGTAGGGCAGCAACGTGTAGCTGCGCTGGCCGAGCCAGTGGAGGTTGTCGCGCCGCGGCAGTTGCGCCGGATCGATCTTGACGACCGGACCGACCATGACGATCTGCCAGTCGGGGTGCGAATCGGCCAACCGGGTGACGAGCGCGATGTCGAGCCGCTCGTCGATCACGCCGAAGAAGCCGAGGCGCGGACGGCCGATCCCGGCCTGCAGCGCCTCGGCCTCGCGCGCCGCGTCGCTGCCGTCGGGCTCGCCGCCGGCGAAGTGCGCTGCGTCGACGCTGCTCGGCAGGCAGAGCACGTTCGGATGACGGTGCCGCTTCGCCTCGTGCAGGCTGGGCCCGCCGGTGAGCACGACGTCGGCGACGGCCATCAGCTTCGCTTCGCGTTCGACGAGTTCCGGCGGCGCGCCGAGGAACGCCGACAGCTCGTCCATGCAGTCGTAGACGACGAGCCCGGCATCGACGCGGTCGAGCAGCGGCAGCGCCATCGGCGTGTAGAACCAGACCAGCAGGTCGGATCGGTCGACGCGCGGCAGGATTCCCTCGAGCAACGGACCGATGCGTGCGATCTGGGCGTCGTGGAAGCCCCATTGGGCGAGCGACGTGCGTGGCGTCACGACCGTGATGCCGGGCGCCACGACGGCGACGTCCAGGCGGTCGTGGCCGTCGTGCTCGTCGCGGCGCAGCGGCTCTTCGACGAAGACCACGTCGTACCGGGATGCGAGCCTCGAGAGCAGATGCTGCGGCCGCTGCCAGACGAAATTCCAGCGCAGGTGCGAGAACACGAGGAGCGTTTTCTTCTTCATGCGGTCACTCAAGCGGGCGGTCATGCGGTGGCGTAGGCGGTGGGCGCGACCTGGCGCGGCAGCGGCCGCGCCGCGGGCCAGGGCGTTTGCACGCAGCGGGCGAGTTCAGCGGCGTACGCCTCGTCGATGTGGCGCCCGGGTCGAAAGGCCGCGTCGCGGCCGGCGCCGTCGTCCGCCGCCGGGGCTGGCGAGGCGTCCCACAGGCCGCTGCGGTGCCAGTCGCTCGTGTCGTCCCAGTCGGGCCGGTCGACGATGGGATAGAGGCACACGCCGAGCAGCGGAACGCCGCCCTGCCGCGCCGTGCGAACCTCGGCGTCGACCTCCCGCAACCAGGCGGCGCGTTCGTGGCCGACGTGGCCGGTCTCGGCGAGCAACAGCGGGCGGCGATATCGATCGCTCGCCTCGCGCAGCAGCTGGCGCAGCGGCGCGCGTCGCGGGTCGCCGTCGGGCCAGGCGAGCGTCGCGCCGGTGCCGAACTCCCATTGCGCGGTGACGTAGTGGTTGAGCCCGACGACGTCGAGCGC
>JBBSPY010000193.1:0-6377 GCA_038258415.1 Burkholderiales bacterium
ACCTCGCTCGACAGAATTTGTCGCGCCGCAGCGAGGCTGCCCGCATAGACCAGCTGAAGGTCGGGCCCGAACCCCGACGCCACAGCGCGAAGGTCCGACAGCACCGGTGGCCGGCTGTCGATCAGCAGCGCTCTCATGGTCCTATCCTTCACGTCCGATCAGCTCCCGTACCGGAAAGCGCATCATCCGTGCGAATGTAGGCGTGGTCGCGTCCAAGATCAATCATCAAATGACAATCGGTTCGACGCAAGACGTATAGAAATGACAAATGATGGAAATCAGGACGGCGAGCGCTCCGCGGACGAAGTCGTCAACGCCGGCGGGGACGATGCCGCTTCGCCCATGGCGGCGACGTGTGTTCGTGCGTTGCTGGAACGCCACGGCCTGCCGAAGTACCGGCATTCGGCCTGGCTGGCCGAAGCACTCGGGCTGTCTTACTCACAGGCGCACCGGCGCCTGAACGGCACCGCCACCTGGACCCTGGAAGATCTGTCGCGCACGGCGGCCCTGTTCGGCGAGACCCTGAGCCGGCTGGTCTCGCCGTCTCCCGACGCCCTCATCGGCATTCGGGCGATGTTGAAAATCGGCGCGACGACGCTGCCGTGCGAGATGTGGAAGGGGGAGCGAATCGAGCAACCGGGGCCGGACCAGATCGTCGCCGTTCACACGGGCTCGGGATGGAGCGCGCTGCTGGCGGGCGAAGCCGGCGATTCGACCTGCTACGCCGTCGAACGACTGGACGTCCGGCCCGGCGAGGTCCGCCGCGCCGCGATCGCCGTCCTCGACGACGATCACGACCTCACCAACAGCATCTGCAACCACCTGAACGAATCGGGCTACGAAGCGCATCCCTTCTACCGGAGCGCGGACGTCCTGGCGGGTGCCGCCGCGCAGCGCTACGACGCATTCGTGGTCGACTGGCTCATCGGCGAGACGAGCTCCCTCAAGCTCATCGACACGATCCGCCAACAGGATTCCGCGGTACCCATCGTCGTCCTCACCGCGCAGGTCCTGACCGGCGTCGTCGACGAGGCCGAGATCGCCGAGGCCGTCCGGCGCTACGACCTGGTGTTCAGCGAGAAACCGGTCCGGATGTCGATCCTCACCGCGACCCTGACGCGGGTGCTGGCGCGGGAATCGACCTGATCGAGACCGGACGTCGGCATGTCGCGCAGCGTCACGCCAGCTTCCCGTGGCACTGCTTGTACTTCTTGCCGCTGCCGCACGGGCACGGATCGTTGCGACCGACCTTGGGCACCGCATCGGCTCGCGTTGCGGTCATCCCGGCCGCGACGGCACCGAGCGCCACCTCCGCCGCCGCGGCGGTCGTCGCTGCGTAGCTCGGCTCGCGCGACACGCTGCCGTCCTCGTTCGGGTGCGTGTAGGTGATGTTGCCGATCTGCTCGGCGCGCTGCTCGGCGGCCAGGGCCGCGCGCTGCACCTCTTCCTCGGACTGGATGCGGACGTTCATCAACGTGCGCGTGACGTCCATCTTGACCGCGTCGAGCAACTGCGAGAACAGCTCGAACGCCTCGCGCTTGTACTCCTGCTTCGGGTTCTTCTGTGCGTAGCCGCGCAGGTGGATGCCCTGGCGCAGGTAGTCGAGGGCGGCCAGATGCTCACGCCAGTGCTGGTCGATCGACTGCAGCAGGATCATCCGCATGAAGGGCGTGAACTGCTCGATGCCGACGCGGTCGACCTTGTCCTGGAATGACGCGTCGGCCGCTTTCTGCACGACCTCGACGAGGTCCTCGTCGGTGATGTCGTCGCTCTGCTCGACCTGCGCGGCCAGCGGCACCTCGAGCTGCCACTCCTCGACGAGCGTCTTCTCGAGTGCCGGGATGTCCCACTGTTCCTCGACCGTCCCGGCCGGCACGAACGTGCGCGCGACGTCCGCCATCGCGCTCGACCGAAGGCTCGTGATCTGCGCCACCAGGTCGGCGGCCTCGAGAATGTCGTTGCGCTGCTGGTAGATGACCTTGCGCTGGTCGTTGGAGACGTCGTCGTACTCGAGCAACTGCTTGCGCACATCGAAGTTGCGAGCCTCGACCTTGCGCTGAGCGCCCTCGATGGAACGCGTGACGATGCCGGCCTCGATCGCCTCGCCGTCGGGCATCTTCAGCCGCTCCATGATCGAGCGGACGCGGTCGCCGGCGAAGATCCGCATCAGGGAATCGTCGAGCGAGAGGTAGAAACGCGAGGAGCCCGGATCGCCCTGGCGCCCCGAGCGGCCGCGCAGCTGGTTGTCGATGCGGCGCGACTCGTGACGCTCGGTGGCGATGATGCGCAGGCCCCCCTGGGCCTTGACCGAGTCGTGCAGGCTCTGCCACTCCGCGGCGAGATGAGCGGCGCGGGCGAGCTTGTCGTCGGGAGCGACCGATTCGTCGAGCTCGATCAGCTTGACTTGGTTCTCGACGTTGCCACCGAGCACGATGTCGGTTCCGCGCCCGGCCATGTTCGTGGCGATCGTGATCACGCCCGGTCGTCCGGCCTGCGCGACGATACCGGCTTCGAGCGTGTGCTGCTTGGCGTTGAGCACCTGGTGCGGCAGCTTCGTCTTGTCGAGCAGCCCCGAGATCAGCTCCGAGTTCTCGATCGACGTGGTGCCCACGAGGACCGGTTGGCCACGCGTGTGGCAATCGCGGATGTCTTCGATGACCGCCTCGAACTTCTCGCGGCTGGTCTTGTAGACGAGATCGAGTTCGTCCTTGCGCACCGTCGGCAGGTTCGGCGGGATCACCACCGTCTCGAGGCCGTAGATCTCCTGGAACTCGTAGGCCTCGGTGTCGGCGGTGCCGGTCATGCCCGAGAGCTTCCCGTACATGCGGAAGTAGTTCTGGAACGTGATCGAGGCGAGCGTCTGGTTCTCGCTCTGGATCGGCACGCCTTCCTTGGCCTCGACCGCCTGATGCAGGCCGTCGCTCCAGCGCCGTCCCGTCATCAGGCGCCCCGTGAACTCGTCGACGATCACGACCTCGGGCTTGCCGTCTTCACCTGTCTGCACGACGTAGTGCTGGTCGCGGTGGTAGAGGTGCTTGGCCCTCAGCGCCGCATAAACGTGGTGCATCAGCGTGATGTTCGAGGGGTCGTAGAGACTCGCGCCTTCGACCAGCAGGCCGGTCTCGGTGAGCAGTTTCTCCGCGTTCTCGTGGCCGTCTTCGGTGAGGAAGACCTGGTGCGTCTTCTCGTCGACGGTGAAGTCGCCCGGGTCGATCACGCCTTCGCCGGTCCGCAGGTCGAGCTCGCCGATCTGCTTCTTCAGCTTCGGCACGACGGCGTTGATGCGCACGTAGAGCTCGGTGTGATCCTCGGCCTGGCCGCTGATGATGAGCGGTGTGCGGGCCTCGTCGATCAGGATCGAGTCGACCTCGTCGACGATCGCGTACGAAAGGCCGCGGGCCACGCGGTCGACCGTGTCCTGCACCATGTTGTCGCGCAGGTAGTCGAAGCCGAACTCGTTGTTCGTGCCGTAGGTGACGTCGGCCGCGTAGGCCTCCTGCTTCTGCTCACGCGCCATCTGCGGCAGGTTCACGCCGACCGTGAGGCCGAGGAAGGTGTAGAGCCGCCCCATCCACTCGGCGTCGCGACGCGCCAGGTAGTCGTTGACGGTGACGACGTGCACGCCCTTGCCGCTCAGCGAGTTGAGGTAGACCGGCAGCGTCGCCATCAGCGTCTTGCCTTCGCCGGTGCGCATCTCCGCGATCTTCCCGGCGTGGAGCACCATGCCGCCGATCAGCTGCACGTCGAAGTGGCGCATCTTCAGCGACCGCTTGCCGCCTTCGCGCACGACGGCGAACGCCTCCGGCAGGATGTCGTCGAGCGACTCGCCCTTGGCGACGCGCTCCCGGAACTCCACGGTCTTGGCGCGAAGCTGGTCGTCGGACAGCGCCTCGAACGTCGGCTCGAGGGCGTTGACCTTCTGGACGACGACGCGGTATTGCTTCAGCAGCCGCTCGTTGCGGCTGCCGAAGATCGAGGTGAGAAGCTTGGGCAACATGCGGTGCGGGCGTGCGGTGGCGGTGGGTCCGCGGAGAACCTGTCGCGGACAGCCGCAGGTGCGGCTCGAGCCTTTGAAAGACAAGCGCATCCCGCAGCCGAACCCGGCATTTTAGCCCGCGTGGTTAGACTGGAGCGCCCTGCAGCCTCTGCACCGTGAAGCCTGCCGCCCTGACGCCCGACGCCACATCGATGACCGATGCCATGTCGGCGAGCGCCTCGCTGGCCCTGCTGGCCGAGCGGATGCACGCCTCGAACGCCCGATTCGCCGTCATCCGGTCCCGGCTGCCCGGCGCACTCGCATCGCAGGTGCGCGCCGGACCCATCGACGACACCGGCTGGTCGATACTCGCCGCGAACCCGGCGGTCGCGGCCAAGCTGCGGCACCTCGTCCCCCAGATCCAGTCCGACCTCCGGAACGCGGGCCTGGCCGTGCCGCTGGTCCGGGTGAAAGTCACCGCCTGACGGCCGTTCAACCCTCGATGTCGGCGGCCAGGAACCGTCGGCCGTTCTCGCGGTCACACCTTCTCAACACCACCCCACCGACATGAACCGACGCCAGCTCCACGCCACCTTCGCAGCCGCCGGTCTCGCGGCGTTCGCCCTCACCCCCCTGGCGCGTGCGCAGGGACTGGCCGAAGGCCGCGACTACACGAAGATCGAGCCGCCGCAGCGGCCGGGCGCGGGCAAGGTGGAGGTGCTGGAGTTCTTTTCCTACGCCTGTCCGCATTGCTTTGCCTTCGAGGCGACGCTGCAGGCCTGGGTCAAGACGCTGCCCGCCGACGTTGTCTTCAAGCGCGTTCCGGTGCCCTTTCTCTTCAACGCCGAGAACTTCCAGCGCACCTACTACGCGCTGGAGTCGATGGGCCTGGCCGAATCCATGAGCCTGAAGGTGTTCACCGCTTTTCACGTCGAGAAGCAGCGCCTCGACAAGGTCGAGGACATCGCCGCGCTGGTGGGGAAGAACGGCGGCGACGCCGCCAGGTTCACGGCGGCGTTCAAGTCGTTCTCGGTCGCGACCGCGGTCGCCAAGGCGAAGAAGATGAACGGCGACTATCACATCGACGGCGTGCCGACGCTGACGGTGCAGGGCCGGTGGGCGACGTCGCCGTCGCTCGTGGGCGACGCTGCGCGTGCGCTGCAGGTGAGCAACGTGCTGATCGACATGGCGCGCTCCGGCAAGACCTGATCCGGCGTTTCACCCACGCGCAGCCCTTGCTCAGGGAGGCGCGGGAACCTTCACTGCCATCATCGTGCCGACGAAGAGTGCGATCTTCGACTCCGTGCCGTCGTCCGCCATCGCCAGGACGTCGCAGGTCACGATCGTGAGCGTCCGGCCCGATCGTTCGACCGCAGCCTGGGCGCGGAAGGAGACGCCACGCGCCGGCGCGAGCAGGTGGATCTTGAACTCGGTGGTCAGCACCTCGGTTCCGGGCGACATCAGCGTATAGGCCGCGTAGCCTGCGGCCGAGTCGGCGATGCTCGCCGTGACGCCGGCATGCAGGAAACCGTTCTGCTGCAGGAGGCTGCTGTTCCACGGCAGGACGATCGCGCAGATGCCGGGCATCAGCGACTCGATCCGGGCGCCGAGGATGGCCATGAAGCTCTGCGCCGCGAAGCTGCGGCGGACCTTCGCATTCCAGTCGGGGTCGCGCGGCTCGGGCATGTCTCGTCGGTCCTCGGCGTGTGGATGGGGAGTGGCTGCCATCCTGTTGCTGCCGTGCGCCCCTGCGACCGCACGAGCTGCGTGGAATAAAGCGCGATCTGCCCTTCTCTCTCGGCTCTGTTCATCGAATCGGGGCGGGGAGCGGGGGCTACATTGCCATGCGAATTCTGCCCGGCGCGCGAAGCCTCGCTGGGCTCAATTCGCTCGCTTTCATTTGAGTCAGTCCAACAACACAAAGATGCGCTGCGTCATCAAGGCGGTACTCACCGCATCGGCTACTTGCCAGTGGTCATGCGCGCAGGGCGGCGGGCCGACAGGAAAGCGGCAGCCTGCGCGTGAGCGGGTGTCGCGAATCATCTCGTGATGGGCACGACCGAACGCGGCGTCTGGATTCGCCTTGCGCTGCTGGCCGCGCTGATGGTGGTGAGCGTCGCGGGGGTTGGCACGGTCAGCTTCATTGCCTTCTCACGCCTTGGGGGCCACGTCGCCGAGGCGGCTGCCCATCAGGCCCTGGCTTTGCATCGTCTGCAGTTGACCAGCGCGGCGCAGCGGGACTTCCTTGTGCAGGTGCAAGAGTGGAAGAACCTTCTGCTTCGTGGCCAAGACGATTTGCTGTTCGAGGAGCATCGCACCGCGTTCGAGCAGCGCGCCGCCGCGGTTCGGACAGACCTCGCCACCCTCGCCCCGCTGCTGCTCATGCCCCTCAACCAGGAGC
>JBBSPY010000194.1:0-6330 GCA_038258415.1 Burkholderiales bacterium
GCGCGCCGAGCGCGAGGAGCTTGCTCATCACGAGCGTGTTCTGCACGGCGGCGCCAAGCCGGAGCCCGCGATAGTTCGTCGCGGTGAGAATGAGCAGTACGGCGACGGCCACGCCGGTCACACCGCCGAGTGACGTGAGATCGAAAAAGCGGCCGATGTAATTCGCGAAGGCGAGCGCCACGGCAGCCGCTGCGCCGCTCGCGATGGTGGTGAGAATCATCCACCCGTAGACGAACGCCGCTCTCTCCCCGAACGCGCGGCGGATGTAGACAAACGGGCCTCCCGCATCGGGGAGCATCGCACCAAGCTCGGCGAAGGTCAGCGCGCCGGCGAGTGCAATGAAGCCGCCGATCATCCAGATCGCGAGCACCCAGCCGCCCGTGGGCAGCGTGCGCGCGACTTGCGCCGGGGTAAAGAATATTCCGCCGCCGATGATCCCGCCCACGACTATCATCGTCGCGGAAAGGAGTCCGAGCTCCCGATGCAGTGTGCGCGATGCGCCTGTGTTCGACTCGAGTAGTGTCACGGGCGGGGAAGGTATAGCGGTGACCACCGCTTCGCGACGTTGCGACGTGAGACTTTGCGGCCGTTATCGCTCGGTGCTAGACTCCCGGTACCAGCGTGATCGGTCGAATGTGCTACGAGTATCAACGAGGGAGGAGCCGCCATGAAGGGCTACGTGCAGAATATCGACAGCGTTACCGTCAAGAACGATGCGTTTCGTCAGGTGCTCTACACTGCGAAGCACTGCCAGCTCGTCGTGATGGCGCTGAAGCCAAGGGAAGAGATTGGGGCCGAAGTCCATAGACTCGATCAGTTTTTTCGTGTCGAAGCGGGAACGGGCGAAGCCGTGCTCGACGGCGTTCGCACTGCAATCAGTGCGGGGTTCGCGGTGCTCGTGCCCGCCGGGGCCAATCACAACATCATCAACACCGGCAGCGTTCCGCTGAAGCTTTACACGAATTACGCACCACCGGAGCATCGGGATGGCGTAATTCACCGCACCCGTGCCGACGCCGAGGCGGCCAACGAGCACTTCGACGGCAAGACCACGGAGTAGCTCGCGGGCGCAGCAGGGCGACGTACCGGGTTGACTCGTATTTCTCTGAAGCTCAGCCGAGGAAGCGCGCGAGAAATGGTGCGGTGCGACTCGCCTTCGCCATCGCGACTTCCGCCGGCGTGCCTTCCGCCACGATCTGCCCGCCCGCATCGCCACCTTCCGGCCCCAGATCGATCAGCCAGTCGCTAGCGCGCATCACGTCCAGGTTGTGCTCTATCACGACGACCGAATTGCCTGCATCCAGCAGCCGACGCAGCGCGCGCATCAGCTTGGCGATGTCGTCGAAATGCAGCCCGGTGGTAGGCTCGTCGAACAGAAACAGCGTGCCCTTGCGCGCGAGCGACTGCTTGCTCGCGCTTGCTGCCTTCGCCGCGCCGGCCAGAAAACCGGCGAGCTTGAGCCGCTGCGCCTCGCCGCCCGACAGCGTGGGCACCGGCTGGCCGAGCTTCACGTACTCGAGGCCGACCTCGCGAATCGGCTGCAGCAGGCGCACCACCTCGCGGTCGTCGCGGAACAGCTCGACGGCCTCCGCCACGGTGAGGTCGAGCACGTCGGCCACGCTCAGGTTGCGCGCCAGCTCGCCGGGCTTGCGACGTTCCATCGTGACCTCGAGCACCTCCGGGCGGAAGCGCTTGCCGTCGCAGTCGGGGCAGCGGAGGTACACGTCGGAGAGGAACTGCATCTCGACGTGCTCGAAGCCCGAGCCGCCGCAGGTCGGGCAGCGGCCGTTGCCGGCGTTGAAGCTGAACATGCCGGCCGAGTAGCCGCGCTGCGCCGCCAGCTTCGACTGCGCGAACAGGCGCCGGATCTCGTCCCATGCGCCGACGTAGCTCGCCGGATTCGAGCGCGCCGTCTTGCCGATCGGGCTCTGGTCGACGAACACGGTGCCGGCGAGCCAGTCGGCGCCGAGCAATGCGTCGTGCTCGCCCGGCGACTCGGTGGCCTTGCCGAAGTGGCGGGCGAGCGCCGGGGCCAGCACGTCCTGCACCAGCGTGCTCTTGCCGGAGCCCGAGACGCCGGTGATGCACACGAGGTGCAGCAGCGGGAACTCGACCGTCACGTTCTGCAGGTTGTGGTCGCGCGCCCCCTGCACGATGAGCTTTGGGGTTGACGCGCTCACCAGCCGCTTCAGGCCCATGCCGACCTGCTTGCGGGCGCCGAGGTAGGCGCCGGTCAGCGTGTCGGCCGACTTGATCGCCTCGGGCGTCCCGTCGAACACGATCTCGCCACCACGTTCGCCCGGGCCCGGGCCCATGTCGATGACGCGATCGGCCGCGAGCATGACCGCCGGATCGTGCTCGACGACGACGAGCGTGTTGCCCGCGTCGCGCAGGCGGTGCATCGCCTCGACGATGCGGTTCATGTCGCGCGGATGCAGGCCGATGGAGGGCTCGTCGAGCACGAACATCGTGTTGACGAGCGAGGTGCCGAGCGCGGTGGTGAGGTTGATGCGCTGCACCTCGCCGCCGGAGAGCGTGCGCGACTGGCGATCGAGCGTGAGGTAGCCGATGCCGACGTCGCAAAGGTAGCGCAGCCGCGTCGAGATCTCGTCGTGGAGGAGCGAGAGCGCAGCCTTGTCCTCGCCTTCGGCACGGAAGCCGAGCCGGTCGAAGAACAGCCGCAGCCGGTCGATCGGCAGCAGCATCAGGTCGTGCAGCGTGAGACCGGGCAGCGCCTCGAGCTGCGCGCGGGTCCATGGAACACCCGTTGGCATGACGCGCTTCGACGGGTCGAGCGCCGCGTCGGCATCGGCCTTCGAGCCGATGCGCCAGAGCAGCGCCTCGAGTTTCAGACGCGCGCCACCGCACACCGGGCACGGCGTGTAGCTGCGGTACTTCGACAGCAGCACGCGGATGTGCATCTTGTATGCCTTCGACTCGAGATAGCCGAAGAAGCGGCGGATGCCGAACCACTGCTGGTTCCACTTGCCGTTGTAGGTGGGCGAGCCCTCGATCACCCAGTCGCGCTGCGGGGGCGTGAGCTGCGACCATGGCGTGTCGCGCGGGATGCCGGCGTCGCCGGCGTGGCGCATGAGGTCGTCCTGCGCCTCCTTCCAGGCCGGCGTCTGGATCGTCTTGACGGCGCCGCCGCGCAGCGTTTTCTTGGCGTCGGGGATCACCAGCCCCCAGTCGACGCCGATCACGCGACCGAAGCCGCGGCAGGTCTCGCAGGCGCCGTAGGCCGAGTTGAAGGAGAAGAGCGCGGGCTGCGGGTCGGCGTAGCGACGGTCGCTCTCGGGACAGTGCAGGCCGGTGGAATAGCGCCAGCGCTCCTCGGCGGCACCCTCGCGCGACGCGTGCACGTCGACCCGACCGTTGCCGCGTTTGAGCGCCACCTCGATCGCCTCGATCGCGCGCGCTTTCTCGACCGTGTCGATGCGGAAGCGGTCGGCGACCACGTCGAGCACCTTGCGAGGCCCCGTCGGCGACGCCACCTCGCGCTCGGCGTGGACGCGCGTATAGCCGCTCGCCGACAGCCACTGTTCGATCTCGGCCGGCGTGGTCGACGCAGGCAGCTCCACCGGAAAGGTCACGACCAGCCGCGGCCCGACGCCGTCGACCGCGAGCGCGGCAGCCCGTGCCGCGAGCTCTGCGTGGATCGTCTCCGGCGTGTCGTGCCGCACCGGCAAGGCCGTGTCCTGGTCGAACAGCGCCGCGGCGCGCGCGTAGAGGAGCTTGAGGTGGTCGTTGAGCTCCGTCATCGTGCCGACCGTCGAGCGCGAGCTGCGCACCGGGTTGGTCTGGTCGATGGCGATCGCCGGCGGCACGCCGTCGACCGAATCGACCGCCGGCCGGTCCATCCGGTCGAGGAACTGGCGCGCGTAGGCGCTGAAGGTCTCGACGTAGCGGCGCTGGCCCTCGGCGTAGAGCGTGTCGAACACGAGGCTCGACTTTCCTGAGCCGCTCGGCCCGGTCACGACCGTCATCTCGCCGGTGCGGATGTCGAGGTCGATCCGCTTCAGGTTGTGCTGCCGTGCGCCGCGGATGCGGATGACGCCGCTGGTCATGGGGGAGGGTGCTCCGGAAAGGGAGCGGGGCATTCTAGGGAGGGGTTGCGTGCGGCGAGAACCGCGTTCGAATGACCCTTGCGTGGACGATCGTCACCCGGCGCGTCCCGTGGCTAGACTGTCGCCATGCGCATCGATTTCGTCTCCGACGTGGCCTGCCCCTGGTGTGCCGTCGGCCTCAACGCCCTCGAGCGCGCGCTCGAGAAGATCGGCCCCGACATCCCCGTCGAGCTGCACTTCCAGCCGTTCGAGCTCAACCCGCAGATGCCGGTCGAGGGAGAAGACGCCGCCGAGCACCTGTCGCGCAAGTACGGCGCGTCGCGCGAGCAGCTGGCGAAGAACCGCGAGCACCTGAAGGCCCGCGGCGCCGAGGTCGGCTTCGCGTTCGGCGACCGGCCTCGCGTGTGGAACACGTTCGACGCGCATCGGCTGCTGCACTGGGCGGGCACCGTCGACCCGGCGAAGCAGCGCGCCCTCAAGCACACCCTGCTCACCGCGTATCACGGCAACGCCGAGAACCCCGGCGCACGCGATGTGCTGCTGCGCGCAGCGCAGACCACGGGCCTCGACGCCGACCGCGCCGCCGCCATCCTCGACTCCGACGACTACACCGAAGAGGTGCGCGCCGCCGAGCGCCATTGGCAGGAGCTCGGCATCCACTCGGTGCCGGCCGTCGTCATCGACAACAAGCACCTCGTATCGGGCGGCCAGCCGGTCGAGGTGTTCGAGCAGGCGCTGCGCAAGGTCGCCGCCGAGTCGACCCCCGCCTGAGCACGAACCGCCCCGGGCGGCCTCACGACTCCGCCGGCTCGATCGGCACCCGCCGCTCGCGCACGGTGAGCCATGCACCTGCCGCGCCGCACACGGCGATGAGTGCGATGCCGCCGAGCGACACGCCGTCGGGCACGTGCCCGAACACGAGCCAGCCGCCGAACATGGCGAAGGCGATCTGCGCGTAGAGGTAGGGCGTGAGCGTCGACGCCGGCGCGCGCTGGTAGGCGAGGATCAGGAGGTAGTGGCCGACGGTGCCCAACAGCCCCATCAGCCCGAGCAGCGCCCACCACTGCCAGCCGGGCAGCGCCGCCCACACGAACGGCAGCGGGATCGTCGCGATCAGCGCGCCCACCCAGCCGGTGTAGAAGTGCATCGTCAGCGGCTTCTCGGTCCGCGCGAGGCGGCTCGTCAGCACCTGGAACCACGCATTGATGAAGACGAGCCCGAGCGGCAGCAGGCTCGCCCATGCGAGCACGCCACCGCCCGGCCGCAGGATCACGACCGTGCCGACGAAGCCACCCGCCACCAGCGCCCAGCGCAGCGGCGACACCTCCTCCTTCAGCACCGTCGCCGCAAACAGGGTGACGACGAGCGGCGCGATCAGCACGATCGCGGTGAACTCGGCGAGCGGCAGGTAGCGAAGGCTCAGGACGGCCAGCGTCGTCGCCCCGACCAGCAGCGCGCCGCGCAGCAGCTGAAAGCGCGGATGAGCGGTGCGCAGCACGGCGAGGCCGTGGCGCGGCAGGACGACGAGCGAGGTCAGCGCCGCCTGGACGGCATAGCGCGCCCACACGACCATCAGGATCGGCACCGCCGCCGTCGACTGCTTGGCCGCCGTGTCGAGCGAGGCGAAGCACGCCACCGCAAGGACGACCAGGCCGATGCCGGAGAGGATGCGCTCGGAGGCGAGGTCTCGCGTCGGCTTCGTCGGGGCGGGCACGCTCCCGTCGACCGGCATCAGGCGGCGGGCGGGCGCGACGGGCGATGCATGCCGCAGAGCTTGTGGCCGTCGAGGTCGCGCAGGTAGGCGAGGTAGATCCGGCCGACGCTGCCCTCGCGCCAGCCCGGCGGCTGCTCGCAACTCGTGCCGCCCTGCGCCAGCCCCATCGCGTGCCAGGCGTCGACCTGCTCCGGCGACGCGCAGCCGAAGCCGAAGGTGCTGCCGTTGCCCGCGGTGGCGGGCTCGCCGTCGATCGGCTTCGACACCGAGAACGTACCGGCCTTCGTGCGCCAGAACACGCGATGGCGGTCGACGAACCCCGGCTGCACGTCGATCGTGCCGAGCAGCGCGTCGTAGAACACCTTGGCGCGGTCGAGGTCGTTGGTGCCGATCATGATGTGCGAGAACATGGGGTGAAGCTCCTGGGGGTTTCCGGCGATTGTCGCGAGGTCGGCGCCGCCCGGCCGGCGGGAGAATCGCCGCATGACGACGCCGCTGCCCCACGCCTCTCCGTCCTCGCTCGGCTTCGACGCCGCGCGCCTCGCCCGC
>JBBSPY010000195.1:0-6311 GCA_038258415.1 Burkholderiales bacterium
CAACATCCTCTACGGTCGGCCCGATGCGTCGGACGACGAGATGGTCGCCGCATCACGGCGCGCCGAGGCCGAAGGCTTCATCGCCGAGCTCGCCGACGCCAGGGGCCGCCGCGGCTACGACGCGCACGTCGGCGAGCGCGGCGTCAAGCTCTCGGGCGGTCAGCGCCAGCGGATCGCCCTCGCCCGCGGGAGGTTGAAGGATGCGCCCATCCTGCTGCTCGACGAGGCGACGAGCGCGCTCGACTCGGAGGTCGAGTCGGCGATCCAGGAGAGCCTGTACCGGCTGATGGAAGGCAAGACGGTGATCGCGATCGCGCACCGTCTCTCGACGATCGCGGCGATGGATCGCCTCGTCGTTCTCGACCAGGGTCGCATCGTCGAGGAAGGCGACCACCGCGGACTGCTCGAGCGCGGCGGCCTCTACGCGCGGCTATGGGCGCATCAGAGCGGCGGGTTCCTGGGCGCGGAGGACGCCGAGGAAGACGCAGCCGCCGACGAAGCGCCGCGCAGCGCCGACTTCGGCCGGAACGCCTTGCACACCGAGTCATCGGTTTCGACGTAGGGACCGCCGATCAGGTCGATGCAATAGGGCACTGCGGAGAAGATGCCGTCGACGCGGGGTTGCGCGCTCGGCAGCCCGCCGAGCGTCTCGGCGATCGCCCTGGGCTGACCGGGCAGGTTGACGACGAGCGCCTTGCCGCGGACGACCGCCACCTGCCGGGACAGGATGGCCGTCGGCACGAAGTGGAGGCCGATGCGCCGCATCTGTTCGCCGAAGCCCGGGATCTCGCGGTCGGCGATGGCAAGCGTCGCCTCGGGCGTGACGTCGCGCGGTGCCGGGCCGGTGCCACCGGTCGTGAGGACGAGGTCGCAGCGCGCATCGTCGACCAGCGACGTCAGGGCGGCGCGGATCGCGGCGCCGTCGTCGGCGACGAGGCGCTCTTCCCACACCACCGGGTTGCGGACCGCGGCGGCGAGCCAGTCGCGCAGCGCCGGAAGGCCCTGGTCAGCGTAGATGCCGGCGGAAGCGCGGTCGCTGATCGACACGAGCCCGATGCGGACGGTGTCAAGGGTCGGCGGGTCGGTGGCGTCGGTGGTCATGGCGGTTGGTCCTGTTCACGGAGGTAGCGGAAGAGCTCGCGCCAGGCGCGGCCGTTGCGTTGCTCGGCGGCGCTCGACGCGTCCTTGCGGGCCGCGCGGACCAGCGCGCGCAACTGCTGCAGGTCGGCCAAGGGATGTTCGGCGGCGTAGCGGGTGGTCGCGGCATCGTCGGCGACGAGCTCGGCACGCCAGCGCTCGAGCCGGTGCAGCGCGAGCGAGTCGTGGGCACGGCCGAGTCGCAACTCGTCGACGGCGGCGCGCGCGGCGTCGACGTCGGCCGAGCGCATCAGCTTGCCGATGCGCTGGAGCTGGCGCCGACGAGCCTCGTGGCTGGTGATGCGGCGCGTCTCGCGCAGCGCATCGACCAGGATCTCGGGCAGGCCGAGGCTGTCGAGGCGGATGTCGGGGAGGTCGAGCAGCGATTCGCCGAGCGCCTGGAGCGCGTGCGAATCGCGCTTCCTCTGGGTCTTGCTCGGCCGTGAGGGGTCGTCGACGTGCATCCGCTGGGGCATCGCGCAGGACACAGCAGGGTGGTGCGAGCGCGTCGCTATCATAGCCGCCGCCTTGACCCCGATCTCCCGACCTCCCGCCGCCTTCGCGTACTCACGCGACCAGTTTCGATCCCTCGTCGACGACGCGCTCGCGCATGCGAAGTCGCTCGGCGCGAGCGACGCGGCGGCCGAGGTGTCGGAGGGCGTGGGCCTGTCGGTGTCGGTGCGCAAGGGCGAGACCGAGAACGTCGAGCGCAACCGCGACAAGTCGATCGCCGTCACGGTCCATGCCGGACAGCGTCGCGGCCACGCCAGCAGCTCCGACTTCTCGCCGGCCGCCATCCGCGAGACCGTTCGCGCTGCCTGGGACATCGCCCGCTTCACCGCCGAGGACCCGGCCGCGGGCCTGCCCGAAGCCGACACGATCGCTCGGGGCGACGCCGCCCGGCGCGACCTCGATCTCTTCCACCCGTGGGACGTCGACGCCGAACGGGCGATCGTGATCGCCACCGAATGCGAGGCCGCCGCCCTCGACACCGATCGCCGCATCACCAACTCGGAAGGCGCGGGCGTCTCGGCGCAGCAGTCGCACTTCTTCGCCGGCAACACGCGCGGCTTTGCCGGCGGGTACGCGAGCTCACGCCATTCGGTCTCCGTCGCGCCCATCGCCTCGATACCCGGGCGCCGCAACGCGCCGATGCAGCGCGACGCGTGGTACACCTCGATGCGATCGCCCGATGAGCTCGCTGCGCCGGCCGTCGTGGGCCGCTACGCCGCCGAGCGCGCGCTGTCGAGGCTCGGTGCGAGGAAGATCCGCACCTGCGAGGTGCCGGTGCTGTTCGAATCGTCGCTGGCCGCCGGATTGCTCGGTGCCTACGTCCAGGCCACGAGCGGCGGCGCCCTGTATCGCAAGGCGACCTTTCTCACCGAGAGCATCGGCTCCGACGTCTTTCCAGATCACATCGACATCGACGAGGACCCGCACGTGATGCGCGGCAGGGCCAGCGCTCCGTTCGACGACGAAGGCGTCTTGACACGGCCCCGCCAGGTCGTCTCGGGCGGCCGCGTTCAGGGCTACTTCCTGTCGACCTACTCGGCCCGCAAGCTGGGCCTGAAGACAACGGGCCACGCCGGCGGTTCGCACAACCTGGTCCTGAGTTCGCGGCGAACCGACCCGGGCGACGACCTCGACGCGATGCTGCGCAGGCTCGGCCGTGGCTTCTTTGCCATCGAACTGATGGGGCAGGGCGTCAACCCGGTCACCGGCGACTACTCGCGCGGCGCGGCGGGCTTCTGGGTCGAGAAGGGGCGCATCGTGCACCCCGTCCACGAGATCACGATCGCGGGGAACCTGCGCGACATGTTCGCCGGGATCGTCGCCGTCGGTGCCGACGCGTACACGATGGGCAGCAAGACCATTGGCTCGGTGCTGGTCGAGCGGATGAAGGTCGCCGGCGCCTGAGGCGTGGCCGCCTTCGTGCGCACCGCGACCGTACGGGCGGGTAATTCCCCGTGGGTCGTCGACGACCCGATTCCTAAAATGTCCGGGTTCGACTTTTGTCTGATCCAAGGAGACTGGTTACATGGAGCGTCGCTCATTTATTCACAAGACCGGCATCGCCGGTGTCATCGCCGCCGGGGCGGCCCCGGCCATCGTTCACGCGCAGGCCAACATCCGCTGGCGCCTGGCGTCGAGCTTCCCGAGGGCGCTCGACACGATCTTCGGGGGCGCCGAGGTGTTCGCCAAGAAGGTCAGCGACATGACCGGCGGCAAGTTCCAGATCTCGACCCATGCGGGCGGTGAGCTGATGCCGGCATTCGGCGTTGTCGACGGCGTGCAGAACGCCACCGTCGAGGTCGCGCACACGGCGCCCTACTACTTCTTCGGCAAGGACCCGGTCTTCGCGCTCGGCTGCGCGATCCCCTTCGGCCTCAACTCGCGCCAGATGACGGCGTGGATGTACGAGGCCAATGGCCTGAAGCTGATGCGCGAGTTCTACGCCAAGTACAACATCATCAACTTTCCCGGTGGCAACACGGGCGCGCAGATGGGCGGCTTCTTCCGCAAGGAGGTCAAGTCGATCGCCGACGTCAAGGGCCTGAAGTTCCGGATCGGCGGCTTCGGCGGCAAGGTCTTCGAGCGGATCGGTGGCGTGCCGCAGAACATCCCGGGCGGCGACATCTACCAGGCGCTCGAGAAGGGCACGATCGATGCGGCCGAGTGGGTCGGCCCGTACGACGACCTGAAGCTCGGCCTGTACAAGGTTGCACCCAACTACGCCTATCCGGGCTGGTGGGAAGGTGGCCCGCAGCTCGATATCTTCATCAACACGAAGGCCTACGAAGGGCTGAGTGCCGAGTACAAGGCGATCGTCGAGGCCGCTGCCTCCTATGCGCACGTCGACATGCAGGCCAAGTACGACGCCCGCAACCCGGCGGCGCTGAAGACGCTCGTCGGCAACGGTGCCAAGCTGTTCCGCTTCCCGCGCGACATGATGGACGCGGCCTTCAAGGAGGCAATGGCGCTGTACAGCGAGATGGGCTCGTCGAACGCCTCGTGGAAGAAGATCTACGAGGACTACTCGAACTTCCGTCGCGACGCGAACCTCTGGTTCCGCTTCACGGAAGCCGGCTTCGACGACTTCATGCAGGCGCAGAAGCTCTGATCCTGCAGACCCTCAAGCAAAAGCCCCGCGGATGCGGGGCTTTTTTTCGTCGCCGCGCGCCGTGCCCGAGTCAGGGCTTCTTCGGCTGGTTGCGCTTCATCGATTCGATCAGCGCCTGCATCGGGTCGGGGTTGGCGTCGCTCGACGGCTCCGCGCCCGAGGCCGGCGTTTCCGCAGCCGGCGGTGGGTTGAGGTAGGGATTCGTCGAGTCGTCCCGCGAGTCCTTCCGCAATTCGCGGAACGCCTTGTCGACGTCGATGTCGAGCGGCTTGTCGAGGTTGCCGGTGACGATGCCCGGGAAAAAGATGACGATCGCGACCATCACCACCTGGATGACAACGAACGGAATGGCGCCGCGGTAGATGTCACCGGTGGTGACCTTGCGAATGCGCTTGCCGGTGACCTTGTCGTCGTAGTCCTCGATCGGCGCGACGCTGCGCAGGTAGAACAGCGCGAAGCCGAACGGCGGGTGCATGAACGAGGTCTGCATGTTGATGGCCAACAGCACGCCGAACCACGTGAGGTCGATGCCGAGCTTGGCCGCCACGGGCCCGACCAGCGGCACGATGATGAACGCCAGCTCGAAGAAGTCGAGGAAGAAGGCGAGGAAGAAGATCAGGAGGTTGACGACGATCAGGAAGCCGAGCTGGCCGCCCGGCAGTCCCGTGAGCAGGTGCTCGACCCAGACCGCGCCATCGACCGCCTGGAACGAGAGGCTGAAGGTCGTCGAGCCGACCAGGATCATCAGCACGAACGACGACAGCTTGGTCGTGCTGTCCATCGCCTGCCGTAACAATCGCCAGCTCAAGCGGCGCCGCCCGATCGCCATCGCCAGCGCGCCGACCGAGCCCATGGCGCCGCCCTCGGTGGGCGTCGCGACGCCGAGGAAGATCGTTCCCAAGACGAGGAAGATCAGCGCCAGCGGCGGGATCAGCACGAAGGTGACGCGCTCGGCCATGCGCGACAGCAGCTTCAGCCTGAACACACGGTTGAGCACCGACAGGACGAACGCGACGCCGATGCCGACGCACATCGACGTGACGATCAGCTCGTCGGTCGCGGTCGTCGCGGGGCGCCATTTCGCAAACCCCACCGCGGCCGAGACGGCAATCACGGTGAGGACGCCCAGCGAGCGCAGGCCGGGCGAGCCGTCGTCTTCCTTGATCGTCCGCGCCTCCTTCGGCAACGCCGGCGCAGCCGACGGCTTGATGAAGGTCAGGATGGTCACATAACCCAGGTAGGCTGCGGTCAGGATGAAGCCGGGGATGAAGGCGCCCTTGTAGAAGTCGCCGACGCTCTTTCCCAGCTGGTCGGCGAGCACGATCAGCACCAGCGACGGCGGGATGATCTGGGCGAGCGTTCCCGACGCGGCGATGACCCCGGTCGCGACGCGCCGGTCGTAGCCGTAGCGCAGCATGATCGGCAGCGAGATCAGGCCCATCGAGATCACCGACGCGGCGACCACGCCGGTGGTCGCGGCGAGCATCGCGCCGACCAGGATGGCGGCGTAGCCGAGGCCGCCGCGGATCGGCCCGAACAACTGGCCGATCGTGTCGAGCAGGTCTTCAGCCATCCCCGAGCGTTCGAGGATCAGCCCCATGAAGGTGAAGAACGGAATCGCCAGCAGCGTGTCGTTCTGCATGATCCCGAAGATGCGCAGCGGCAGCGCCTGCATCAGCGCCTCGGGCATGATGCCCATCTCGACGCCGACGAAGCCGAAGAACAGGCCGCACGCCGCCAGCGAGAAGGCGACCGGATAGCCGACCAGCAGGAAGACGACCAGGCTGGCGAACATGATCGGCGCCATGTTCGAGGCGATGAACTCCATCATGGCGAGCGGGCGCTGGACGGGGCCGCGCTGGCGGCATCACCGATGCCGCGTTCCTCGGCGATGAACTCGGCCAGTTCCTGCTCGGCGCTCTTGGCGACGTGGCGGCCGGTCGGATCGGGAATCAGCCCGCGCAGGAAGGCGATGCGCTTGATCAGCTCGGAGATGCCCTGGATGCCGAGCAGCAGGAAGCCGGCCGGCAGCATGGCGAAAACCGGCCAGCGG
>JBBSPY010000196.1:0-6307 GCA_038258415.1 Burkholderiales bacterium
CGCAATCGACGCACGGGCGGCGCGTCGGTCCGCCGCTCGCCGGTGTCGATCAGCCAGCCGGGCGGCGAGGCAACGGCGGCAACCGCCGCCACGGCCGGCGCGGCGCGGCGATGCACGGTGATGCGGTCGCCCTCGACGATCACATCGACCGGCGACGGCCAGGTGGCCGCGCCGGCGGGCCGCGCCGGCAGCGGGAACAGCGCCGCCTCGTGCGACGCGTCGCGGGTCTCGACCGCGCGGCGCGGCTCGAGCAGCGTGAACGGCACCCGGCCCCCATCGACGTCGACGACCCGAAGGTCGGCGAGCCCCTGCTCGCTTCTGGCATAGACCGCGGTCGGCACCGTCAGCGCCATGAACGGCGCTGCACGCTCGACCCGGATCGGCGCCTCGAAACGGAGCGGTTGGGTCGACCGGTCGTCGGCGCCGGCGCTGCCGGCTGCCAGGGCGGCACATGCGAAGACGGCGGCAACGACGGCGCGTGCGGCCGTCGGGTTCAGATCAGCCCTGGACATGGCGAGGCTCCGAAGACGAGGACGACGGGATGGGCGCGACGTAGCCGATCACCAGCATGCCGAGGCCGACGCCGATGAACGAGACGATGCGCGTGACGGTGCCCGCGCCGGTCAGGTCGACGAAGACGAGCTTGACGACCACCGCCGCCAGCAGCGCCGCGCCGACCAGCCAGGGCGTGCGCGCGCCCCGGCGGGCGCCGACCCACATCGTCGCCAGGGCGGTCGCGGTCCAGAGCAGCGCGAGCCCCGTCTGCACGGCGAACGACTCGGCCCACGCGTCGAGGTCGTAGGGCACCTGGCCGTAGTGGAAGAAGCCGCGCAGCAGGATCGCGTTGAGCCAGAGGAAGCCGGCCGCCGACAGCGCTGCCCAGGCGGCGACGCGGGCGCTGCCCATCGCCGCGCCGAGCGGGCCGCGCAACGCGAGGATGATGGCCGCCAGCGCCACGCCGATGCCGATGTCGAGCGGGTTGACAAGTGGCAGGTGCGGCAGCGGTGCGGCGCTGCCGTCGGAGAACGCGTTGGCCACCAGCGTCCAGCCCCAGAGACACAGCGCGATCGCTGCGGTCGCGGTAACGGCATAGGCCTCGGGCAGCGCGCGCACCGGCCAGAGCTGCGCCGTGCGCGGCCGCGGCAGCACCAGAAGCAGCAGCGCTGGGACGACGAGCCAGCCCAGCCACGGCCAGGCGCTGCCGGGGTCGCCGACCGCGGTCGTGTCGCCGGTCACCGCGCGGCCGACCAGAGCGCCGACGAACGCGAGCATCACCGCGCCCATCGCATGCATCGCGTGCGCGGCACCGCGCGGCCACTGTGGCGCGACCCAGGCAAGGGCAAGCGCATGCGCCGCGAAGACGAGCGGCCAAGCCCACCAGCCACCGTAGTCGAGCACCGACGTGTCGGGCCCGGCCATCTGCGCCAGTGCGACGGTTGCGGCGATGGGCATCGCCGCCAGGATCGGCCAGCCGATGCCCGGCCAGTCGAGGCGTTTGGCGAGCGCAGCGTAGGCCGCCGTCGCGACTGCGAGCGTCGCCAGCGCGGCGGCGAATTGCCACGGTACCCGGACGAAGACGTCGATCTGGCCGATCGCGGTGGCGGCCAGCCAGAGCGTGCCCAGGCCGATGAGGAGCGGCTCGGCGATGGCCTCGCCGCCCAGCGGGGCGACCACGACCGGGTCGCCGGTCGACGCACGGAATCGCCGCACGGCGCGATGCACGAACAGCGCCGCCGCCAGCGCCGCGGCGCCGGCCATCACGCCGTTCCACAAATAGGCGTTGAAGACGCGATCGGCGGGCCCGAATCGGTCGCGCGCATAGAGCATCGTCAGCGCCGAGACGACGAAAAGCGCATAGCCGAAGACGCGCGGCCGCAGGCGTTGCTGGCGCAAG
This sequence comes from Burkholderiales bacterium, assembly GCA_038258415.1. GTDB lineage: Bacteria > Pseudomonadota > Gammaproteobacteria > Burkholderiales > Burkholderiaceae_C > Schlegelella_A. The sequence goes on from JBBSPY010000196.1 coordinate 1,895, forward strand.
CCGATCCAGACGAGGCCGGCCGCTTCGAGCGTCCACGCGCCGGCGGTGCTGCGCTCGTCGAGCGCGAACGGGATCACGAGCGTGAGAAAGACGACCGCGATCGCCAGGCTCGCCTCGAAGGTGACGCCGAGCGCCGGGCGGCGCCGCATCCACGTCGCGAGGCCGACGTAGAACGCGGCCAGACCGAGCGCGGAGAGCGCAGCGCCGTAGGCGGTGTCGCGCACCAGCCCGTACTGCAACGCGAAGGTGAGCGTCGGCAGGCCGAACAGGAGGCTGGAGTTGACCCAGGCGTCGCCGCTGCGCGAGCCGCTGGTCGCGGCGTTGGTCGAGACGCGAGCGGCGTGGCGGGCCGGCAGCACCAGCACGGCGACGAAGACGAGGAAGAAGGCGACGAGGAACGCCTCGCTGCTGGCGAAGTCTTCCGGCCGATAGCGGAGCACGCCCCATGCGGTCGCGACGACGTAGGTGAACACGAAGCCGATCAGGTTCAGCGACCGCCACGACTTCGACCAGGCGATGGCGGCGATGCCGAGGTCGAGGATCAGGTAGTACGAGAACAGCACGACCTGGTCGCCGCCGCCGGTCGACAGCAGCAGCGGCACTGCGAAGCCGCCGAGCGCGCCGACGACGGCGAGCGCTCTCGCGTCCTGCAGCACCGCGAGCGCAGCCGAGAAAGCGGCCACGCCGACCATCAGGGCGAACGCCGGTCCGACGGCGAGCACGCCGTAGAACCGGAACGCCGCGAAGATCGTCAGGTAGAAGAGGGCGACAGCGCCGCCCTGCAGCACCTGGGCGTAGCCGGCGCGACGCGTGCGCAGGCGCCAGCCGACCGCGAGCAGCGCGATCGCGACCGCGCCGATCCCCGCCAGCCGCCATTCGACCGGCACGTTCGAGTGTTCTGCCGCGTACTTGGCGAGGAAGGCGAGGCCGACGAACAGGATCGCGATGCCGGCCTTGACGATGGTGTTGCCGCCGAAGAACCAGTCGCGCAGCGGCGCCAGGGGATTCGGGCGCGGCGACGCTGCGCGGGTCACGGCCGGCGTTGGCGGTGGCGCCTTCGCCGCCGGCGCGTCCTCCGGAGCGACGCCCTGCCGCACCATCGAGGCCGCGATCGCCGCCTCGACGCGGGCCGCGTCTCCCGTCGCGCCGGCCGGCGCCGGCGCGATCGGCGACGGTCGCACGTCGGCGACGACCGGATCCGGCGCGGTCGACGCGCCGATCTCGTGCCGCAGCGCCTCGATGTCGCGCTGTTGGCGCATGACGCGCACGAGCAGCCAGCCGAGCAGCGGACCGGCAACGAGCCCGAACTGGTTTCCCGTCGAGGCACCGATCAACAGTCCGACGAGGATGGCGACGATGGTGGGCATGGACAGGCGTGCGGGAAACAGGGACGGCGCAGGCTAACAGCGGTGGCGCGCCGTACCGACCCGCCTAAGGGGGAAGGCGGCGCCGTCGTGTCGACAGTGGCGCACGACGCGCCTGTCGGTGTCGCCGTGCGCACCCGGCGACGTTCGACCGACCACCCTTCAACGCCCGACGCGACGGTGCTCGAGTGCCGGCAACTGCTGGCGAACCGACGCGATCCGCTCGCGGCTCAGCTCGGCGATGACGACGCCCTCGCCCTCGTCGCGCTCGGCGACGATCTCGCCCCAAGGATCGACGATCAGGCTGTGGCCGTAGGTGCGGCGACCGTTCTCGTGCGTGCCGCCCTGTGCGGCGGCGATCACGTAGCACTGGTTCTCGATCGCCCGGGCGCGCAGCAGCACGTGCCAGTGGGCCGCTCCGGTCGGTTGCGTGAAGGCCGACGGCACGCACAGCACGTCGCACGGCGGATCCATCAGCGAGCGATAGAGCTCCGGGAAGCGCAAGTCGTAGCAGATCGACAGGCCGACACGCCAGCCGTCCGCGTCGAACGCGACCGGGCTCGAACCCGGCACCAGCGTGCGAGCCTCGTCGTAGCGGTCGCCGCTGTCGTTCTCGTAGCGGAAGAGGTGGATCTTGTCGTAGCGGGCGACGGCCGCGCCGTCGGGTCCGAAGACGAGGTTCGCGTTGGCGACGCGTGCCGGGTCCGGGCTCGTCAGCGGCAGCGTACCGCCGACCAGCCAGACGCGGTGCCGGCGTGCCGTCTCGGAGAGCATGCGCTGGATCGGGCCATCGCCCCACGGCTCGGCGGCGTCGAGCTTGTCGGTGTCGCGGCGGCCCATCAGGCAGAAATATTCGGGCAGCAGCACGAGCGCTGCGCCGGCCGCTGCAGCTTCGCCGACCAGCTGCCGCGCGGTCTCGAGGTTGCGCTCGACGCTGATCGTCGAGACGGTCTGCACGGCGGCGATCTTCATGGCTCGGTTCCTCGTCGTCTGCGACAGCGGCTCAACGCGGCGCGGGCGCCGACGCCGCGCCCGACAGCGTCGCCCCGCCACGCTCGGCGCGCTCGACCTTCGGATCGTCCCACGGGCCGGTGACGTGGAACTCGCGCGTGCTCGCTTCGGCGATCGGCTTGCTCAGCAGGTACTGAGCGAGAAACGTGCCGAGGCCGACGGCGGGGTTGATGATGGCGTACGCGAGCGACGCCGTGCCGGCGTTGATCTCCGGGACGACGACGACACGCAGGTCCTGCGTCTCGCGCTCGAGGTCGGCGCTGCCTTCCATGAGCACGGCCGCCGCCGCCCCGCGCATGCGCAGGTTGTTCGTCGAGGCGATGCCGTTGGCGACGGTGACGTCGCCGGTGACGTTGTCGAAGGCGAACCCTTCCTGGAAGAGATCGCGGAAGTCGAGCAGCAACCGCCGGGGCAGCGATTGCAGGCTGAGCACGCCGAGCAACCGGCCGACACCGGCGCTCGCCTTGAGGAATTGCCCCGAGTCCACAGCCACGTGGACGCGGCCGTTCATCGTCGCCGGCTCCGGCGACAGCGGCGAGCCGGGCCAGCCGAGCGAACCCGAGAGCCGGCCACGGCCCCCGCGCACGGCACCGGCGACGCCGAGCCGGTCGAGCAGCGCACCGCTGTCGGCGACGGCGAGGTCGAAGTCCATCTCGGTGCGACGCGCCGAGGCCGGGCCCGGTGCCGACCACGTGCCGGTCGCCGTGAGCCTTGCTTCGGGCATCGTCAGGTCGAACGTGGAGACCTTCCATACACGGCGCTCGCCGGGCTGGTTCTGCGCGGCGACCTCGAGGCGCCCGAGGCGCTTGCCGCGCAGCTCGAAGTCGTCGACGACGATGTCGAGCGCGGGCAAGGTCGCCGGCGAGCGGTCGGCGGCGGCTTCCGGCGGGTCGGGCTCGCCCTTGGGCAGCGAGAGGCGCGAAAGACGGGCGTAGAGGCGCCCCTGCGCGGCGCGGCCGGTCGACGACGCGCCGCCTGCCGGTTGGTATTCGACGTGGCCGGCGAGCGCGTCGGCGTCGATGTCGGCGCGCCATGTGCCGCCCTTGCGCGAGGCCGTCGCCGCCACCCGGTCGAATCGCCGCCCGCCTTGCGTGACCGTGCCCGCGCGCAGATCCACGCTGGCCGGCATGTCGCCGCCGACGTTCGCGTCGACGGCCGGCGCCGCCGCTCCTGCGAGCGCCGCGGGCTCGGCGAGCAGCCGGTTGGCGGCCGCTTGCCAGGCGTCGACGTCGAGCCTGCGCAGGTCGATCGATGCCGCGATGCCGGCGCCCGGCAGCGGCAGTGCGGCCGCATCCGGCTGCGCGACCGCGTCGGACACCTGCAACGCGCCGCGCAGCACCCGCCCCGTCGCCGCATCGCGAACGATGCGCGCGCGCATCTGCGAGCCGAGCTCGACCAGGACCGTGTCGGTCGACGCCGACGCGGGCGGGGCCGTGGCAGAGCCCTTCACGACGGACGGCGCGTCGCCGACCGCCGTCCGCACGCGCAACGGTGCCGGTGTCGCGGCCGCCTTGCCGAGGGGCGCCGGCAGGTCGACGGCGACGCCGACGAGGTCGCTCACGAACGACAGTTGCGGCTGGCCGGACGCGAACGACAGCGTGGCGCGATAGGCGGCCTGCCCCTCGAGCGCTGGGGCAAGGCGCGCCAGCGAGCCAAGTTCGGTTGCGTGACGAAGCGCCTCCGCGGTGAAGGTCCCTCGGGCGGCGAAGCGCGGCGGCTCGCCCCGCTGCGCACCGCCGTCGAACGACACCTCGCCGCCGAACAGCCGCGCGCTTGCCGCGACGACCGCGAAGGTCGCCTCGGTGAAATCGACGCGACCCTGCGCACCCGCGAGCGTCGGCGCTCCGGCGACGACCCTGACATCGTTGCCGCCGAGCGCAAGGCTGCCCCTCACCGTTGCCGGCGCGCCGCCATGGGCGAGCGGAACCGACAGGGCGAGCCTCAGGTCGCCCGACCCGGTCGCCGTCGTCTCGTCGAGCACGCCACAGATCCAGCGGCCGACCGGTGCCGTCGTGACGACGTGCAGCATGTCGGCGAG
>JBBSPY010000197.1:0-6304 GCA_038258415.1 Burkholderiales bacterium
CGGCTTCGCTGGCGGCTGGCTGCTGTGGCTCGGGGGCAGCGCGTACTACCTGGTGACGGCGATCGCCTTGTCGGCGGTCGCGCTGCTTCTGTTGTGGCGGCATCCTGCATCGCTGTGGCTGTACGCGCTGCTGTGCGCGGGCACGCTGGTCTGGTCGCTGTGGGAAGTGGGCCTGGACTGGTGGCGACTGGCGCCGCGCATGGATCTGCTGGTCCTGCTTGGGTTGCCGCTGCTGCTGACGGCGGTGCGTCGCGCGCTTTGGCGGGCCGCGACGCCGACCGGTGTCGCACCGGGCGCGCTGGCCCGCGGGGGCGGCCTGGCCCTCCTCCTTTCGCTGCTGGCCATGGCGGCGGTGTCTCTGTGGGCCATGACGGCTGACCCGCATGCCATCGAAGGCCGCTTGCCGCCGCCGCAGGGGTCGGTGAAGGGGTCGCCGCAGGCGCGAGGCGCGCCGGAGCCGGCCGTGCCCGCCGGCCAATGGCACGCCTACGGCCGCACCGGCCATGGGCTGCGCTACGTGCCGCTGGACCAGATCACGCCCGACAACGTCAGCCGCCTGCAGCTGGCCTGGGAATTCCACACCGGCGACCTGCGCGGACAGCCGGGCGACCCGATTGAGACCACCTACGAGGTGACGCCGCTGAAGGTCGGCGACCGCCTGTTCCTGTGCACGCCGCACCAGGACGTGATCGCGCTGAACGCGACCACGGGTCGGCAGGTGTGGCGCCATGCAGCGCACGTGGAAAGCGGGCTGGCGCTGCAGCACCGAACCTGCCGCGGGCTGGGCTACAAGCCGGCTCCGACTCTGCCCGCAGCAGCGTCCAGCGCCGGCGCCACGACCGGCGACTGCGCCGCGAAGCTCTACATGCCCACTGTCGACGGCCGCCTGCTCGCGCTCGACCCCGGGACCGGCGACCTTTGCAGCGGCTTCGGGGTCGGCGGCGCCGTGAACCTGTGGGCAGGGATGCCGAACCAGCGGCCCGGCGCCTATTACTCGACCTCGCCGCCGGTGGTCACCAGGCGCCTCGTGATCATCGGCGGCAGCGTGCTCGACAACGTCTCGACGCACGAGCAGTCCGGCGTCATCCGTGCCTACGACGTCGACAGCGGCGAGTTGGTGTGGAACTGGGACTCGGGTAACCCGGGCGACACGGCGCCGCTGCGACCCGGCGACACCTACACCGTCAACTCGCCGAACAGCTGGTCGATCGGCAGCGTCGACGAGGCGCTCGGTCTCGTGTACGTGCCGATGGGCAACCAGCCGCCCGATCAATGGGGGGGGCACCGCAGCGCCGCAGTGGAGCGCTATTCGTCATCGGTGGTGGCGCTGGAGCTCGGAACCGGCCAGGTGCGCTGGGTCTTCCAGACCGTGCATCACGACCTGTGGGACTACGACGTGCCGTCGCAGCCCAGCCTCGTCGACCTGCAGATCGGCGGCGCCACGGTGCCTGCGCTGGTGCAGCCCACCAAGCAGGGCGAGTTGTTCGTGCTCGACCGACGGACCGGCGAACCCGTCTTGCCGGTGCGGGAGGTGCAGGCGCCACAGGGCGCGGCCCCGGGCGACCACACGGCGCCGACGCAGCCCGTCTCGGCGCTGTCCTTCGACCCGCCGCGCCTGCAGGGCCGCGACATGTGGGGCGGCACGATGCTCGACCAGCTGTGGTGCCGCATCGCGTTCCATCGCCTTCGCTACGAGGGGCGCTACACGCCTCCGTCGGTGCAGGGCACGTTGGTCTACCCGGGCAACTTCGGCGTCTTCAACTGGGGTGGCGTGGCGATCGACCCGATCCGGCAGATCGTCTTCGGCACCCCGGCACGGCTGGCTTTCGTCTCGAAGCTGGTGGCGCGGCCCGACGACAGCTCGCTCGTCGTTCACGACAAGCCGCCCGAGGGACCGTTGCCGGCACTGAACGAGAACTTCGGAGCCCCCTTCGCAGCCCAGTTGCACCCCTTCTTGTCGCCGCTGGGCCTGCCCTGCCAAGCGCCGCCCTGGGGTTTGGTGGCCGGTGCCGAACTGGACACCGGGCGCATCGCCTGGCGGCACCGCAACGGCACCGTGCGCGACTTGTCACCGCTGCCGCTGCCCTTCGAGATGGGCGTGCCCGACCTTGGCGGTCCCATCGTCACCGCCGGTGGGCTGGCCTTCCTGTCGGGCACGATGGACTACTACGTGCGGGGCTACGACGTCGGCAGCGGCGCGGAGTTGTGGCGCCACCGCCTGCCGGCCGGCGGCCAGGCCACGCCGATGAGCTACCTGGGCGCCGACGGGCGGCAATACGTGCTGGTGGTGGCCGGCGGCCATGGATCGACCGGGACTCAGGCCGGCGATGCCGTGATGGCCTTCGCGCTGCAGGATGGCGAGCGACGCTGAGGGAGGCGCTGGCACGCGGATTGCCGAGAGCCTGAGCGGCCCGCCCGCTGCGCGTCAGGGGGATGACGGGACGATTCGTCCGCCGAGGGGCGCGGGCCACCAACAGGGAGCATCCATGCTGAAGTGGGCCATCATTTTCTTTGTCGTTTCGCTCATCGCCGGCTTCTTCGGCTTCACCGGCGTCGCTTCGGGCGCCAAATCGATCGCGAAGGTCTTGTTCGTCATCGCCCTTGTGATCTTTCTCATCGTGCTCGTCTTCGGTGTCTTCATGGGAACGCTGGTCTTCTGACGACCTCGCTCCATAACGTATTGCCGCGGCGTCCCGATTCGGCGGTTTCGGCGGGCTTGCGCCAGCGCCACTCGACGGCGGCCCGCACCGCCGCTCGCGTGGGACTGTCGACCGCTGCTATCGAGCGACCTCTTGCATGGGCACCGCGGTCGTTGAGTGAGTGATAGGAAATCCCCCCAGCGCAGCAGCAGCGACGCGGCGATTTTTCAGCTCGGACGCCTCTCTGTTTGCGGCGAATGCCAGCTTGAAATTCTCGGCAGTCATCGCGGGAAGTTGAAGACGCAGCCTGGCCGCCTCCTCCTTGGCTTCGGCGACGCGACCCAGTTCGATCAGCGCGACCATTCGGTCCTGACGACAGCGCCAGAAATCCGGTGCCTTGGCCAGGCAGTCTCCGGCTACACGTAGGGCCTCCTCGAGTCGGCCATCTGCCCAGAGGGCGGTGCCGTAGAAGGCCAACTGGTTGGCGGGTGGCAAGGGATTTCGTTCGAGCGCCTGCTTCAGGTTGTGCAAGGCGGGCCGCACCTGGCCCAGTCTCAGCTGTGCCGAGCCGATGGCATAGAAGCATGCGCCGTCGTTCGGGCTCAGCGCATGGCAATGCTCGCCCGCGGCGAGCGCCGCGTCCAGGTTTCCGAGCAGCCCTTGCGCGTCGGAGAGACCAACGTAGGCGATCGGCAGATCGGGCTGGAGGCTGATGGCGCGCTGGATCTGCGTCAGGAATTCGCCGCCTCGGCCGCGATTCCATTCGCCGGTGAGCTGCAGGCCGGTGTCGACGACGTTTGTGATCCCGAGCAAGGCCCAGGCCGGTGCGTAGTTCGCATCGAGCGCAAGTGCCTGCTCGAGGAAGCGGCGCGACTCCCGCACTCCCTGCGCGTTGTAGCGCTGCATCGCCGACTTGGCCCGCGCAGTCAGGACGAACACCTCCAGACTTTCCGGTGGCTGGACGAGCGCTCGACTCTGTTCTGTTCGGGACACCCGAGACTGCAGAGTTCCTGCGACTCGGCTCGCCAGATCGCGCTGTGTCGTGGCCAGCGTCAGTCGATCCACGAGCGGCGAGACCGTCCACAAGACCTGACCTCCCTGGCTGTCCAGCAGCGTGACCTTCACGCGCAGACCTTCACCCTCGCGCTGCACGCTGCCGTCCACGATGTAGCGGCTGCGCAGGCGTCGGCCGATTTCATCGAGCGGTGTCTGGGCTGGGTTGAGCTGAAAACTCGACTGGCTCGAGATGACCCTAAGCTCTGGGCTCCTCGCGAGCTCGGAAACGAGATCTCCGGCGATGGCGCGGGCCAGAGCGTCGCCCTCGGCGTCCTTAGGGGCGGCCGTGAACGCCAGCACGGCGATGCTCGGCGACGCCGGGTTCGCGTGTGCCGGCACACCTGCGCCGGCTACGTAGGCATATCGCGCTCCGATGCCGACAGCCAGGACGAGCCCGACCAGAGATACAGCTGTCCACTTGAACCGGAACGACTTCCACGCGTCCACGTGGCTCGCTGATTCAGCAGGCTCGAGGAGTTCAGCCGATTCCGCATTCGTGGTGCCGTTACCGCCGGCCGGAGCCACACGCTGATGCGGGGCTGCCACGAGCACATAGCCCCTGCGCGGCACGGTGCGGATCACGTCGTGGCCGGCATGGCCGAGCGCGTGGCGCAAATCGCTGATGGCCTGGACGAGCGAGTCGTCGGTGACGACGACACCGGGCCAAACGGCATCCATCAGCTCGGCCTTGCTCACGAGCTGCCCGGCATGGCGGGCCAGCAACTCGAGTACTTCGTAGACCTGCGGCCTCAACTCGGCAGGAGAACCGTCCGGCCCGAGGAGTAGCCGTCGATCGACGTCGAGCACGCACCCGCCGAAGCGGAGTTTGGTCGCGTCCATCAACGGAGAGGGCGGGGTTCGTTCCATGTGGCGCGATATCGGGCGATATCGGCGATTTTCGTCCTCTGATCGGGACTTCGGCAAACCGGCGACCCATGCTGACTGACCCCCTTTGCGAAAGGACTCGTATGCGAATCAACATTTGCGCCGCCGCCATCAGCCTGCTGTGTGCCGCGCTGAGCGCGGCCGCGCCCATCGGTGCTTCCGCTCAGCAAGCCGGGTCCGGGACCTCACTCATCACCTTGGGCACGCAGGGCGGCCCGCTAGTCACCCGAACGCGGTCTCAGCCGGCCAACGTCATCATCGCCCATGGCCAGCCCTACCTGATCGACGCCGGCAATGGGGTCGGCCGGCAACTGGTACTGGCCGGAATCTCTCCCTTCCGGATCCGCCACATCTTCATCACCCACCATCACGACGATCACAACGCCGACCTGGGCACGCTGATGGGACTGGTCTGGTCGGTCGGTATACCGCGGCCGATCACCGTCTACGGACCCGCGGGCACGGGCGCATACCTCGCAGGATTCGAGCAGATGTTCAGCGTCAATGAGCGGATCCGCCGCGCCGATCAACCCGGCTACTACAAGATTTCCCCTCACGACTTCTTTCTGTTCCACGAGATCGGCCCGGCGGTCGAGCCGAAGCTGGTCTACAAGGATCAGAACGTGCAGGTGGATGCGGTCGAGAACTGCCACTTCCACAAATCGAGTGCGGGAGCCTCGTATGGCGACGCGGCCTCGTACGCGTATCGGTTCAAGACCGCCGACAAGACGATCGTCATCAGTGGCGATACGGGTCCGTGCGAGGTGCTCGTGGAGTTCGCCCGCGGTGCCGACATCCTGGTGCATGAAATCATCAACGTCGAACTTCTGGCTGCGGTCATGAGGGCTGATGGTCATCTTTCTCCGCAAGCCATCGAGGGCAAAATGCGACACATGGAAGAGGACCATTCCAACGCCGACACCGTGGGCAAGCTCGCTGCGCGCGCCGGTGTCGGGATGGTCGTGCTGACCCACGTGATCCCCGGCGATCAGTCCGATCCGGTGGCGGCTTACACCGAGGGTGTGTCTCGCCACTTCAAGGGGAAGGTGGTCTTGGCGAGTGATCTCGACCGCTTCTGACAGATGTTTGGTCGCTGCTCGCCGCCACCGGGCCGGTGATCATCGACCGGCCGCAGGCCGTCGACGCCGCTGGCAACCACCACGCCGAGCTCATGCTCAAGCGCGACGTCGCGAACCTCGGCGCCTTCTTCGTCCGCTTCGCGCCCGAGCTGCGCGTCGTCGACGATGCGTGCTCAGAAGAGAAGGCGCGACTCGTGCGCATGCAGACGACGGCGTGACGTCGTTGACCGCCAGTCGTTTGGCGGTCGGGATTCACCTGGGCGTCTCCACCATCGCCGCGTTCACCAAGGTCCGCAACTCCCGCCGGATCGGATACGTGCTCGACGGCATCAATTGCGTCATGAACACCACGCACAAATCCTCCACCGGATCGACCCAGAACGCCGTCGACGCCATGCCGCCCCACGAGTACTCGCCGAGCGACGACGTGACGCCATAGCGCGCCGGGCTCGTGTTCACGGCGAAGCCGAGGCCGAAGCCGAGACCCAGGTAGGCGGCCTCGGAGAACATGCCGGGCAGCGCGAGGTCGGCGAGGTCGCTGCCGTCGGGGAGGTGGTTCAGGCGCATGAACGCGAGCGTCTTCGGGCCGAGGAGGCGCACGCCGTCGAGCTCGCCACCGCGGCGCAGCATCTCGCAGAAGCGCAG
>JBBSPY010000198.1:0-6300 GCA_038258415.1 Burkholderiales bacterium
ACCAGGCCGGCGCGCTCCGCCTCCACGGCGTCCATCATCCGCGCCGTCAGCACGAGGTCCATCGCCTTGGCCTTTCCAACCGCGCGCGGCAGACGCTGCGTGCCGCCGGCGCCGGGGATGATGCCGAGCTTGATCTCGGGCTGGCCGAACCTGGCGGTGTCGGCGGCGATCAGGATGTCGCACATCATCGCCACCTCGCAGCCACCGCCGAGGGCGTAGCCGGCGACCGCGCCGACGATGGGCTTGCGCACCTGGCGCATCGTTTCCCAGTTGCGGCTGATGAGGCCCTTGGTGTAGGCGTCGACGTAGCCGTACGGCGCCATGCCCTCGATGTCGGCGCCGGCCGCGAACGCCTTCTCGCCGCCGGTGAGCACCATGCAACCGATCGCGTCGTCGGCGTCGAAGGCGAGCAGGGCATGGCCGAGCTCGTCCATCAGGCGGTCGTTCAGCGCGTTGTACTGCTTGGGCCGGTCGAGCGTGACGACGCCGATGCGCCGTTCACCCTCGCCCACGACCTCGGTGCGAATGCATTCGTAGTCCATGTCGCCTTCCCTTCGACCGCCCCGGTCGCCCCACCGATGATGCCTCGGCCGCGACCCGGCCGACGCCGAGCCTACGAGAGCTCGGGCTTCTTCTCGATCATCAGGTCGACCCAGGTCCTGTCGTCCTGCTCGAAGCGGATCCGCACCGGCAGGAAGCGCAGCTCGGGCGCGAGCCACATCTCGACCGCGATCTCGCCGGGCTTGGGCGTCTGGCGGCGGCGCGGCTTCAGGTGAAAGGTGGCGAGCGGTCCGAACGAGGTCTGCAGCACCTGCTCGGAGTCGACGTCGTAGCGCCAGCGATCGAGGCTGCGCGGCAGGGCGAGCGGGATCTCGAACACATTGCCCACCCGCAGCAGTTCCGGCCGGACGCCGAACAGCCAGGTGAACTGCACGAACTGGCTCGCCGAGTCCTGCGTGCCGGCGGGCCGCGCCACCTCCTGGTTGTTGACGAGGACGACGCTCGACGGCCAGAAGCGGATGGTCGAGCTGCGCGGTGCGCGGAACAGGACGTGCGTCGTCTCGTCGTAGCGGTCGGGTGCGAGGCCCTGGTCGGTGAGCAGACCCTCGCTCGTCGCGCGGCGCGAGATGAGCGGCGCGAAGGGCGGCCCGACGGCTAGGTCGACATTGACCTGATAGCGAGGCCCCCGGCGGATCCATTCGACTTCGGCATGGCCTTCGACCGAGCCGCGGTAGTTGCCGGTGAGGATGTAGCTCACGCGCGTCGCCTCCGGCCACTCGAAGCCGGCGGCACCCGCGGGAGCCGACGCACCGACGGCGAAGGGCGAAGCAGGCTCAGCGGAGGCGGCATCGGCGACGCGTGACGCCGCCGAGACCGGCTCGGGCGGTGTGGCGGCCGATGTCGACTCCGCGTCCGATGCGGCGGGCTCGCTCGCTGCCTCCGTCGCATCTGCCACCACCGTCGGCTCGCTCGCTGCGACATCGACGGCGGGCGCCGATGCGGCGACGATCGCCGGACTCGGCTCGCGCCTCGCGCGCGCGACGCGGCGGGGCTTGCGCGGAGCAGGCGGCGACACCGCCACAGCGGCCGGCGGCGCCGGCTCGAGCGTGCGGACGTAGGTGACGGCCATCCGCTTCGGCAGCGCTGCGTCCGCCAACGCCAGACGCGCACCGAGCTCGCGCGTCGCCACGAGATGGCACAGCGCCACCGCCGCGGCGAGCGCCGCGAACGCCGCCCGGCGGCGACCATGCGATCGGGCCTGGCTCAGCCGGTCGCGAGCCATGCCGCGCAGCGCTCCCGGACGGCGGTGTCGGCGTCGGCGCGCTGGCGCAGGCGCACCGCCCCCGCGGCCTGGACCGCAGCGCCGATCGACACCGCGCGACGCGTCAGTCGCTGGTCGCGCGCGACCAGCAGGTCGACCGCGGCGCCGTCGCCGGAGCCGGTCGCGCAACGCAGCGCATCGTCAAGCCGACGGATGCGCCAGTCGCCGGCGGCGACGATCTCGTCGCCGGCCGCCAGGCCGGCGCGCTCGGCAAGACCACCGGCGAGCACGTGCGTCAGCTTCACGCCCGTCAGCGGGCTTTCGCTGACACGCACGCCGATTCGCTGGGCGAGCGTCGCCGGTTGCCGTTCAACGGCGACGCCGACCGACTCGAGAAGGGTCGCCAGCGGCAGCTCCGCCGTGCCGTGCACCCACGAGGCGAGTTCTCCGGCGTACGACCTGCCACCGACGCCCTCGAGCGCCGACACGATGTCGGCTTCTTCGATCGGACCGCCGCTGCCGGCGCGCCAGAGCGCACGCAGCACGTCGTCCAGGCTGCCGCGACCTTCGCACCTGAGCGTGAGGTCGAGGGCGAGGGCCACGAGCGAGCCCTTGAGGTAGTAGCTGACCGTGCCATTGGGTGTGTTCTCGTCGGGGCGGTAGTGCTTGATCCACGCATCGCGGCTCGCGTCGGCCACGCTCTGCACGCCTCGGCCGGGCGTCGCATCGACGCTCGTCATCGTCTGCGCCAGCAACTTCAGGTAGCGGTCGATGCCGATCAGCCCGGCGCGCACGAGCAGCAGGTCGTCGTAGTACGACGTGAAGCCCTCGAAGAACCAGAGCAACTCGCTGTGGTTCTCGCGCGTGTAGTCGAACGCGGCGAACTCGCGCGGCTTCAGCCGCTTGACGTTCCAGGCGTGGAAGTATTCGTGCGACACGAGGCCGAGGACGCCGACGTAGCCGTCGCTCGCCTCGACCTGGCCGTGCCGCGGCAGGTCGCGCCGAGGCGCGACCAGCGCCGTGCTGGCGCGGTGCTCGAGCCCGCCGCGTCCGTCCTCGACGGCGTTGAGCAGGAAGAGGGAGGCGTCGAACGGCGGCCTCCCGCCTTCGCCGTGCCACAAGGCGATCGCGCTTTCGCAGATGCGCCGCGTGTCGGCCAGCAGCCGGTCGCCGTCGAAGTCCGGCAACGCGCCGGTCACGGCGAACGTGTGCGTCGCGCCGGCCGCGTCGAACGAACCGCGCCACGGGCTGCCGATCTCGACCGGATGGTCGACCAGCGTGTCGTAGTCGGTGACCTCGTAGCCAGGCAAAGCCGTCGTGCGCGGCAGCGACGTGACAACCTCCCATCCGTCGGGCAGCCCGCCGATGGACAGGCGATGCGGCTCGCGCTCGCGGCCCTCGACCCGCAGGCAGACGCTGGTGCCGTTCCAGAAGCCGCGTCTGTCGTCGAGCCAGGCCGCCCGCACCGACGCATCGAACGCGTGGATGCGGTAGCGCAGCACCAGCGTCGCGCCCGCATCGCAGCTCACCACCCAACTCGCCTTGTCGCGTGGCGTCACCCCGACGGGGCGGCCGCGCTGCTCGGCCGTCAGGCGCGACAGGTGGCGCGCGAACTCGCGCACCAGGTAGCTGCCCGGTATCCAGACCGGCAGGCTCACGAGCTGGCCGGAGGCGGGGCTGTCGATCGACAACTCGACGGTGAAGGCGTGCTCGCGAGTCGCCGACACGTCGATGGTGTACTGGATCATCGCGTCGATTGTCCCCTGCCGGTGCAGGCAGCGCAGGCGTGCGGGATGATGGACCGATGACCTCGGGAAGCGCGTCCACGTCACGCAGCGGCACGCTTGTGCTGGTGCTCGGCGACCATCTGTGTCACGACAGCGCCGCCTTTGCCGGCTTCGATCCGGCTCGTGATCGCGTGCTGATGATCGAGGCGCCCGGCGAGGCCACCCACGTCTGGAGCGCCAAGCCGCGCATCGTCGTCTTCCTCTCGGCGATGCGCCACTTCCGCGACGAGCTCGCGGCGCGCGGCGTCAACGTCCACTACGTCGCGCTCGACGACGCGGATGCCGGCGGCGACGGCTTCGAGCTGCGGCTCGCGCACGCGCTCGCGGCGCTGGCACCCGGAACGCTGCGCCTGCTCGAGCCCGGCGAATGGCGACTCGCGCGGATCATCGAAGCGGCCGCCGCCCACGTCGGCTGCGCGCTGCAGGTCGTCGACGACACCCACGTCCTCTGCTCGCGCGCCGACTTCGCACGCTTCGCCGGGAAGAAGCCGCGGCTGCTCATGGAATCGTTCTACCGCGAGATGCGGCGACGCAACCGCATCCTCCTCGCCGAGGATGGCGAGCCCGAAGGCGGACGCTGGAACTACGACGCGGACAACCGTGGAGCGTGGCCGAAGAGGCCGGCTTCGCGCGCTGGCCCCGGCCTCATCGCCGAGCCCGAGCGTTTTGCGCCCGACGCGACCACGCGAGAAGTGATCGCGCTCGTCGAGCGCCGCTTCGCCGACCATCCCGGCACTCTGGCGGACTTCGCATGGCCGGTGACACGCGAGGAGGCCTTGCGCGCCCTCGCCGTCTTCGTCGAGTCGCGCCTGGCGAGCTTCGGCGACTTCCAGGACGCGATGTGGACGGCGACGCCGTTCGGCTGGCATGCGCTGCTCTCGTCGTCGCTCAACCTGCACCTCCTCGATCCGCGCGAGGTCGTGATGGCCGCCGAGCTCGCGTACCGGTCCGGCGCGATTCCGCTCGCCAGCGCCGAAGGCTTCCTCCGGCAGGTCGTGGGCTGGCGCGAGTTCATCCGCGGCGTCTACTGGCGCGACATGCCGGCGATGCGCGAAGCCAATCATCTGCGCGCGACGCGGCCACTGCCCGGGTGGTACTGGACTGGCGACACGCGCATGGTCTGCGCGCGCGAGGCCGTGGCGCAGACGCTGCGCCACGGCTACGCGCACCACATCCAGCGGCTGATGGTCACGGGCTTGTTCGCGATGCTCGCCGAAGTCGAGCCGAAGCGGGTCGCCGACTGGTACCTCGCCGTCTACGTCGACGCAGTGGAATGGGCCGAGCTTCCCAATGTCGCCGGGATGGCGCTCTACGCCGACGGCGGCCGCTTCACCACCAAGCCGTACGCCGCCTCGGGCGCCTACATCGACCGCATGAGCAACTACTGCGGTGGCTGCGCCTATGCGCCGACAGAGGCCGCTGCGGCCTCGCGGGGCAAGCCGATATGCCCGTTCACGGCGCTGTACTGGAACTTCCTGGACCGCCACGAGGCCATGCTCGCGGCGAACCCGCGCACCATGATGATGGCCAAGTCCATCGCGGCGAAGCCGGCGGCGGAACGCGACGCGATCCGTGCCGTCGCGGCCGACCTGCTGGAGCGGGTCGACGCGCTGTGATGCAATCGGCCGGTAGACGGAGACCGACGGGACACAGACCGACCTCATGAACGCAGCCGCCACGCCCTCCTTCGTCCGCCCCGCGCGCTTCTCCGCCGCCGAATGGGATGCCCGGGTCCAGCTCGCCGCCGCGTACCGGATCTTCGACCACCTCGGCTGGACCGAGCTGATCTACAACCACATCTCGCTGCGCGTGCCCGACGAACCGCAGCACTACCTGATCAACCCGTTCGGCCTGCACTACTCCGAGGTCTGCGCGTCCAACCTCGTCAAGGTCGACCTGGATGGCCACATCATCGGCACGTCCGACTGGCCGATCAACCCGGCCGGCATCACCTTCCACGGCGCGATCCACGCCGCGTCGGACGACGCGCACTGCGTCATGCACCTGCACACCACGGCGACGCAGGCCGTGTGCTGCCTGAAAGAGGGCCTCGCCTTCACCAACTTCTACGCTGCACAGCTGTACGGAATGGTCGCGTACCACGACTTCGAAGGCATCACGGTGCACCGCGAGGAAGGCGAGCGCATCCTCGCGAGCGCCGAGGGGCGGCCGGTGCTGCTGCTGCGCAACCACGGGCCGGTGGCCATCGGCCGAACCCTGCCGCACGCGCTGGCGATGATGTGGACGGTGACCAGGGCCTGCGAGGTACAGCTCGCCATGCATGGTCGAGGCGAGCCGATCGGGATCGAGCAGCCGGTGCTCGAGAAGTGCGTCGCCGACTCGCTGCAGTTCAACCCCGACTACGGCGCGGGCATGGACTCGTTCGCAGCGCTTCAGCGCATCGTCGACCGCAAGGACCCGAGCTACCGCATGTAGCCGGGGTCGTCTTCGAACGGATCAGCCCTTTGAGCGGCTCGCCGCCAGCTGGTTCTCGACCGCCTCGGCGTTGAGGGCGCCGGGCTTCTTGGTGCCGTCCTCGAAGACGAGACCGGGCGTGCCGTTGATCTTGTAGCGACGACCCATCACGACGTTGCGTTGCAGCGCGCCGATGTCGCAGTTGGCGACGGTCTCGCCGCCGGGCGGCGTGCCCTTGACCATCCAGTCGCGCCACGCGGCGGTCTTGTCCTTGGCGCACCAGATCGCCTTCGACTTGGCCGGCGAGTCGCCGCCGAGGATCGGATAGAGGAAGGT
>JBBSPY010000199.1:0-6264 GCA_038258415.1 Burkholderiales bacterium
GATCGCGCGGCGCTCGCCGATCGACAGGTCGCGCGTCGCTTCCGAGTGCAGACCCGGGTTGCCGACGGAACGGTTCAGGTCGACGAGCAGCCGCGTCGTCGTCTCGAAATAGAGCGGAGCGTCCAGGCGAGCCGCCATCTCCCGGGCCAGCAGCAGCGCGCCCGGGTCCCAGCCGCGGTGCGTGGGGAGCAGGTGTTCGTGCCCGGCGAAGAGCGCCGCGTAGCGTGTCGGGACGACGTTGCCGGCGTGCTCGCAGGTGATGACGACCTGGTCGCGGCCCATGGCGCGCGCTGCGTCGAACGAATCAGGCCGCGTCGTCGTCGCACGCCGCCGTGACGACCACTTCGATCCGCCAGCCGGGTCGGGCCAGTTGCGCCTCCACCGTGGCCCGCGCCGGCGGGCTGTCGGGCGAGACCCAGGCGTCCCAGACGGCGTTCATGCCGGCGAAATCGGCCATGTCGGACAGATAGACCTGCGCCATGAGGATGCGCGACTTGTCGCTGCCGGCATCGGCGAGCAGACGGTCGACCGACGCCAGCACCTGCGTCGCCTGGCCGCGGATGTCGGCCTTCGCGTCGTCGGCGACCTGGCCGGCGAGGTAGACGACGCCACGGTGGATCGACGCCTCGCTGTAACGGGAGGCGGGGTGCAGGCGGCGGACGGCTGATGTCAAGAGAGGCTCCGGTCGAGGTGAGGGAAAGGAAGGAGGCGAACCACCGGGAACGATAGCCGCACCGGACGACGCGATGTCAGCGCGCTGCGTCGACCGAACCCGGCTCGACGTTGGCGCCGCAGATCACGAGCAGCACGCGCTCGCTGCCGCCGACCGGCACTGCGCCGGTCTGCAACGCGGCGAGCGGCAGCGCGGCTGCGGGTTCGACGGCGAGGCGAAGCTCGGTCCACATAGCCGTCTGGGCGCGGCGGATGGCGTCGTCCGACAACAGGTGCGACGCGTGCACATGGCGCTGCGCGACACGCCAGGCGATGTCGCCGATGCGACGCGCGCCCAGCGAGTCGGCGGCGATGCCCGACACCGCGACGTCGACCGGACGGCCCGCCTCGCGGGCCCGATGCAGCGTCGGCGCCAGCTCGGGCTCGAGCGCATGCACGGTGCAGCGATCCTCGAACCACGACGCGACGCCGGCGATCAGCCCGCCACCACCGACGCTCACGAGTGCGTGGTCCGGCACACCGGCATCGGCCTCCACTTCCGCCGCGAGCGTGCCGGCGCCGACCACGACTTCCCGCTGGTCGTAGGCGTGCATGAGCAGCGCGCCAGTCTCGGCCTGCCGCGCGACGCTGGCCGTCAGCGCCTCGGCGTAGCTGCCGCCGCCGACGGTGAGCACCGCGCCGAGCGCGAGCAGCCTGGCGCGCTTGGCCGCGCCCGTCGTCTCCGGCACGAACACCTCGCAGCGCACGCCCATTGCCTTCGCCGCCACCGCGACGGCGATGCCGGCGTTGCCGCCCGATGCGATGACGACGCCGGCCGGCGGCACCGGATTCGACCGCATCCGGTTGAACATGCCGCGCGCCTTGAAGCTGCCACCGGCCTGCAGATGCTCCAGCTTGAGCCACAGCTCGCCGCCCGCCAGGCCCAGCTGCTCGCCACGCAGCCGCATCAGCGGCGTGCGCCGCACATCGGCGCCGATTCGCGTGCAGGCGTCGGCGATCTCGTCCCGGTTGATGTCGGTCATGGTCGGCAAGCGTACCGTGCCCCGCCGATCGGTCTTGCTGGCAACATGGCGCCGATGGACATGCCCGCCCAGCCTTCCGCCCGAGCACTCGAGCTCGCCCGTGCGCTGGTGCGCATGAACACCGTCAGCCGCGAGTCGAACCTCGAGCTGATCCACTTCGTCCGCGACGAGCTGGCGCGATACGGCGTCGAGAGCACGCTCACCTGGGACGACGAGCGGAAGAAGGCAAACCTGTTCGCGACCCTCGGCGACGGCAAGCCGCACGGCGTCGTGCTCTCCGGCCACACCGACACCGTGCCTTGGGACGGCCAGGACTGGTCGATCGATCCGCTCTCGGCGGACGTGAAGGACGGCAAGCTCTTCGGCCGCGGCAGCGCCGACATGAAGGCCTTCATCGGCCTCGCACTCGCGCAGGTGCCGTCGTACCTCGAAGCGGACCTGCCTTTCGCCGTGCACCTCGCGTTCAGCTACGACGAGGAGGTCGGCGCGTTCGGTGCGCGGCGGCTCCTCGACGACCTCGGCGCACGCGGCATCACGCCGCTCGCCTGCATCGTCGGCGAGCCGACCGGCATGGTGCCGGCGCTCGCGCACAAGGGCGTCTATCGCTGGCGCTGCTGCGTCAAGGGCCACGCGGCGCATTCGTCGCTCACGCCGCAGTCGGTCAACGCCATTGAGGTGTCGGCGCGCATGATCGGTCGGCTGAACGACATGGCCGACCGCTGGCGCGACAACGAGCCGCGCTACGCGGGCTTCGACGTTCCGTTCACGACCGGCTCGGTCGGCGTCATCCATGGCGGCATCGCCGACAACGTCGTGCCCGCCGACTGCACCTTCCACTACGAATTCCGCAACCTGCCCGGCACCGACGCCGAGAAGATGCAGGAGGAGGTGCTGACCTATGCCGCGCAGCTCGAACCGACCATGCGCGCGGTGGCGCCCGAGACCGGCATCACCTTCGAGCCGATCTGCGCGGTGCCGGCTTTCCTGGCCCGCGACGACGACCCCGCCGTGCTCCTCGCCCGCCGGCTCGCCTCCGCCGACGATACGACGCTCGTCGCCTTCGGCACCGAGGCGGGCCTGTTCCAGCGCGCCGGCATCCCGACCGTGGTGTGCGGCCCGGGGCACATCGCGCAGGCGCACCAGGCCGACGAATACGTGAGCCTCGCCCAGCTCGCCGACTGCGAGCGCTTCCTGCGGGCCCTGATGTCGGTCGATGCCGAGAAGCTGGCGTGCTCACGCCGCCGCTGACCACCTCGCCGCTGCGCGACGCGATCACGGCGGCCACCCGACAGCCCGAGCCCGAGCTCGTCCCGACGCTGCTCGAGTCGGCCAGGCCTTCGCCGGCCGACGCCGCCACCGCGCACGCGCTCGCCCTGCGCCTCGCCCGCGGCGTGCGCGGCCGCTCGCTCGGCAGCGGCCGCGCCGGCCTCGTGCAGGGTCTGTTGCAGGAGTTCGCGCTCAGCTCGCAGGAAGGCGTGGCGCTGATGTGCCTCGCCGAAGCGCTGCTGCGCATACCCGATGCCGCCACGCGCGACGCCCTCATCCGCGACAAGATCGCCCGCGGCAACTGGCAGCAGCACCTCGGGCAGAGCCCGTCGCTGTTCGTCAACGCGGCGACGTGGGGTCTGCTCGTCACGGGCAAGCTGGTGGCGACGCACAGCGAGGGCGGCCTCGGCTCGGCTCTCGCGCGCATCGTCGGTCGCGGTGGCGAGCCGCTGATCCGGAAGAGCGTCGACATGGCGATGCGCCTGATGGGGGAGCAGTTCGTCACCGGCGAGTCGATCCGCAACGCCCTCGCCAACGCCCGACCGCGCGAGGCAGAAGGCTTCCGCTACTCGTACGACATGCTGGGCGAAGCGGCCACCTGTGCCGACGACGCGGCCGCCTACCTCGCTTCCTACGAAGACGCGATCGACGCAATCGGGCGCGCGTCCGCTGGCCGGGGCGTCATCGAAGGCCCGGGCATCTCGGTCAAGCTCTCCGCGCTGCACCCGCGCTACTCGCGCGCACAGGTCATGCGCGTAAAGCGTGAGCTCTACCCGCGGCTGCTGCACCTGGCCACGCTCGCGAGGCGCCACGACATCGGCCTGAACATCGATGCCGAAGAGGCCGACCGGCTCGAACTCTCGCTCGACCTGCTCGAGCAGCTCTGCTTCGAGCCTGCACTCGCCGGCTGGAAAGGCCTCGGCTTCGTCATCCAGGCCTATCAGAAGCGCTGCCCGGCGGTGATCGACTGGCTGATCGACCTGGCCCGGCGCAGCGAGCGGCGGCTGATGGTGCGCCTGGTCAAAGGCGCCTACTGGGACAGCGAGATCAAGCGCGCGCAACTGGACGGCCACGACGGCTACCCCGTCTACACGCGCAAGGCCCACACCGACGTGGCTTACCTCGCCTGCGCGAAGCGGCTGCTCCACGCGACGGCGCAGATCTACCCGCAGTTCGCCACGCACAACGCGCACACGCTGGCCGCAATCCACACGATGGCGGGACCCGACCAATACGTCGCGGGACAGTTCGAGTTCCAGTGCCTGCACGGCATGGGCGAGCCGCTCTACGAACAGGTCGTCGGCTCGGACCAGGGCCGGCCGTGCCGGATCTACGCGCCGGTCGGCACCCACGACAGCCTGCTCGCCTACCTCGTGCGGCGGCTGCTCGAGAACGGCGCCAACACCTCGTTCGTCAACCGCGTGGCGAGCGACGACGTGCCGCTCGAGACGCTCGTCGAGGACCCGACGGCGACGGTCGACGCGATGGCCGTCGCCGAAGGCACGGTTGGCCTGCCGCACCCGGCCATCCCGCTGCCCCGCGACCTCTACGGCGCCGCCCGGCGCAACTCGCGAGGACTCGATCTGGCGAACGAGGCGACGCTGGCCGCCCTCGACGGCAGTCTCCGCGACACCGCGGGCAGCCACTGGCTGGCAGCGCCAATGCTGGGTATCGACCGTGCGCAGACCGATGCACCGCGCGCGGTTCGCAATCCGGCGGACGGCGACGACATCGTCGGCCACGTGAGGGAGTCGAGCGGCGTCGACGTCGACACCGGCCTCACCTGCGCCGCCGAGGGCGCCGCCACATGGGCCGCAACGCCACCGCACGAGCGCGCTACGTGCCTCGAAGGCGCCGCCGACCGACTCGATGGCGCAACCGGGCGTCTCGTGTCGCTGTTGGTGCGCGAGGCCGGCAAGACCTGCGCCAACGCGGTCTCGGAGATCCGCGAGGCGGTCGATTTCCTCCGCTACTACGCTGCGCAGGCGCGGCGCGACTTCGACAACGCGACCCACGTTCCGCTCGGCCCGGTCGTTTGCATCAGCCCGTGGAACTTCCCGTTGGCGATCTTCGTCGGGCAGGTGTCGGCTGCGCTCGCCGCCGGCAACGTCGTGATCGCCAAGCCGGCTGAGCAGACGCCACTCGTCGCCGCCGAGGCCGTGCGGGCGCTGTGGGCGTCGGGCGTGCCGCGATCGGCGGTGCAGCTCCTGCCGGGCGACGGCGAGGCCGTCGGCGGCGCGCTCGTGGCCGATGCGCGCGTGCAAGGGGTGCTCTTCACCGGCTCGACCGACGTCGCGCGCATCCTGCAGCGCTCGCTCGCCGGGCGCCTGGGGGCGCGGGGCGAGCCGATCCCGCTCGTCGCCGAGACGGGCGGGCAGAACGCGATGCTGGTCGACTCGTCGGCGCTCGTCGAGCAGGTCACGGCCGACGTGATCGCGTCGGCCTTCGACAGCGCCGGCCAGCGCTGCTCGGCGCTGCGCGTGCTTTGCGTGCAGCGCGACCTCGCAGTGCGGTTGTTGCCGATGCTCGAAGGCGCGGTGCGCGAGCTCGCCGTCGGCGACACCCGGCAGCTGGCCACCGACGTCGGCCCGGTGATCGACGCCGACGCCAAGCGCGACATCGAGCAGCACGTCGCGTCGATGCGGGCCAAGGGACGGCGCGTGACCCAGCCGACGGTCGATGCGGACCCTGCGCGCGTAGGCCCTGTCATCGACGGCACGTTCGTTCCGCCGACGCTGATCGAGATCGACGACATCGGCGAGCTCGAGCGCGAGGTCTTCGGGCCCGTGCTGCACGTGCTGCGCTACGAGCGCGACGCACTGCCCGAGCTGCTGCGCGCCGTCGACACCACCGGCTACGGCCTCACGCTCGGCGTGCACAGCCGGATCGACGAGACGGTGGCACGGGTCGTCGCCGCGGTGCACGTCGGCAACGTCTACGTGAACCGCAACGTCGTCGGTGCCGTCGTCGGCGTCCAGCCGTTCGGCGGAGAGGGTCTCTCGGGAACCGGTCCGAAGGCAGGCGGGCCGCTCTACCTGCTGCGTCTGCTCGCGCACAAACCCGACGACGCGTCAACGCGTGCGGTGGCGACGGCATCGGTGACCGCGCTGCCCGCCGGCACGCACGCCGTCGCCGCGGCAACCGACGCGACCGTGCCGGCGCGCACGCTGTCGGCGCTGCGCGAGTGGGCGCAGGCGACGGGGCGCGCCGAGCTCACCGTGGCGTGCGACGGGCTCGCCGCGCGGACGCCGCCTGGCGGCTGGCGCGCGCTGCCGGGACCGACCGGCGAGGCCGACCTTTACGC
>JBBSPY010000200.1:0-6227 GCA_038258415.1 Burkholderiales bacterium
CAGCTCGCGTGAGGCCTGCAACTGCATGCAAACGAACCTCGCAGGCCTCGCTAGAGGGCCACCACGGTCTCTGTCCGCCTCCGGCCCGCCCGCCGATCCCGCCAATCGCTTACCGCCAGCTGACTTGCAAATATCAACTCGGCTTCAAAGCGTCTGCCGCCCAGACTCCTAGGGCCAGTTGTTGGGCGAGACGCTTGACAGGTTCGATGTAGAACGGCGCCAGCGGGCCCTGGCGCCCGACGATCTCCTTGGCCAGTGCGAGTTGCTGTTGGGCGCCAGCCGAGTCACCGGTCGCGACCAGTGCCTCGGCCAGCCGCGTCCGAATGGCCAACACAACCTGCGATCGCTCTGGGTCCATTGCAGCGAGCGCCTGGGTCAGCGCAGCACGTAGGATGGGCACTGCAGCCGAGGCGTCTCTGGTCTCCAGAAGCGTCGATCCTTCGCTCAGACGAATCTGCGATTCGTAGAAGTCGACGGCGCTGCGATCGGTGCGCCGCGAGCTCGCAGCGATTGCCGCTTCACACGCTTTGCTCGCGTCAGTTGCACGCTGTGCCACCTTGACCCGGCATGCCAGGTAGGCATCCTTCGCCTTGTCGTTAAGCGAGGCCGGTGCTTGCGCATGTGCGAGTCGCCAAGCTCGCCATGTTTGCTCCATCGCGTCGGCATGACCCGTCCGTTCTTCCAGGAGGATCCGGCTCTCCATCAGGCGTTCGACTCCTTCGCCGCTTGTCAAGTGCAGGTTCGCGTATATGCCGCTTGCTGCGTCCAGTTCACGCCGGGCGCCTGCATAGCGACCCTGCTCCACCCAGAGCGAGGCCCGCCCGGTCCGTGCCATCGCCAGCATCTCCAGGTTCTTGGGCTGCCGCGTCGCCGCCGCGTCGGCCCGATCGAGCAAGTCAGAGACCTCGGCCAATCGCCCCTGTCGCAGGTAATCTTTGCTGGCAGTCGCCGCCAATCGCAAAGTAAAAATATCACGATCGTCGGCGAGCTTGAAGCGACTGACCCGATCTTGACCTGCCTCATAGGCTTGCAGCGCTTCTTGACCTCGTCCAGGTACACCGCCGAGGAACTGACCGAGCATGTTGTACATGACGGCGTCCGCATGCGAATCTACGCCGCCATATCGCTTGGCGCTTTCGATTCCGGCGCGAAAGCTCCGCTCGGCATTCGCAATCTCGCCGAGGCTTCCATAAGACTTGCCCATGGCATTGTGAATCCTCGTCAGCGTGCTGCTGGACCGTGTTTCCTTGTGCCCCGCCAGTTCGAGTGCTTCGTTCAGTGCAACCAGGGCCTCATGGCCTCGCTCCAGAAGGGCGAGGCACAGGCCGTGCTGCTCGAGGGCCTGGACAAGGAGCTGCGACGGACTGCGCTGGCGAAGCAGCGCAACGGCCCGGCCGCTGGCGTCCACGCACACCGCGCGATCCCGGAACTGCCCCAGCCACCCTTGTGCGAGGTAGAGGGCGACCAGAGCATCGGGGTCGGCGTGTCCGCGCGCCGCGATGGCCGCCGCCTTTTTCAGGATCGCGTCGGCCTCCGTCGTCCGTCCAAGCGCCGTCATCTCGTAGGCGTAGTGAGACAGCGCTTCCACCTCGGTCGAGCTCCCCGGGCCGTAGTAGCGAAGCGCGAGCACCGCTCGCTGCTCGTGAAGCCGGGCGGCGTCTTCCAGTTGCTCCATGTCCTCGTACATGCCACCCAGGGTTTTGAGCATCCGCAACTTGGCCACCGGCGAATCCGCAAGCGCCCTATCGATTCGCGCGGCGCCTTCGTCAAGCAATTCCTTGGCCGTGCGCCGGCGCGCGCTGACCGGGTCGATCTGGTCACCGCTACTGGCCCGGAAGATGTCTTCCATGAAGTTCTGAACAGCTTCGGCGGTCTGCGCTTCGGTTCTTGCCACCCGCGCCTGCCAGATCGACACCCCGCTTGCAGCGAACACCGTGACCAGCACGCCGGTCGCCGTCGCCACGGCCAGCTTGTTGCGGCCGACGAACTTGCGCGTTCGGTACCAAGTGCTGTCGGGCTGGGCGAAGACGGGCTCGTTCGCGAGCCAGCGCTGCAGGTCTTCGGCCAGGGCGGCGACGGTGGCGTAGCGCTCGAGCGGCGCCTTCTTGAGGGTCTTGAGGATGATCGTGGCCAGATCGGCTGGAACGCCTTGCGGCCGCGCCGGCTCGTCCTCGAGGATCGCTCGCTCAAGATCGCGCTGCTTGCCGGTGAACGGCTTGGCGTCGCTTAGCACCTCGTAGAGCAGCACGCCGAGAGCCCAGACGTCGGTGGCGATGCTGATCGGGGCTCCGCTGACTTGCTCGGGTGCTGCGTAGACGAGGGTCATGGCCCGTCCGGTGAGCCGGGTGAGTTCGGTCTCCTCGGCGCCGCCGGCGCCATCCAGGAGCAGCTTGGCGATGCCGAAGTCGAGCAGCATGGCCTGACCCTGTGCGGTGACAAGGACGTTGCTCGGCTTGAGGTCGCGGTGGATGACGAGATTGGCGTGTGCGTATTGGACGGCCGCGAGCACCTGCAGGAGAAGCGTGACGCGGGCGCGCAGGTCGAGCTGGCGTTCGTTGCAGTAGGCGGTGACGGTCTGGCCTTCGACGTATTCGAGCGCGAGGTAGGGTTGCCCGTCGCTGCCGACGCCAGCGTCGTAGAGGCGGGCGATATGCGGATGCGCGAGCGTGCCCAGGATGTCGCGCTCACGGGCAAAGCGCTGGACGAGCAGGGCGCGGCGGGCGCTGAGCGTGGGCAGCTTGAGGGCGATCGATCGCTTGAGCTGACCGTCGTCGCGGACGGCGAGCCAGACTTCGCCCATGCCACCCCGGCCAATGGCGCGTTCGAGGCGGTAAGGGCCCACGTGCTCGCCGGCGCTGAATTGGGTGGCCAGCAGTTCGTCGGCGCCGCCGCCCGCCGTGAACGAAGGCCCGCGCTCCAACAGGTCGCGAGTCTCCTCGTGGGCTCCAGCCTCGAGAAGGCGCTGGAGGGTCGGTTTCAGGTGCTGGTCGTCGTGGCGGAGACGGACCAGCCACATGGCACGCGACTCGGCGTCGAGGTCCAGGGCCTCGTCGAGCAAGGTCGACAGGCGGTGCAGATCTTTGAACCCCAGTCCCATTTCGTTTGCAGGTCGCCCGTCGGCGCGACCTGATATGAATTACGCATTGCGCTGACCGAACCGGACGCGTTCGCCCGATCGTCAACGGAAGGCGTCTCTTGCCGTTGCGTCACTGTCGTGGGCCAAAGGAGTGGCCGAATAGCGCGGCCCTCCCTCGTCGAGTATGCCGTTGCCTGGATTCGCACATTTCCTCTTGCCGCTCATGCTTCTTCTTGTCGCGACGCAACCAAAGCGACAACGGTCGGGCACAGGGAACGAGCTGTGTCAGCCGCCCGTGAGTTGAATGCGTCGGCACGTTCGGTCGGCGCCATGCAGCTTGGAACTCGTCAAGGACCACCTGGAGCTTGCTGCTGGCCGGCGAGCGCACGCTGCGAGGCGAGCCGGAGCGAAGGTGTCGACGCCAAGCTCCAGGGCGGGTTCGTGACGCATGGCAACATTTCAGCAGACTTCGGCGGCTAGCGGCGCCGCTTCGATCCGCCCAGGATCGAGCCCAGAACGCCGCGGATGATCTCGCGGCCGACCGACGAGCCGATCGATCGCATCGCCGAGCGCGCCGCCGATTCGGCCAGGCCCTCGTGCTTGCCACCGCGCGGGCCGGTGGAGCCGAACAGGACGTCCTTCAGCCCGCCGAGCATGCCGCCGCCTTCGGCTGCCGGTGCGCCTGCGGTGCCGACCGGCGCCCCGGCGGGCGCGGTGGCGGCGCGGTTCTTGAGCTTCTCGTAGGCCGATTCGCGGTCGACGGTCTTCTCGTAGATCCCGGCGACCAGCGACGAGGCGATCACCGCCTTGCGTTCGTCGTCGCTGATCGGCCCGAGCCGGCTTGCCGGCGGCACGACGTAGGCGCGTTCGGTGATGCCGGGCCGGCCCTTCTCGTCGAGCAGGCTGACGAGCGCCTCGCCGGTCGCAAGCTCGGTGATCGCGGTCTCGATGTCGAGCTTGGGGTTCGCGCGCATCGTGCTGGCTGCTGCCTTCACTGCCTTCTGGTCGCGCGGCGTGAAGGCGCGCAGCGCATGCTGCACTCGGTTGCCGAGCTGGGCGAGCACGGAGTCGGGAACGTCGAGCGGGTTCTGCGTCACGAACCACACGCCGACGCCCTTGCTGCGCACCAGCCGCACGACGAGTTCGATGCGCTCGACGAGAACCTTGGGCGCTTCGTCGAAGAGCAGGTGCGCTTCATCGAAGAAGAAGACGAGCTTGGGCTTGTCGACGTCGCCCACTTCCGGCAGGTGCTCGAAAAGCTCCGACAGCATCCAGAGCAGGAAGGTGGCGTAGAGGCGCGGGCTCGTGAGCAGCTTGTCGGCGGCGAGGATGTTGACGACGCCCTGCTGCCTGCCGTTGACCGGAGCGGTCTGGATCAGGTCGGCGATGTCGAGCATCGGCTCGCCGAAGAAGCGGTCGCCGCCCTGTTCGCCGATCTGCATCAGGCCGCGCTGGATCGCGCCGACGCTGGCGGCGCTGATGTTCCCGTATTCGGTCTGGTACTGCGCCGAGTTCTCGGCGACGTGCTGCAGCATCGCCCGCAGGTCCTTCAGGTCGAGCAGCAGCAGGCCGTGGTCGTCGGCGATCTTGAAGGTGAGCTGCAGCACGCCCTGCTGCGTCTCGTTGAGGTCGAGCATGCGGGCCAGAAGCAGCGGGCCCATGTCGCTCACCGTCGCGCGCACCGGGTGGCCCTGCGCATGGGTCGCGTCGGCGTAGACGTCCCAGAACGTCACGGGGCAGGCAACGGGCGTGGGTGCCTCGATGCCGCGCTCCTTCAGCAGCGCCGCGATCTTCGGGGAGAGGGCGCCGGGCTGCGAGATGCCGGAGAGGTCGCCCTTCACATCGGCCATGAACACGGGCACGCCGCGCTCGGAAAAGGCCTGGGCGATGCGCTGCAGCGTCACCGTCTTGCCGGTGCCGGTGGCGCCGGTGACGAGACCGTGGCGGTTCGCCATCTCGGGCAGCAGGAGGCATTCGACGGCGTCGCGCCTGGCGACAAGGATCGGCTCGGTCATGGGGCCTCGCTAAAATTTGCCCCAGTCTATCGAACAGGAACGGTTGGCCGCGTGTCGCGCGGCCCCGCTAAGAGCCCAGATGGCCGGTCATTCCAAGTGGGCCAACATCCAGCACCGCAAGGGCCGGCAGGACGAGAAACGCGGCAAGGCGTGGACGCGCATCATCCGCGAGATCGTCGTCGCCGCCCGCCAGGGCGGTGGCGACCTGGCGATGAACCCGCGCCTCAGGCTGGCCGCCGACAAGGCGAAGGCGGCCAACATGCCGGCCGACACGATCCGCAAGAACATCGACAAGGCCACCGGCAACCTCGAGGGCGTGAACTACGAGGAGGTGCGCTACGAGGGGTACGGCATCGGCGGCGCGGCGGTCATCGTCGACTGCGTGACCGACAACCGGGTCCGCACCGTCGCCGAGGTGCGCCACGCCTTCAGCAAGTACGGCGGCAACCTCGGAGCCGAGGGCTCGGTGGCGTTCCAGTTCCGCCACGTCGGCCAGTTCGTGTTCGCGCCCGGGACGTCCGAAGACGCGGTGATGGAAGCTGCCCTCGAGGCCGGCGCCGACGACGTGATCACCGACAGCGACGGCGCCGTCGAGGTGCTGTCGTCGCCGGCCGATTTCGAGGCGGTGCAGGCCGCGCTCGTCGAGGCCGGGCTGTCGCCCGACCTCGCCGAGGTGACGATGCGCGCCGAGAACACGGTCGCGCTGTCCGGAGAGGACGGCGTGCGGATGCAGAAGCTGATCGACGTGATCGAGGACCTCGACGACACGCAGGTCCTGCACCACAACGCCGAGATCTCGGATTGAAGGTTCTCGTCATCGGGGGCGGCGGGCGCGAGCACGCGCTGGCGTGGAAGCTCGCGCAGTCGCGGCGGGTCGGCACCGTCTTCGTCGCTCCGGGCAACGAAGGAACCGCAGCCGAGGCGAAGGTAAAGAACGTCGCGATCGCCGACCTCGGCGCGCTCGCCGACTTCGCGGTCGCGGAGCAGGTGGCGCTCACCGTCGTGGGGCCGGAAACGGCGCTGGCCGCAGGCGCCGTCGACACCTTCCGTGCCCGCGGCCTGCGCGTGTTCGGGCCGACCCAGGCGGCGGCGCAGCTCGAGAGCTCGAAGGCGTTCGCCAAGGCGTTCATGGAGCG
>JBBSPY010000201.1:0-6218 GCA_038258415.1 Burkholderiales bacterium
AACAACCTGTTCATGAACATCGCCGAGCAGATGGGGCTGCAGCTGCAGAACACCGCCTACTCGGTGAACATCAAGGAGCGGCTCGACTTCTCGTGCGCCCTCTTCGACGGCGGAGGCAACCTCATCGCCAACGCGCCGCACATGCCGGTGCACCTCGGCTCGATGAGCGAGTCGATCAAGACCGTGATCGCGCGCAACGCCGGGGCGATGAAGCCGGGCGACGTGTTCGTGCTCAACGACCCGTACCACGGTGGCACGCACCTGCCCGACGTGACGGTGGTGACGCCGGTGTTCCTCGAAGGGCCGGAGCAGCCGACCTTCTACGTCGGCTCGCGTGGCCACCACGCCGACATCGGCGGCACCACGCCGGGTTCGATGCCGCCGTTCTCGACGCGGATCGAGGAGGAGGGCGTGCAGCTGGACAACGTCAGGCTGGTCGAGGCCGGGCACTTCCGCGAGGACGACATGCGCCGCCGGCTGGAGAGCGGTCCGCATCCGTCTCGCAACCCCGAGCAGAACCTGGCCGACCTGCGGGCGCAGGTGGCGGCCAACGAGAAGGGCGTCCGCGAGCTCGGGGCGATGGTCGCGCAGTACGGTCTCGACGTCGTGCGTGGCTACATGCAGCACGTGCAGGACAACGCCGAGGAGTCTGTGCGGCGCGTCGTCACGCGGCTGAAGGACGGCGCGTACACGCTCGGGCTCGACAACGGCGCCGAGATTCGGGTCGCGATTCGCGTCGACGCTGCGTCGCGCAGCGCCGAGATCGACTTCACGGGCAGCTCGGCGCAGCTCGCCAACAACTTCAACGCGCCGAAGGCGGTGTGCATGGCGGCGGTGCTCTACGTGTTTCGCACCCTCGTCGACGACGACATCCCGCTCAACGCGGGCTGCCTGAAGCCGCTGACGGTGATCGTCCCCGACGGCTCGATGCTCAACCCGCACCCGCCGGCCTCCGTCGTCGCCGGCAACGTGGAGACCTCGATGTGCATCACCAACGCGCTCTACGGCGCCCTGGGCGCGATGGCGTCGGGACCGTGCTCGATGAGCAACTTCACCTTCGGCAACGACCGCTATCAGTACTACGAGACGATCTCCGGCGGATCCGGCGCCGGGCCGGGGTTCGACGGCACCGCCGTCGTGCAGACGCACATGACCAACTCTCGCCTGACCGACCCCGAGGTGCTGGAATTCCGCTTCCCGGTGCGGCTCGACAGCTACACGATCCGCGCCGGCTCGGGCGGGGCGGGTGCGTTCACGGGCGGCGACGGTGGCGTGCGCCGGGTCCGCTTTCTCGAGCCGATGACGGCCTCGATCCTGTCGAACGGCCGCGTGCGCGGATCGTTCGGCATGGCCGGCGGAAACGCCGGCGCGCCGGGTGCCAACCGGGTCGAGCGCGCCGACGGCTCGGTCGAGACGCTCGGCCACATCGGCAGCGTCGAGATGGCGGCGGGCGACGTGTTCGTCATCGAGACACCGGGGGGCGGCGGCTACGGTCGACGGGAATAGGCGGCGTCCGACACGGCTCGGGCGGTGCGGCCATCGACACTTCCGCGATGCGCCGAGCTCGCCAGTTCGTCTCCATCGTGATCGGCGTCCTCGCCGTCGCCTTCTTCGCACCGGTGCGCGCCGACGGGTTGCTGCGGCCCTGGACGTCGGCAGGGCCCCCGCCGCCGCCATGGCATGTCGTCGGGCTGCCGCAGCAGACCAAGCCTTACACGCGCTTCGCGATCGTCGACCTCGATGGCAGGCACGCGCTTCGCGTCGAGGCGGAATCGTCGTACGGCAACCTCGTGCATGCGGTCGCGGCGCAGTCCGGACCACTGCACCTCGCCTGGTCGTGGCGCATCGAGAAGCCGCTGGAGGACGCCGACCTGCGACAGAAGCGCGGCGACGACGTCTCGGTGCGGGTCTGCGCCTTCTTCGACGAGCCGATGGGCGACGTGCCCTTCATCGAACGCCAGCTCTTCCGCATCGCCCAGTCGCGCAGCGCCGAACCGTTGCCGACGGCGACGCTGTGCTACGTGTGGGACACGCAGCTGCCCGTCGGCACCGTGCTGCCGAGCCCGTTCACGCGGCGCGTTCGCTACGTGGTGCTCGAGTCGGGCCGTGGCGCGCCCGATCGCTGGGTCGCCGAGCGGCGCGATCTCGTCGCCGACTTCAAGCGTGCGTTCGGCGACGAGGCGGCGATCGTGCCGCCTGTCATCGGCGTCGCGGTCGGCGGTGACGCCGACAACACGCACGGTCACAGCATCGCCTACGTCGCAGACGTCTCGTTCAGCCCCTGACCGGTCATTCGACCGGCCTGAACTCCATCGAGATGACAGGAGGCACGCGACCGTCGACGTCCTTCGGCAACACCTCGGTCTTGTCGATCGCGCGCAGCACGGTTTCGTCCCAGACCGGCGAGCCGCTCGACTTCGTGATGCGCCGGCCGACGATGGTGCCGTCGGGCGCGACCCGGACCTCGACCTCGGCGGTCGGGTTGCCACCGACGGTTCCGGTGAGGACGATGTTCGGCTTGATGCGTGCCTTGATCCGGCCCGCATAGCCGGCCGACGGGCCGGCGGTTCGTGCCGCCGTTCCGCCCGCCGTCCCGGCTTCTGGACCGCCCGCCTGGGCCATCATGCGCGTGAGGTTCGCCTCGCGCACCGCGGCGAGCCGCGCTTCGTCGCGCTTCGCCTGCTCCGCCTCCTTCTTCTTGCGCTCGGTCTCGGCAAGGCGCTCGCGTTCCGCTTCCAGGCGCTTCGCCTCGGCCTGCTTCTGCTGCTCGACCCTCCGCCTCTCGGCGAGCCTCGTCTGTTCCTCGCGCTCGGCCTCGAGGCGAGCGGCCTTCTCGCGCGCCGCGCGCTCGATCGCGATCTGCGGATCGACGCGCGGCGGCGGAGGTGGCGTCTCGACGCGTGGGGCAGGCGCAGGCGCTGGCTGTCTTTCGGGCGGCTTCACCGGCTCGGGCGGCGCCACCTGAACGGCGCGCGGCGCCGCCTGTTGCGGGATCGACGACCACAGCTCGGCGACCAGACCTTCGGGTTCGCTCGCGCGCCAGTGCACGCCCCAGGCGAGCGCGGCGACGAGCAGCGCGTGAGCGATGACCGCGAGCACCAGCCCACCGCTCGTGCCGCCAGGACGACGCGGCGCGAACAGGTCGCGCGATGGGTCGAGGGAGGCCGTGCTCATGGCGCGCCGGTCGTCTTCACCGAGAGCCCGACCCTCTGGACCCCGGCGCGTTGCAGCACGTCCATGGCCTTGACGATGTTCTCGTACTTCACCGCCTTGTCGCCCGAGATCACGACGGGCGCAGAGGCATCGCCGCCCTGCGCCTCGGCGACACGCGCGGCGAGGTCGGTGGTGGTGGCGCGCGAGACCTCCTTGCCGTCGACACGCAGCCGCATCGCACCGTCGGCCGCGACGACGAGCTCGACGAACTTCGCCGGCCGCTGCGCCGACTTGCCGACGCTCGGCAGGTCGACCACGCCGGTCGTGATGAGCGGCGCCGTCACCATGAAGATGATGAGCAGCACCAGCATGACGTCGATGAACGGGACCATGTTGATCTCGCTGATCGTGCGGCGGCCGCGGCCGCGATGGCTGACGGCGGGCATCAGTGGGTTGCCGGAGGGGCGGGGGGCAATGCGGTGGCGTTGCGCTGGAGGATGTTCGAGAACTCCTCGATGAAG
Source organism: Burkholderiales bacterium (assembly GCA_038258415.1). Classification (GTDB taxonomy): domain Bacteria; phylum Pseudomonadota; class Gammaproteobacteria; order Burkholderiales; family Burkholderiaceae_C; genus Schlegelella_A. The sequence goes on from JBBSPY010000201.1 coordinate 3,675, forward strand.
CTCTCGAGCTGGATGGCGATGCGGTCGATGTCGCGGGCGAAGCGGTTGTAGGCGATGACCGCCGGGATCGCGGCGAACAGGCCGATCGCGGTGGCGACCAGCGCCTCGGCGATGCCGGGGGCGACCGTCGCCAGCGTCACCTGCGCCATGTTCGACAGGCCGATGAACGCGTGCATGATTCCCCACACCGTCCCGAACAGGCCGACGTAGGGCGACACCGACCCCACCGAGGCGAGGAACGACAGGTTGGACTCGATCACGTCGAGCTCGCGCTGGAAGCTCGCGCGCATCGCGCGACGCGCGCCGTCGAGCAAGGCGCCGGTGTCGGCGACGCGCTTCTCGCGCAGCTTGAAGAACTCGCGCATGCCCGAGGCGAAGATGCGCTCCATCGGCGATCGGACCTGACCCTTGCTCGCGTCGGTGTACAGGTCGTTGAGGTTGCGACCGGCCCAGAACTCGCGCTCGAAGTCCTCGTTGGCGGCCCGGATGCGCCGCAGGCCGAACAGCTTGCCGAAGATCACCGTCCAGCTCGCCAGCGAGGCGACGATCAGCCCGGCCATGACCACCTGGACGACGGCGCTCGCCTGCGTGACGAGGGTGATGATGGAGAAGTCCTGGTTCATCGGCGAGCAGTCATGGTCGAGGGATCGTGAGGTTCGAGCCTGGCGAGGATGTCGTCAGGGACGCGGCGCGGCCTGAAAGTTCCGAGGTCGACGCAGCCGACCCGGATGGTGCCATCGGCGAGCAGGGCGTCGCCCCGGCGCGCCTGCTGGGCGATGCGCAGGCTCGCGGCGCCGGCGCGCACGAGGTCGACGCTGACGTCGATCAGGTCGTCGAGCCGTGCCGGCGCGAGGTAGCGCACCTGCGTCTCGGCGACGACGAAGCCGAAGCGCTGCTCGGTGCGCAGCCGTTCCTGGTCGAAGCCGAGCCCGCGCAGCCACTCGGTCCGCGCCCGCTCGAAGAACTTCAGGTAGTTGGCGTAGAAGACGACGCCGGCGGCGTCGGTGTCTTCCCAGTACACGCGGATCGGCAAGCTGAACGCGGGCCCGTGCGTCATCCGGCGGGCCGGCCGCTCGACTTCGGTTCAGGGCGTCGGCACGACCTTGCGGTAGACCGGGCCCCACACCGGGTGGCCGGCCTCGGTGCGGTCGAGGGCGAATGCCGGGTCGGCCTGCCGCGCCTCGCGAAACTCCGCCTCGCAGTCGGCGAGCCGGTTGGCCGCGCAAGCGACGAAGGCGAGACGCTTGTGGGCTTCGGCGCGGTCGCGCGGCGAGGCGAGTCCGAGCGAGAGCGCCTGCCGGAAACGCGTCTGGGCGACGTCGTACTGGGCGTCGTCATACGCCTTGAGGCCGTCGAGAAGCGAGCGTTCGGCAGGTCGCGATGCCACGTCGACGACGCCGACCGGGGGCGCCGGCGGCGCCTGCACGCAGGCTGAGAGGAGGCCGCCGAGACACAGTGCCGATGCTAGCGCGGGCGCGCGCCACGGCGACCGGCGCCGGATGCCGGGAGGGCTCACGGGAACTTGTAGCGCAGCGACGTCGTCTCGCCGGCGACGACGTCGACCGTGGTCGAGAACGGCGTGGAGTCGCCATTGCGGACGACGATGCGGTGTCTGCCTTCGGCGAGCACGAGCTCGGTCAGCGGTGGCGCCGCGCCGGAAGCCGCACCGTCGACCTCGACGAGGCCCCAGGGGCTGATCGCGATCCGGACCTTGCCGGTGGACGGGATCGTGGCGACCGCCGCCGACCGGGCCTCGCGCTCGCGGCTTTCGCGCTCGCGCGCTTCGCGCAGGCGACGCTCGCGGACGGTCTCCTTCGCCGTTGCGGTGGGAGGTGGCGTGGCGGCGGTGACCGTGGTGACCGCGATGCGCGCGACGGGCGCGACCGACGGCTCGACCAGCGCCGGCTCGGCGAGGGCCATCGGGGCAGCCGGGTCTGTCCGGGCGGGCATCGCCGAGGAGGCCGGTTCGACCGCCGCGGCCACCGGCGGGACGACGACCGGCACCGTCGGCTGTCGGACGGGCACGGCGACGGCGGCGGCGGGGGGGGCGTCCGGCGGCTGTATCGCACGCCAGGTCGCCACGCCGGCGGCCGCGGCAGCGGCCGCGGCGAGCATCAGCCCGGCGACGAGCACGAGCGGCTTTGTCCATCGGCGCGCCGGCACCGCGACGATCGGCGCCTCGGCATCGAGCCCGGCCGGATGCGCGTCGAGCCACTGCCGAAGTTCGCGGGCGAACGAGCGGGCCGAGCGAAAGCGCTGGTCCGGATCCTTTTCCATGGCCCGGGCGACGATTTTCGCGAGGTCGGCAGGGACCGTGGCGTCGACCTTGCTCGCGAGCGGCGGCTCGTGCCGCTTGACCGCCTCGGCGATCGCCTCGAGCGAACTCCCGGTGAACGGCTTGTTCGCCGTCAGCATTTCGTACAGGACGACGCCGAGCGAGAACACGTCGGCCCGCCGGTCGGTCAGCGTGCGGCGTATCTGCTCGGGCGCCATGTAGTAGGGCGAGCCGGCGCCGGCGTTGGGGTCGCGTTCGTGGCGGTGGGT
>JBBSPY010000202.1:0-6207 GCA_038258415.1 Burkholderiales bacterium
CGCAAGCCGGATAAATCAGCGCTGGCGGCCAGTATACGAGCCGCCTCCCCGGATCGCGGGTCAGGAGGTCCGGCGACCGCGGTCGTTCTGGCACGCTGCCATGAGGTCCTTGGCGAACGACGGCTGGCTCACCATGTAGCGACGGGCCATCACCATCATGTCTTCCTCGGAACGAACGCGGTCGCGGACGACGGCGGCCTCGAGCCGCGCTGCCTGCCAACGTGCGAACCAGCGGCGGGCGCCAGCCAGCATGGACGCGATCGCGTCCGCCCGGGCGGCAGACGCGGAGGCGAGCCGATCGTCTCGATGCGACAGCAGACTGGATTGCACGGTCATGGTGGACTCCTTGGGTGGCGGCGACAAAGGTCGCCCCGAAGCCGTAGACTAGGGTTTTCCCTAGTGACGGGGAAATGGACGCTGGGAATGCGGCCATCACCGTCCCGAATGCCCCGCCGTCCTCGCCCCTCGCCACCGTGAACTTCCGCACGCTCGACCTGAACCTCCTGCGCGTCTTCGACGTGGTGATGGCGGAGCGCAACGTCACCCGCGCCGCCGTGCGCCTGTCGATGTCGCAGCCGGCGGTGAGCAACGCGCTCCGGCGCCTGCGCGACGCCACCGGGGACGACCTGTTCGTACCCGGCCCCTCCGGCGTGACGCCGACAGCGCAGGCGGACGCGCTCTGGGAGCGCGTTCGCGGCGCCATCGACGAGCTCCGCGGCACGTTCGAGCGCCATTCGTTCGATCCGTCGCACGACCTGCGCAGCTTCGCGCTGGCGATGGCCGACGCGACCGCCACGGTTCTCGCGCCGTCGCTCGTCGCGGCCCTGCCGGAGGCCGGCGCCGTGTCGATGCGCGTGCTGCCCCTCGACACCCGCGACCCCCGGCCGATGCTCGACCACGGCGTCGCCGAGGCGGCGATCGGCTTCTTCCCGGACGTTTCCGTCGCGATCGCGGCCGAGGGCGATGGCGCGCCGTTCGCGATTGATCCACTCTATCGGTGCCGATACGTCTGCGTGCTGCGTCACGATCATCCGCTCGCCGCCGAGGGCGCGGTGCTCGACCTCGACGCGTACGCGTCGGCGCGGCATGTCCGCGTGAATTTCGCCGGTCGGCCGCGCGGCTTCGTCGACGAATCGCTCGCCAGGCAAGGTCGCGAGCGACGCGTCGTGCTGACCGTCAACCAGTTCGCGACGGCGGCGCGCGTCGTCCACGACAGCGACCTGATCGGTGTGCTGCCGCTCAGCTTCGTCGCCGCCAGCGGTCTCGCCGGAGGCCTCGTCGTCCGGCCGGTGCCGCTCGACCTGCCGCTGATCGACGTGTCGCTCGTCTGGCATCGTCGGCACGCGCACGACGCCGGCCACCGCTGGATGCGCGAGCGTGTCGCCGAGGTCGCCGGCCGCATCGGCGCCCGATCGAAACCGGGCGCGCCGGCGGGACGAGAATCGGCACCCGCTCCCCTCGCCGAACCGGCGCTCGCCTGAAGCTTTCCGCAGGCCGCGTCGGACGGGCCCGCGTGAACCTGCAATCGCTCCTTGACGAGATCGTCAGCACCCTCGCGCCACGCCTCGGCGCCGAGGGCGCGGTCGCCTCGTACATCCCGGCGCTCGCCCGCGTCGACCCGCGTCGCTTCGGCATCGCGCTCGTGACGCACGACGGCGAGGAGGCTTACGCCGGCGACGGCGACGAGCGCTTCTCGATCCAGAGCGTGTCAAAGCTCTTCGCGCTGACGATGGCGCTGCAGCGCCACGGCGAGGCGCTCTGGGAGCGCATCCACCGCGAGCCGTCGGGCAACCCGTTCAACTCGCTGGTGCAACTCGAAAGCGAGTCCGGCGTCCCGCGCAACCCGTTCATCAACGCCGGCGCGATCGCCGTGGCCGACCGGCTGCTCGACGAGCCTGATGCCAAGGTGAAGCTGCTGGCGATGCTGTCAGACCTGTGCGGCGAGCCGGTGGCCTTCGACGACGAAGTCGCCGCGTCGGAAGCGGCCACTGGCTTTCGCAACATCGCGCTCGCCAACTTCATGAAGAGCTTCGGCCGCATCGACCATCCGGTTGCCGACGTGCTCGACCTCTACTTCCATCAGTGCTCGGTGGCGATGAGCTGCCGCCAGCTTGCGCGCGCGGCGGGATTCCTGTGCCGCGACGGCGCGCATCCCGTCGCCGGCCATCCGGCGGTCGTGAGCGAGCGGCAGGCGCGGCGCATCAACGCGCTCATGCTCACCTGCGGCACCTACGATGCCGCCGGCGAGTTCGCCTATCGGATCGGCCTGCCGTGCAAGAGCGGCGTCGGCGGCGGCATCGTCGCGGTCGTGCCCGACCGGCTCACCCTCGCAGTCTGGTCGCCCGCGGTCGATGCCAGCGGCAACTCGGTGCTCGGCAGCGCTGCGCTCGAACTGTTCGCGACGCGCACCGGCCTGTCGATCTTCTGAGGCATTCGCCACGCGCGAAGATGCCCCGCCCGCCGCTGCCGCGTCTACCATCGCCGGGCTTCGCAGCAAGGGGTACCTCGATGTTTCCGTGGGCGAACCGGCTCGATGAGATGGTTCCCATCCGCTATGCGGTGTGGGTGCTGTGCATGGTGGCGCTGGCGGGTTTCACGCTGGCGTGGGCGCGCTTCGGCATGCCGGGCTGGATTGCGCTGGTGTTCCTCTTCCTCGTACTCGTCGGCGTGCGCGACGTCGTCCAGCAGCGCCACTCGGTGTTGCGCAACTACCCGCTGATCGGCCACCTGCGCTTTTTCTTCGAGTTCATCCGGCCCGAGATCCGCCAGTACTTCATCGAGGGCGACAACGAGGCCTTTCCCTTCTCGCGCCAGCAGCGCTCGCTCGTCTACCAGCGCGCCAAGGGCGACTCCGACAAGCGACCCTTCGGCACGCAGATGAACGTCGGCGCGATCGGCTACGAGTGGATCAACCACTCGATCGCGCCGACTGAAATCGAGTCGCACGACTTCCGGGTCGTCATCGGTGAGGGCCGCTCCCAGCCCTACAGCGCGAGCATCTACAACATCTCGGCGATGAGCTTCGGCGCGCTCTCGGCCAACGCCATCCTGGCGCTGAACGCCGGCGCGAAGAAGGGAGGCTTCGCCCACGACACCGGCGAGGGCTCGATCAGCCGCTACCACCGCGAGCACGGCGGCGACCTGATCTGGGAGATCGGCTCGGGCTACTTCGGCTGCTGCAACCCCGACGGCTCCTTCTCCGAGGAGCGCTTCGCCGCCAACGCCTGCGACCCGCAGGTCAGGCTGATCGAGCTCAAGCTCTCGCAAGGCGCCAAGCCGGGCCACGGCGGTGTGCTGCCCGGACCGAAGGTGACCATCGAGATCGCCGCGGCGCGAGGCGTGATGCCGTGGGTCGACTGCATCTCGCCAGCGGCGCACAGCGCCTTCTCGACGCCGCTCGAGATGATGCGGTTCATCGAGCGACTTCGCGAGCTCTCCGGCGGCAAGCCGACCGGCATCAAGCTCTGCATCGGCCACCCGTGGGAGTGGTTCGGCATCGCCAAGGCGATGCACGAGACCGGCATCGTTCCCGACTTCATCGTCGTCGACGGTGCCGAGGGCGGCACCGGCGCCGCGCCGCTCGAGTTCACCGACCACGTCGGCGCGCCAGTGCAGGAGGGGTTGCTGCTCGTCCACAACACGCTCGTCGGCCTGAATTTGCGCGACCGGATCCGAGTCGGCGCCGCGGGCAAGGTGGTGAGCGCCTTCGACATCGCGCGCATGCTCGCGCTCGGCGCCGACTGGTGCAACGCCGGCCGTGGCTTCATGTTCGCGCTCGGCTGCATCCAGGCGCAGACGTGCCACACCGGCAACTGCCCGACGGGCGTGACGACACAGGACGCCGAGCGCCAGAAGGGGCTCGACCCGACGAGCAAGGGTGACCGTGTCTTCCGCTTCCACCAGAACACGCTGATGGCGCTGAAGGAGCTGGTTCAGGCGGCCGGCCTGAAGAGTCCGGCCGAGCTCACCGCGTCGCACATCGTGCGGCGTCATTCCGAGCAGGGCGTGAAGCTGCTCGCCAACCTGCTGCCGTTCATCAAGCCAGGAGAGCTGCTCGGCGACGAACTGCCGCTGCAGGTGTTCCGGACCTACTGGCCGATGTCGACCAGCGCGAGCTTCACGGCCAGACCGGGGGGCCACACGACGGCCACCTCGCCGGATGCGGTCGCGCCGCCCCAGGCGCCGTCGCCAAAGAAGCTGAGCGAGCCGGTGCGAACCACCACGGCCATCACGCCGTGACCTCGCACGCCGGGCGCGCCGGGATTACCCCGCCGCGGGCGCCGTGTCGACGAAACTCTGCCGCGCGTTGAGCTTGTTGGCGAGGCGGCCTAGGTTGGCATGCCTGTCGCGCCAGCCGATCTGCGGAAATCGGAAGGCGAGATAGCCGAGCGCGCAGCCGACCGCGATGTCGGCGAGCGTCATGTGGGCGCCGGTGCACCAGGGCTTGTCGGCCACACCGGTCGAGATCGCCTCGAGCGACGCGTCGATCTTCTTCATCTGCCGGTCGATCCACGGCTGCGAGCGTTGCTCGGCGGTGCGCTGCGGCCACGTTGCTTCGAGGCGGGCGAGGATCGCGGCGTCGCAGACGCCGTCGGCGAGCGCTTCCCAGGTGCGGACCTCGATGCGTTCACGGTTGGGCTCGGGAATCAGACGGGCCAGCGGCGAACGGGTGTCGAGGTACTCGACGATGACGCGCGAATCGAACAGCGCCTCGCCGCCGTCCATCACCAGGCACGGCACCTTGCCGAGCGGGTTGGAGGCCAGGATGGCGTCGCTGTTCCACACGTCTTCTGACTCGAAGCGGTAGTCGATCTTCTTCTCGGCCAGGACGATGCGCACCTTGCGCACGTACGGGCTGCCCGGCGAGCCGATCAGTTTCATGTGTTCTTCTTTCGGCTCGATGCGCGATGAGCCGTCTCCTCGATTTCATTCTAGGGTCGGCCCGATAATGGCGAGCGCATGAACCCGTCGCCGCTCGTCGCCCTCTCGCCGCTCGACGGGCGCTATGCGGGCAAGGTCGAATCGCTGCGGCCGTGGCTGTCGGAGTACGGCCTCATCCGTTGCCGGGTCCGGGTCGAGATCGAATGGCTGCTGGCGCTCGGCGAGGCCGGCCTGCCCGACATGCCGCCGATCGACGCATTCGCGCGCGACGAGCTGACGCGCCTCGCCGATGCCTTCTCCGAGACCGATGCCGACGCCATCAAGGCGATCGAGCGGACCACCAACCACGACGTCAAGGCCGTCGAGTACTGGCTCGGCGAGAAGACGGCGTCGAACGCCGTGCTCGGGAAGCTGCGCGGCTTCCTCCACTTCGCCTGCACCAGCGAAGACATCAACAACACGAGCCATGCACTGATGCTCGAGGGAGCGCGCCGGGACGTGCTGCTCCCGGCGCTCGACGGCCTCGTCGCGACGATGGCCCAGCTCGCCCGCCGCCATGCGGCGCAGCCCATGCTCGCCCGCACCCACGGCCAGACGGCGACGCCGACGACGCTCGGCAAGGAGATCGGCAACGTCGCCGTGCGGCTCAGGCGGGCCCGCGACGGCATCGCCCGGGTCGTCCTGCTGGCGAAGATGAACGGTGCCGTCGGCAACTACAACGCGCACCTCGCGGCCTACCCCGATGTCGACTGGGAGGCGCTCGCGAAGCGCGTCGTGGAGGATCGCCTCGGCCTGGCCTTCAACGCGCACACGACTCAGATCGAGCCGCACGATGCGATCGCCGAGCTGTTCGACGCGTGCAAGCGCTGCGACACGGTGCTCGTCGACTGGTGCCGCGATGCCTGGGGCTACATCAGCCTCGGCTACTTCACGCAGCAGGCGGTCGCCGGCGAGGTCGGCTCCAGCACGATGCCGCACAAGGTCAACCCCATCGACTTCGAGAACGCCGAAGGCAACCTCGGCATCGCCGACGCGCTCTTCTCGCACATGGCCGGAAAGCTGCCGGTCTCGCGCTTTCAGCGCGATCTCACCGACAGCACCGTGCTGCGCAACATGGGCGTTGCACTCGGCCACATGCTGCTCGCCTGCGAATCGCTCGCACGCGGCATGGGCAAGGTCGGCGTGAACGCCGCCGCGATCGACGCCGACCTCGACGCGGCGTGGGAGGTGCTAGCCGAGCCCGTGCAGACCGTGATGCGGCGCCACGGCATCGACAACCCCTACGAGCAGCTCAAGTCGCTGACGCGCGGGCGGGCGATCGACCGC
>JBBSPY010000203.1:0-6180 GCA_038258415.1 Burkholderiales bacterium
CGTTTCGCGTGCAGCCCTGCGCCTCGGCAGCACCCAGCCGGCGGTGAGCGCGCAGCTGGCCCGGCTGCGTCGCCTCACGGGCGACCCGCTGCTCGTGCGTGCCGGCAACGCCATGACGCCGACCGACACGGCCTTGCAACTCCTGGACCCGGCCGCCACCGTGTTGCGAGAGGCGGAGCGGCTGTTCGGCGCACGGGCGCAGCATCGCAGCTTCGAGCCGGCCACCAGCGACGCGACGCTGCGGGTGGCCGCGAGCGACTACCTCGACCCGCAGTTCCTGCCGGCGCTGGTTGCCGGCATCCAGCGCGACGCGCCCGGCGTGCGCCTCGAGCTGCTGCCGCTGTCCGCCGAATACGACTACCGGGAGAAGCTCGCCTCGGCCGAGGTCGACCTCGTCGTCGGCAACTGGCTGTCGCCGCCAGCGGAGCTGCACCTCGGCAGGCTGATCGCCGACGAGGTGGTGTGCCTCGTTGCCGACGACCACCCCGCCACCCGCGGACGCTGGTCGGCCGAGCGCTACCTCGCTGCCGAGCATGTCGCGCCGATGCCGTTCCATGCCGGTGCGCCGGGCTTCGTCGACGATCACCTCGCCTCGCTCGGCGCGCGGCGCAACATCGCGGTGAAGAGCGCGCACTTCAGCCTGATCCCGCTCATGGTCGCGCGCAGTCGCCTCGTCCTCACGACCGGACGGCTCTTCTGCTCGAGATACGAAGGCGTGCTGGGCGTCAAGACGATCCGCTGCCCGCTGCCGTTCCCGCCGCTCGCGTACTACCAGCTCTGGCACGACGTGACGCATGCCTCGCCGGTCGCGAAATGGCTGCGCGAGCAGGTGCGCGAGGCGGCACGAGGGTTGACGCCTCAGCGGGCGGCGGTGGAGAAGGGCGGGTGAGCGGAACCGCGATCCACGGCGACCTGCTCGACTTCGCGTCGGCGCCGGCCTGGGGCGACACGGCGTCTTCGGCGGTGCGCTTCCGCCCGGACCACTGGCTCCTCGTCGACGACGCCGGGCGGGTCGCTGGCGTGACGGCCGAGGCGCCGGGCGAGGCCTGGGCCCGCATCGACCACGCCGGCCGCCTCGTCATGCCGGGCTTCATCGACACGCACGTTCACAGCCCGCAGCTCGACGTCATCGCCAGCTACGGCACCGAGCTGCTCGACTGGCTGACGACGCACACCTTCCCCGCCGAGGCCCGCCACGCCGACGTGGCGCACGGCCAGACCACCGCAGCGCTCTTCCTCGACGCTCTCCTCGCCCACGGCACGACCTCGGCGGTCGTCTTCCCGACGGTGCACGCATCGTCGGTCGATGCGCTGTTCGGCGCTGCCGAGGCGCGCGGCATGCGCGTCGTCTCCGGCAAGGTGCTGATGGACCGGAACGCGCCGTCCGACCTGGTCGACGCCGACGTGCCGAGCGCGGAGCGCGCGACGACGGAGCTGATCGAGCGCTGGCACGGCCGCGGCCGGCTCGCCTATGCGCTGACGATCCGCTTCGCGCCGACGAGCACGCCGGAGCAGCTGGCGATGGCGGGTCGCTTCTGCCGCGACGACCCGACCCTGTTCATGCAGACGCACCTGGCCGAGGACCGCGCCGAGGTCGACTGGGTGCACGAGCTGTTCCCCGAGGCGCGCAGCTACCTCGACGTCTACGCCCGCGCCGGCCTGCTGCACCGGCGCAGCGTGTTCGCGCACGGCGTCTGGCTCGACGACGCCGACCGCGCCGCGATCGCCGGCGCCGGCGCTCAGATCGCGCACTCGCCGTCGTCGAACCTGTTCCTCGGCAGCGGCCTGTTTGCGTGGCGCGCCGCCGCGGCGGCCGGCGTGCACGTGTCGATGGCGAGTGACGTCGGCGGCGGCACCACGTTGTCGATGCAGCGCAACATGGCCGAGGCCTACAAGGTGCAGGCACTCGCGGGCGAACGGCTCACCGCGTGGACCGCGCTGCACGCGGCAACGCGCGGCGCTGCCAGCGCGCTCGGTCTCGACGCCGAGATCGGGTCGTTCGATACGGGGACGACGGCCGACGTGTGCGCCTGGGACTGGGCGTCGGGCCCGGTCGCCGGCCGGCGCGACGCGGTGGCCCGCGGCTTGCATGAACGCGCGTTCGCCTGGATGACGCTGGCCGACGACCGCAACCTCGTCGCTGCCTTTGTCGCCGGCCGCGAGCGCTATCGTCGCGGCGCCAGCGCCCCTGTCATCGCCCTGAACGCCGACCTCACCGCCTGACCATGCTCCGCCTCGAGCTTTCCGGCATCAGCAAGCAGTACCCCGCGGTGCGCGCGAACGACCGCGTGTCGCTGCGCGTCGAGCCCGGGCAGATCCATGCCGTGCTCGGCGAGAACGGCGCCGGCAAGTCGACGCTGATGAAGATCATCTACGGCGCGACGAAGCCCGACGAGGGCGAGATCCGCTGGGACGGCAAGCGCGTCGAGATCGGCTCGCCGGCCGCGGCGCGCGCGCTCGGCATCAGCATGGTCTACCAGCACTTCAGCCTGTTCGACACGCTGACCGCCGCCGAGAACGTCTGGCTCGGCCTCGATCGGTCGCTCTCGCTCGCCGAGGTGACCTCCCGCATCGCCAGGGTCGCTGCCGAGTACGGGCTCGACGTCGACCCGGCGCGGCCGGTGCACACGCTGTCGGTCGGCGAGCGGCAGCGGGTCGAGATCGTCCGCGCGCTGATGACGTCGCCGAAGCTGCTGATCCTCGACGAGCCGACGTCGGTGCTCACGCCGCAGGCGGTGCAGACGCTGTTCGTCACGCTGCGCAAGCTCGCCGCCGAAGGCTGCTCCATCCTCTACATCTCGCACAAGCTCGACGAGATCCGGGCGCTGTGCCACCACTGCACGGTGCTGCGCGGCGGCAAGGTCACTGGCGAGGTCGACCCGACGAAGGAAACCAACGCCAGCCTGTCGCGGCTCATGATCGGCGCCGAGCCGCCGGAGCTGGTGCATCGCGACTCGCGCGCCGGCGCCGTCGTGCTGCAGGTGCGCGAACTCAGCATGGAACGCGGTGACCCGTTCGGCACCTCGCTCGAGCGCGTGTCGTTCGATGTCCGGGCCGGCGAGGTGGTGGGCGTGGCGGGCGTCTCCGGCAACGGCCAGCAGGAGCTGATGGCGGCGATCTCGGGCGAGGATCCGCGCGCCGCCGCCGGCTCGATCCGCTTGTTCGATGCCGACATCGCGCGTGCGTCGCCACGCGCCCGCCGTTCCGGCGGCCTGCACTTCGTTCCCGAGGAGCGGCTCGGACGCGGCGCCGTGCCGACGCTGTCGCTGGCGCAGAACACGCTGCTCACGAGAACCCGAAGCGTCGCCGCCGGCGGCTGGATCCGCGTCGGCGAGGTGGCCTCGCTCGCCGCCTCGCTGATCCGCCGTTTCCATGTCAAGGCAGGCGGCCCGGGATCCGCGGCGAAAAGCCTTTCCGGCGGCAACCTGCAGAAGTTCATCGTCGGCCGCGAGATCGACGCCGATCCGAAGCTGCTCATCGTGTCGCAACCGACGTGGGGCGTCGACGTCGGCGCCGCGGCGCAGATCCGGGGCGAATTGCTCGCGCTGCGCGACGCCGGCTGCGCGGTTCTCGTCGTCAGCGAGGAGCTCGACGAGCTGTTCGAGATCTGCGATCGGCTCGTCGTCATCGCCCGCGGCCGCGTCTCGCCGAGCGTGGCGACGGCCGACGCGAGCGTGGCGACGATCGGCGAGTGGATGAGCGGGCTGTGGCCTGCCGCTGCACCCGCGGCGATGCCGGCATGATCAAGCTCGAGGCACGCCCCGAGCCGTCGCGCGCGATGTCGGTCGCGTCGCCGCTGATCGCCCTGGCGATCACCGTCGTCGTCGGCGCCGTGCTGTTCGCGCTGCTCGGCAAGGACCCGCTGCGCGGCCTCGCCGTCTTTTTCTTCGAGCCGCTCAACGGCGTCTATCAGCTGTCCGAACTCGCGTTGAAGGCGACGCCGCTGCTGCTGGTCGCGCTCGGTCTAGCGGTGTGCTTCCGCTCCAACGTCTGGAACATCGGCGCCGAAGGACAGTTCGTGGTCGGTGCGATCTTCTCCAGCGGCGTCGCCATGCAGGCGACGGCCACGACCGGCGGCTGGTTCTTCGTCCCGGTCCTTCTCGCCGGCATGGTCGGCGGCATGTGCTGGGCCGCCATCGTGGCGCTCCTGCGCGACCGCTTCAACGCCAACGAGATCCTGGTCAGCCTGATGCTCGTCTACGTCGCCGAACAGCTGCTGAACTGGCTCGTCTACGGACCGTGGAAGGACCCGGCGGGCTACAACTTCCCGCAGACCATCACGTTTCTCAAGTCGACGCAGGTGCCGCGCCTGTTCGCGGGCTCGCGGGTCAACGTCGGATCGATCCTGTCGCTCGTGGCGGCGGGCGCCTTCTGGGTGTTTCTGTTTCGGACCTACGCCGGCTTCCAGCTCCAGGTCGGCGGCCTCGCGCCGATGGCGGCGCGCTACGCCGGCTTCTCGTCGCGCAAGGCGCTGTGGACGGCGCTGTTGCTGTCTGGCGGGATGGCCGGCCTCGCCGGGGGTCTCGAGGTCGCCGGGCCGCTCGGCCAGCTCACGCCGCACGTGCCGGCGGGCTACGGCTTCGCCGCGATCATCGTCGCCTTCGTCGGTCGGCTGCATCCGCTCGGCATCGTCTTCTCGGCGATCCTGATGAGCATGTTCTACATCGGCGGCGAGCTCGCTCAGTCGCGGCTCGGATTGCCGAAGTCGCTCACCGGTGTGTTCCAGGGGCTGCTGCTGTTCTCGCTGCTGGCGTGCGACACGCTGATCGTCTACCGCATTCGGATCGGTCGAGGCCGGCGTGTCGATCCGCCGCGACCTCCGGCCGACGAAGCCCCGGTGGTGAACCCGGTCGAATTGCCCGCGCGGAGTGGCGCCTGATGGAACAAGTCGCACTGCTGGTCGCCGCCACGCTCAACGCCGGCACCGTGCTCGCGTTCGCCGCGCTCGGGCTGCTCATCAACGAGCGCGCCGGCATCGTCAACCTCGGCGCCGAGGGGTTGATGCTGGTCGCGGCCGTCGCTGGCTTTGCGGCCGCCGTGCATACCGGCAGCGAGACGGTCGCGTTCGCCGCCGGCGCGGTGGCCGGCGCGGTGCTCGCGGCCGCGTTCGGTGTGCTCGTCATCTGGCTCAACACCAATCAGTACGCGACGGGCCTGGCGCTCAGCCTGTTCGGCGCCGGCTTCTCCGCATTCGTCGGCATCCGCTACACGCAGGAAAAGCTCGGCGAGCAGGCATCGCACGCCATTCCCTGGCTGTCGGACATTCCGCTCCTCGGTCCGGCGTTCTTTCGCCAGCACCCGCTCGTCTATCTCGCGATCGCGCTGACCGCCGCGATCGCCTGGTTCCTCTACCGTTCGCGCGCCGGTCTTGTCCTGCGAGCGGTCGGCGAGTCGCCCGAATCGGCGCACGCACTCGGCTATCCGGTGCGCCGCATCCGGCTCGCGGCGGTCGTCGTCGGCGGGGCGCTGTGCGGCATCTCGGGCGCTTACGTGTCGGTCGTCTACACGCATCTGTGGGTCGAGGGCATGGTCGCCGGCAAGGGCTGGATCGCCCTCGCGCTGACCACCTTCGCGACCTGGCGGCCGGCGCGCGTGCTGCTCGGCGCCTATCTCTTCGGCGGGGTGACGATGCTGCAGTTCGCCTTGCAGGGCGAAGGCGTGCAGATCGCGAGCCAGTTCCTCACCATGCTGCCCTACCTCGCGACGATCGTGGTGCTGGTGCTCATCTCGCGAAATGCCGCCTTCATCCGCGTCAACATGCCGGCTTCGATCGGCAAGCCTTTCCACCCCGGATAATCGCCATCACCCATCGGAGGATCCACCCCATGACGCTCTCGAAACGATCGTTCGTCCGGCTCGCCGGCCTCGGCACGCTGGCCGCCATCGCAGGCCTGTCGGCGTGCAGCAAGAAGGAGGAGACGACGACCACGACGACGTCGACGCCGGCTGCCACGACGACCACGACGACGATCACCGCATCGGCGTCGTCGCCGGCCACATCGGCCAGTGGCCCGCTGAAGATCGCCTTCGCCTACGTCGGCTCGGTCGGCGACGGAGGCTGGACCTTCGCGCACGACAACTCGCGCAAGGCGCTCGAGAAGGAGTTCGGCGACAAGATCCAGACTTCGTTCGTCGAGTCGGTGCCCGAAGGCCCGGACTCCGAGCGCGTGATCCGCGACA
>JBBSPY010000204.1:0-6167 GCA_038258415.1 Burkholderiales bacterium
GATGAACATCGTCGGCGGCTTCGTGCAGCCCACGCGCGGCTCGGTGCTGCTCGACGGCGCGCCCGTCACGGGCCCGGGCCCCGACCGCGGCGTGATCTTCCAGGAGTACGGCGTCTTCCCGTGGCTGAGCGTGCGCGACAACATCGGCTTCGGGCTCGGCCTGTCGGCCAACCGCGCCCACGCCGGCGACAAGCGGGCCATCGTCGACCGCTACATGGGCCTGATGGGGCTCACCGATTTCGCCGACCATTTTCCCAAGCACCTCTCGGGTGGCATGCGGCAGCGCCTGGCGATTGCCCGCGCCTACGCCGTCAAGCCCGAATTCCTGCTGATGGACGAGCCCTTCGGCGCGCTCGACGCGCAGACGCGCAGCGCCATGCAGGACCTGCTGCTGCAGGTGCTCGCCGCCGAAGGCAAGACGGTGCTGCTCATCACGCACTCGGTCGACGAGGCGATCTACCTCTCGTCGCGCATCGTCGTCGTGACGGCGCGGCCCGCGAAGGTGCGCACCGTCATCGACGTGCCCTTCGACTACCCGCGCGACGAGCGCGTGCACGAGGACCCGCGTTTCGCGCAACTGCGGGCCGAGATCCGCGCCCTCGTGATGGAAGAGTACGAAGCGCAGGCCCGGCAAGCCGTGCGCCTTTCCGACTGACCCCGCCAACACATTCAAGGAGACGACACCATGACCACCGATCGCCGCATCCCCCGCCGCACTGTTCTTCGCGCCGCCGCGTCGGCCGCCGCCGTCGCGGCCGTTCCCGGCTTCGCGCCGCACGCCTTCGCGCAGGCGAAGACGAAGGTGCGCGTCGGCTATCTGCACACGCCCGCCGTCGACGGGCAGATCTTCCTCGGCCAGGAATGGGGCGCGTGGGCGAAGCACGGGCTCGAGCTCGAACTGCGCCTCTTCACCACCGGCCTCGAGCTGTTCCAGGCCATGATCGGCGGCAGCCTCGACGTGCTGTCGACCGGAGCTGTCGTCTCCAACTTTCCCGCACGCGGCCAGGGCAAGGTCTTCCTCGTCAACGACATCGAGTACGCGACCGCGCAGCTCTGGGTGCGCGACGATTCCGTCAAGACGCTGGCCGACCTAAAGGGCAAGCAGATCTCGACGACCACCGGCACGACGGCGCACGTCTTTCTCGACCGGGCGCTGCGCTCGGCCAAGCTCGATCCGGCGAAGGACGTGCAGATCGTCAACCAGCGCATGGCCGAGGCGGTGACGTCGTTCGTCTCGGGCGCCGTTCCCGCGGTGGCGCTGTGGGTGCCCTTCGACCAGACGGTGAAGAAGCAGGTGCCCAACGCGCGCAAGCTCGTCGACGCCTCGGCCTTTTTCCCGCAGGCCGCGATCATGGGCGGCTGGGCCGCGCGCAACGACTACTTCGACGCCAACAAGCCGACGCTCGCCAAGCTGATCGCCGCCTGGGTCGAGACGAACGACAAGATGGTCGCCGACTTCGGCGGTGCCGCCGAGCAGCTGCAGAAGGCCCACTACAAGGCAGTGCCGCTCGCCGACTTCAAGGAGTCGATGTCGTTCTCGAAGTACTACACCTCGGCCGATTGGCGCACGCGCTATGCGGACGGGACGGTGACGAAGTGGCTGCAGCAGGTCACCGACTTCTTCGCCGTGGCCGGAAACATCGCCAACCCGGTGCCGGCGTCGACGTACTTCGATCCGCAGCTCTACATGCAGACCGTAAAAGCCTGATGTCGAGCGCCGCCGGCTTCGACTACATCGTCGTCGGCGGCGGCTCGGCGGGCTGCGTGCTCGCGAACCGCCTGTCGGCCGACCCGTCGTGCCGGGTCCTGGTGGTGGAAGCGGGGCGCGCCACCCGGCACTTCTGGCTGCGCCTCCCCGTCGGCTACTTCCGCTCGATCTACGACCCGCGCTTCTCTTGGCAAGTTCCGCTCGAGCCCGAGGCGAGCACCGGCAACCGCGCGATCGGCTGGCCGCGCGGCAAGGCGCTCGGCGGGTCGAGCGTCATCAACGGCCTGCTCTACATCCGTGGCCAGCACGCCGACTTCGACGACTGGGCTGCCCGGCACGGCGCGCACGGCTGGGGCTACCGCGAGGTGCTGCCGTACTTCAAGCGCTCCGAGCGGTACCAGGGCGGCGCGAGCGAGTTCCACGGCGCGAGCGGCGAGCTCGGCGTCTCGGACCTGCGCAACGACCACCCGTATTGCGAGGCGTGGCTCACCGCCGGCGCCGAGGCCGGCTTTCCCTCTACCACCGACTTCAACGGCGCCGTGAGCGACGGCCTCGGCCGCTACCAGCTCACGCTCTCCGGCCACTGGCGCTGCGATGCCGCGACCGCCTTCCTCTCTCCGGCCGTGAAGGCGCGCCCCAATCTCACGCTGATGACCGACGCCCGAGTGACCCGTGTCGTCGTCGAGCGTGGCCGCGCGGTCGGCATCGAGGTCGCGTCCACAGGGGAGCACGGCGCACGCGGTGAGGTGCGTCGCATCGTCGCCGACCGCGAGGTGATCCTGTGTGCCGGAACATTGCAATCGCCGCAGCTGCTGCAGCTCTCCGGCGTCGGCCCCCAGGCGCTGCTCGCGCGCAACGGCGTCGACGTCGTCGTCGATGCGCCCGATGTCGGGCAGAACCTGCAGGACCACTACCAGGCCCGCGTCATCGTCAAGCTGAAGGAGAAGCGCTCGCTCAACGACGACGTGCGCAACCCGGTGAAGCTCGCGCAGATGGGCGCGCAGTGGCTGTTCGGCCAGCGCGGGCCGCTCACCGTCGGCGCCGGCCAGGTGGGAGGGCTCGTCGCGTCGAAGCATGCCACCGGCGGCCGAGCCGATGTGCTCTTCAACGTCATGCCGCTCTCGGTCGACAAACCGGGCGAACCGCTGCATCGCTTCTCCGGCTTCTCGGCATCTGCGGCGCAGTGCCGGCCGGAATCGACCGGCTCGGTCGAAATCGCGAGCGCCGATCCGTTCGCGCTGCCGCGCATCCGCGCCGGCTACCTCACCCGTCCGCTCGATGCGAAGGTGCTCGTGGCCGGCCTCGAGATGCTGCGGGACATCTACGCGCAGCCCGCGTTTCGCGGCCTCGTCACCGGTGAGGAACACCTGCCGGGCCACGCCGTCGCCACACCGGCCGCGCTCGAGCAGTTCGCGCGCGCCAAGGGCGGCACGGTGTTCCACCCGACCAGCACCTGCCGCATGGGCGGCGACGCGCGCTCGGTGCTCGACGAGCGCCTCCGCGTGCGCGGCGTCGAGCGGCTGCGCGTGATCGACGCGTCGGCGATGCCGCGCCTGGTGTCGACCAACACCAACGCCGCGGCGATCCTCATCGGCGAAAAGGGCGCAGCGCTCGTGATGGAAGACGCCGCGGGCGCCAGCCCGACGATGCCCTCGGTTCGCCAGGCGCAGGCGGCGTGATCCTCGACAACGCGCAGGTTCCGCTGTACGTTCAGCTCGCCGAGCTGTTCCGGCAGCGCATCGGCAAGGGCCTGTGGAAACAGGGCGAGAAGCTGCCCTCGCTCGAACAGCTCGTGGCCGAATTCGAGGTGGCGCGCGTGACGGTGCGCCAGGCGATCGACCAGCTCGCGCGCGACGGCCTCGTCTCACCCCAGCGCGGCCGCGGCACCTTCGTGACGGGCACGCCGCACAGCGACCGGTGGCTGCGCGTCGAGACGTCGCTGAAGAACCTCGCCGACGTCTACCGCGACACGCACCCCACCATCCTCAACATCGACGAGTCGACGGCGCGCATGCCGCTGCTCACGCCAGAAGACGGCGTGCCGGCCGAGCGCTACGTGTACATGCGCCGCATCCATGCGCTGGAGGGCCGCCCGTATTGCGTGATCGGCATCTGGCTGGATGCCGACGTGTTCGCCCGCCACCCCACGCGCTTCCGGCGCGAGACGGTGATCCCGCTGCTGACGACGATGACCGGCCTGAAGATCGCCACGGCACGCCAGGTGCTGACCATCGGCACTGCCGACCTCGAGGTGGCCCGGCACCTCGGCATCGCGGTGAACGCGCCTGTCGCGGAGGTGAGGCGCGTGTTCACGGGTACGAAGCGGCGGGTGGTGTATCTCGGCGAGGTCACCTATCGCGGCGACTTCGTGCACGTGGAGTTCGATCTGAAGGCGTGAGCGATCACGTCGCGTAGTCCGCGGGGAGGACGATGGGCCGGCCCGAATCGAGCAGCTCGTCCACCAGTTTCATCGCGTCGGCGCCAGACGCCTGGTACGGGTCGAATTCCGGATGACCGAGACGCACCATGGGGTCGCGGTCGGAAAGGTTCACGAGCGCCATCGACCAGCCGGCACACCGAGGTTGCGCAATCTCGTCGAACAGCAGCATCTGCACGTCCTCGTGCCGGGGGTCGGTGACGATCCTGGCATAGAGACGGTTGATGGCGGGTCGCTCACCCTCCAGCACCTGCAGGTACATCCCCTGGCCCTGGCAGAGCACACCGCCAATGCCGTCGGCGGCATTCCGTTTCTGCGCGGCCGCGAGGATCGAGGCGGTCACGGTCGTCGTCTGCGGACCGACCGCGCGGCTGACGTAGAGCAGTCGGACTCGCATGCATTGCCTGCTCTTCTCGTGGCTGGAAGCAGATCTTAGTTCGCGGGCCTTCAGCCGCCGGCACGCTTGCTGCGGATGCCGTCTCGGGTCAGCAGCGCGACCACCGCGTCGCCGTGGTCCCCCTGCAGTTCGATCACGCCGTCTTTCACCGTGCCACCCGTTCCACATAAGGCCTTCAGGCGCTTCGATAGCGCCGACAGCGCCGCGTCGTCGAGCCGCAGGCCGGCCACCGTCGTCACCGTCTTGCCGCCGCGCCCGCCGGTCTCGCGGCGCACCCGGGCGATGCCGTCGCCCTCGGCCGAGGGCCGGGTTGCAGCAGCCGCGCACCGGCACGACGCGAGCGGGTGTCGGCAGGCCGGGCACATGCGGCCGAGCCCGGTCGAGTAGACGAGTCTGCCGGGGGAGGGTTTCGCAGACATGCGGCCATTCTGGAGTCCCGCGTGGACGGCCCGTCGCGCGTCAGTCACTCACCCGGTTTCAGCGGCCTGCGGCGTCTGCCCCGAACAATGGACGCATCGCGACCAGCCCCAGCAACGGCCCCGGTGCAAGCAACCACAGCGCCGTCGTCCCCCATGCCGGCAACGCGAAGCCCATCGCCAGGATGCTCACCACCGTGATCGCGAAGCCGATCCCGTTCTGCACCACCAGCGCGCTGCCGAGCCACTGCGGCGGCGCATAGCCGGCCGAGAGCGCCGAGAACTGAGGCGAATCGGCGATGACGCACACGCCCCAGAAGAGCAGCGCGGCGAGCTGCAGCTCCACCATCGCGACGGGAATCAGCGGGTAGAGCAGGCACATGGCGCCGGAGCCGGCGAGCGCCAGCGCGGCCACGCGTGCGCTGCCGAGGCGCCGGCTCGCCAGCCCGCCCGCGACGCAGCCGAGCGCGCCGACCGCGATCACCGAGAAGGCGAGCAGCGCGACGAAGCCGGCAGACGGCTCGGCCCTGCCGCCGCGCCGAGCGAGCTCGACCGCGATGGGCCGGCACAGCCAAGGCACCACGCTCCAGAACGCGTACAACTCCCACATGTGGCCGAAGTAGCCGAACGCCGATGCGCGAAAGCCCGGCACGGCGAACACCTCGCGGACGGCGCGGCCGGCGGACGACTGCGCGGCAGCAGGCGACGGCGCGGCGCCGTGCGGGCCGTCGCCGAGCACGACGACCGCTGCCGCGCCCACGAGCGCCAGCGCAGACGACGCGACCAGCACCAGCTGCCACGGCCAGTCGGCGCCGCTGGCGCGCAGTGCGTGCGGCATCGCCGTGCCGAGCGTGAGCATGCCGACGAGCCATGCGAGCGCCAGCGCCGGCCTCGCGCCGACCCACTGCACGATCATCTTCATGCCGAGCGGGTAGATGCCCGCCAGGCACATGCCGACGACGAAGCGCAAGCCCCACGTCGCGCCGTAGCCGAGACCGGGCCACGCGACCGCGGCGTTGGCCGCCGCGCCGACGAGGCCACCGATCGCGAAGATGCGGCTCGCGCGGTGGCGGTCGGCCACGCCGCTGACGGCGATGCCGAGCGTACCGGCGATGAAGCCAAGCTGCGTCGCGGCGATGAGCGCGCCGAACGCGCCGGCGCCGATGCCGAGGTGCGCCATCAGCCCGTCGGCCACGCCGCTCGGGCTGA
>JBBSPY010000205.1:0-6164 GCA_038258415.1 Burkholderiales bacterium
ACCGTCGTCACGTTCGCCTTCATCGGCCTGGGCGCCTTCGTCGACCGGCGGACGCAGGCATGGCGAACGCTTGCGCGCTGAAAACCTCAACCGAGATGCAACGAATGGACCGCGACGCCATCCTCCTGACCCCCGGGCCGCTGACCACGACGCAGCGGACCAAGCTTGCGATGCTGCGCGACTGGGGCTCGTGGGACGCCGACTTCATCGCCATGACGGCCGAGGTGCGGCGTGAGCTGCTGAAGATCGTGAACGGCGAGGGTACGCACGTCGTCGTGCCGCTCCAGGGAAGCGGCACGTTCTCGGTCGAGGCGGCGGTGGCGACGGTGGTGCCGCGCGATGGCCACGTCCTGGTGCTCGACAACGGCGCCTACTGCAAGCGCATGGGCAAGCTGTCGACGCTGATGGGCCGCAGGACGACGATCCTCGGTCACCCCGAAGACCAGCCGGTGTCGGTCGACGAGCTCGAGGCGAAGCTGAAGTCCGACCCCTCCATCACCCACGTCGGCTTCATCCATTGCGAGACCGGAACGGGCGTCGTCAACCCGCTGCGCGAGGTGTCGGATGTCTGCGAGCGGCACGGCAAGGGGCTGATCGTCGACGCCATGAGCTCGTTCGCGGCGCTGCCGATCGACGCTCGCGAGATCACCTTCGACGCGCTCGTCGCGGCCAGCGGCAAGTGCCTCGAAGGCGTTCCGGGGATGGGATTCGTCTTCATCCGCAAGCCGGTGCTCGATGCGTCGGCCGGCAACTCGCACTCGCTGGCGATGGACCTGTGCGACCAGCACGCGTACATGGAGAAGACGGGGCAATGGCGCTTCACGCCGCCGACGCACGTGCAGGCGGCGTTGCGCGAGGCGCTGCGGCAGTTCGTCGAGGAGGGCGGACAACCTGCCCGCGGCGCGCGCTATGCCGAGAACTGCCGCGTGCTGATCGACGGGATGGCCGGGCTCGGCTTCGTCCCTTTCCTGGCGCCCGAGGTTCAGGCGCCGGTGATCGTCACCTTCCTCGCGCCGGCAGACCCGCGCTACGAGTTCAGGGCGTTCTACGCGGCCGTCAAGGCGCGCGGCTTCATCCTCTACCCAGGCAAGCTGACCGAGATCGAGACGTTCCGGGTCGGCTGCATCGGCGCGATCGGCCCGAACGAGATGCGGCACATGGTGCATGCGGTCACCGACGCGCTCGCCGAGCTCGGCGTCGCCGGAAGAAGGGCCCCGAAAATGGACAATTGCGCCCCATGACGACGCCCACACCCGAACATCCCGCCCTCGCCGCCGTGCGCAAGAGCGGCAGCCAGAAGGTCAAGGTCGCCGTCAGCGACATCGACGGGGTGCTGCGCGGCAAGTACCTGCACGTCGACAAGTTCACCGGTGTGGCAGAGCCGGCGCCAGGCGGCGGCTTCGGCTTTTGCGACGTGGTGTTCGGCTGGGACTCGGCCGACGTCACGTACGACAACACCACGCTCACCGGCTGGCAGCACGGTTTCCCCGACGCGCTCGCCCGCATCGACCTTTCCACCGCCCGCAGGGTGCCGTGGGACGGCAACGTGCCGTTTTTCCTCGGCGAGTTCGTCGAGGCCGACAACACGACGCCGTCGCCGCTGTGCCCTCGCCAGACGTTGAAGCGCGTGCTGGCGCGTGCCGAGAAGCTCGGTTTTCGCGCCATGTGCGGGATGGAGTTCGAGTGGTTCAACTTCCTCGAGACGCCGCAATCGTGGGCCATGAAGAAGGGCGTCGGCCCGACGCCGATCACGCCGGGCATGTTCGGCTACTCGCTGCTGCGGATGAACCACAAGCGCGAGTTCCTCAACGCCCTGATGGACGAGATGCAGGCGTTCAACGTGCCCCTCGAAGCGCTGCACACCGAAACCGGACCCGGCGTCTACGAGGCCGCACTGGCCTTCTCCGAGGCCCTCGAGCAGGCAGACCGGGCGATCCTCTTCAAGACCGGAGCGAAGGAGATCGCCGCCCGCTTCGGAATCATGCCGAGCTTCATGGCCAAGTGGAGCGCCGAATACCCGGGCTGCTCGGGGCACATCCACCAGAGCCTGGTGGATGCCGCCGGAGGCAAGGCGAACCTGTTCTACGACGAAGCATCGCCGCGGAAGATGAGTCCGCTGTTCGAGAGCTACCTCGCCGGACAGGTGGCCCACGCGATGGAGTTCGCGCCGATGTTCTGGCCCACGATCAACAGCTACAAGCGGCTGGTCGACGGCTTCTGGGCGCCCGTCAAGCCGACCTGGGGGATCGACAACCGCACGGCAAGCTTTCGCGTCATCGCCGGCAGCCCGAAGGCGACCCGCCTGGAGACGCGCTGCCCCGGCGCCGACGTCAATCCCTATCTCGCGATGGCAGCGCTGCTCGCGGCCGGGCTCGACGGCGTCGAGAAGGGCCTCAAGCTCACCGCGCCGCCGATCACCGGCACGAACGTGGGTGGCGACGATGTTCCGCGCGCGCCGCGCACCCTGATCGAGACGACGCGCGTGTTCGCGCGCTCCGACGTCGCCCGCGACTGGCTGGGCGACGCGTTCGTCGACCACTACGCCGCGACCCGGGACTGGGAATGGCGGCAGTGGCAGGACGGCGTGACCGACTGGGAACTGAAGCGCTACTTCGAGATTATCTGAGCGCTCGCGTCGGTGGCGCGATCTCCGGGTCGACGCGAATAGCAGGTGTCCGGGCGTTCGGCTAATGTCGGCAGGTTTGGGGCTCGTTCGCGGGTCCCGCCGAATCCGCATCGAAGGAGTCAGAGATGAAGCGTTTTGCAATTGCCGCCGTCGTGGCGCTCGGCCTCATGGCTGGCGCGGCCCAGGCGCAGATGATCATCAAGTTCAGCCATGTGGTCGCCGACAAGACGCCCAAGGGGCAGGCGGCGCTGAAATTCAAGGAACTCGCTGAGGCCAAGCTGCCCGGCAAGGTGCAGGTGCAGGTGTTCCCGAGTTCGCAGCTGTTCGGTGACGCCAAGGAACTCGAGGCGCTGCTGCTCGGCGACGTGCAGTTCATCGCGCCGTCGCTGTCGAAATTCGATCGCTACACGAAGAAGATCCAGGTGTTCGACCTGCCGTTCCTGTTCGACGACATCGAGGCCGTCGATCACTTCCAGTCCGGCGCGCAGGGCAAGGCGCTGCTCGAATCGATGAAGAGCCGCGGCCTGCTCGGGCTGGCCTACTGGCACAACGGCATGAAGCAGCTCTCGACCAACAAGGAACAGCTCAAGCGCCCGGAGGACGTGAAGGGACTGAAGTTCCGCATCCAGGCTTCCGACGTGCTCGAGGCGCAGTTTCGCGCGCTCGGCGCGAACCCGCAGAAGATGGCGTTCAGCGAGGTCTACCAGGCGTTGCAGACGGGTGTCGTCGACGGCCAGGAGAACACGTGGTCGAACATCTACTCGCAGAAGTTCCACGAAGTGCAGAAGACGATCGCCGAGACCAACCACGGCATCATCGACTACATGGTCGTCACCAACGCGAAGTGGTGGGACGGGTTGCCCGCGGACGTGAAGAAGGGCCTCACGGAAGCGATGGCCGAAGCCACCACCTATGGCAACAAGCTGGCCGACGACATCAACCAGGATGCGAAGAAGAAGATCATCGACGCCAACAAGGCGAAGATCCAGAAGCTCAGCAAGGAAGACCTCGCCGCATGGCGCAAGACGATGGAGCCCGTCTGGAAGCAGTTCGAAGGCGGCATCGGGCGCGACCTGATCGACACGGCGCTCAAGTCCAACAAGTAACCGACCTGTGGCAAGGGCCCGCGCGTCGGGCCCTTGGATCGACATGCGCTGGCTGGAACACCTCGAAGAAGGGCTGATCGCCCTTTTGATGGCGGCGATGACGCTGCTGACCTTCGTGCAGGTCGTGGCGCGCTACGTCTTCAACTACAGCTTCGTCTGGGCGCTCGAGCTCAACGGCGTGATGTTCGCGTGGCTGATCTTCATCGGCATGTCGTACGGCGTTCGGGTCGGCGCGCACATCGGCATCGACGCCGTCGTCAGGCAGCTCGGCCGCGGTGGCGCTCGCGCCGTCGGCATGGTGGCGGCGGCCCTGTGCGTCGTCTACGCGGTGATCGTCATGGTCGGCGGCTGGCAGTACACGCAGAAGATGCATGAAGTCGGCATCCTCATGCAGGACCTGCCGGTGCAGCAGTGGATCCCGCGCGTCGTGTTGCCGCTCGGATTCGCGCTGCTCGCGTTGCGTTTCGGCCAGGCGTTCGTTCGACTCGCGCGCGGCCAGGAGACCAGGCTCCTGGGCGACGAGGCCGAGGACGCGCTCAAGTTGCGTGACCGGCCGCTCGGGGAAATCAAGGAATGACGACCGCGGCGCTGTTCGCGATGCTGTTCATCTTCATGGTGCTCGGCATGCCGGTCGCCGTGGCGCTGGGGCTGTCGTCGCTGTTGACGATCCTGATCTTCGCCCAGGACTCGCTGGCGTCGCTCTCGCTCAAGCTCTACGAGACCTCCGAGCAGTTCACGCTGCTGGCGATCCCGTTCTTCATTCTCGGCGGCACGTTCATGACGACCGGCGGCGTGGCCAAGCGGATGATCCGATTCGCCAACGCCTGCGTCGGCCACCTGCGCGGCGGCCTGGCGATGGCGTCGGTGCTCGCGTGCATGCTGTTCGCGGCGGTCTCGGGATCGTCGCCGGCGACGGTGGTGGCGGTCGGCTCGATCGTCATCGCGGGCATGGTCAAGGCGGGCTATCCGCAGAATTTCGCCGCTGGCGTGGTCTGCAACGCCGGCACGCTCGGCATCCTGATTCCACCTTCGATCGTGATGGTCGTCTACGGCGCGGCCACGGAAACGTCGGTTGGCAAGCTGTTCATGGCCGGTGTCGTCCCGGGACTGCTGCTCGGCGTGATGCTCATGGTCGCGATCTGGGTGCGGGCGAGGGCGCTGAAACTCCCGCCGCAGCCGCGCGCACCGCTCGCCGACATCTGGACGGCGGGCCGCCAGTCGCTGTGGGGCCTGATGCTGATCGTCATCATCCTCGGCGGCATCTACGGTGGCGTGTTCACGCCGACCGAGGCTGCCGCGGTGGCGGCGGTCTACGCGTTCTTCATCGCCGTGTTCGTCTACCGCGACATCGGCATGAAGGAGGTGCCGCGCGTGCTGCTCGACGCCGGCAAGGTCACGGTGATGCTGATGTTCATCATCGCCAACGCGCTGCTGTTCGCGCACGTGCTCACCACCGAGCGCATCCCGCAGGCGATCGCGCAGACCATCGTCAGCTGGGGCATGGCGCCGTGGCAGTTCCTGATCGTCGTCAACGTGCTGCTGCTCGTCGCCGGGATGTTCATGGAGCCGACGGGCGTCATCCTCATCATGGCGCCGATCCTGTTCCCGATCGCCAGCCAGCTCGGCATCGACCCGGTGCACCTGGGCATCATCATGGTCGTCAACCTCGAGATCGGCATGATCACGCCGCCGATCGGGCTGAACCTGTTCGTCACGGCCGGCATCACCGGCATGTCGATCACGCAGGTGGTTCGCGCGGCGCTGCCGTGGACGCTCGTCCTGCTCGTCTTCCTCATGATCATCACCTACGTGCCGCAGATCACCCTGTGGCTGCCTCAGAAGATGTTCTGAGCGGGCGCCGTATCCGGGTCGTCGTTCAGAATGACGCCTCGCCATCCCTGCCGGCCGCCACATGACGATCACCCGGTTCTCGTTCCCTACCGCCATCCACTTCGGACCGGGCGCCCGCAGGAGCACCGGGTCGCATCTCGCCGAGCGGGGCCTTGCCCGGCCGCTGATCGTCACCGATCGCCGGCTCGCGGCGCTTCCCCTGGTTCCGGAGCTGGTCCGCGACCTCGAGCGTGCGGGCCTCGCGCCGGCCGTGTTCTCTGGCGTGCACGGCAACCCGACGGCGAGCCAGGCGATGGCGGGCGCGGCGGCGTTCAACGCGCACCGCGCCGATGCGGTGATCGGCATCGGCGGCGGTGCGGCGCTCGACGTCGCCAAGATCGTCGGCGTGATCGCTACGCGCGGCGGCGACGCGCTCGAGTACGCATACGACCATCCGCGGGTGAGGTCGATCGACGCCGACGTGCCGTACTTCGTGGCCCTGCCGACCACATCCGGCACCGGAAGCGAGGTCGGCCGCAGCGCCGTCATCAGCGAGGACGACACCCATCTCAAGCGCATCGTCTTCTCGCCGCACATCCTCG
>JBBSPY010000206.1:0-6128 GCA_038258415.1 Burkholderiales bacterium
CGAGAACACACGCCGCCTGCTCGGCGTCGGCGCCGGCTTCTTCCCGATGTTCAACCGCAACAAGACGAGCATCGAGATCGACCTGCACCATGCCGACGGCGCCGAGACGGCACGCCGCCTGGCGCAGGGCGCCGACATCGTCATCGAGAACTTCAAACCTGGCACGATGGCGAAGTACGGACTCGATTTCGCCAGCCTGTCGGCAGCGAACCCGCGCCTCATCCATGTCAGCCACAAGGGCTTCCTGCCGGGGCCCTACGAACATCGCACTGCGCTCGACGAGGTCGTGCAGATGATGGGTGGCCTGGCCTACATGACCGGCCGGCCGGGTGACCCGCTGCGCGCCGGCACCAGTGTCAACGACATCATGGGCGGCATGTTCGGCGCCATCGGCGCGCTGGCGGCGCTGATCCGTCGCGGCATCACCGGGCGCGGCATGGAGGTGCAGTCGGCGCTGTTCGAGAACAACGTCCTGCTGATGGGCCAGCACATGCTGCAATACGCGGTCACCGGCACGCCGCCGGCGCCGATGCCGGCGCGGGTGAGCCCGTGGGGGATCTACGACGTCTTCACCGTGGCCGGCGGCGAGCAGATCTTCCTCGCGGCGGTCAGCGACTCGCAGTGGCGGCTGTTCTGCGACGCCCTCGAGCTCGGCGACCTGAAGGACGAGCCGGCCTGGGCGAGCACCAACGAGCGCGTGCTCGACCGGGCTCGCCTGATTCCGATCCTGCGCGAGCGCCTCGCCTGGCACAGCGCAGCGGACCTGACCTCGCGGATGGAACGCGCCGGGCTGCCGTTCGCGCCCATCAGCCGGCCGGAAGCGCTGCTCGACGACCCGCACCTGCTGGCGACCGGCGGCCTCGCCGACATCCCGCTGCCCGACGGCGAGCGCGCCGGCGACGTCGTCAAGACCGCGCTGCTGCCGATCACGCTGGCCGGCGCCCGCCTCGGCGTCCGCCTGCCGCCGCCGAAGCGCTCGGCGCATCGCGACGCGGTGCTCGCGAGCATCGGCTGCGACGCCGCGACGATCGAGGCACTCAGGCGCAGCGGCGCCGTAGGCTGAAGGTCAGGACTCGGCGGCGATCGACGCCACGATTCCGGCGACCCGCGCCTCCACCGCCAGGTCGTGGCGGATCGGCCGTCCCCACTCGCGCGTCGTCTCTCCCGGCCACTTGTTCGTGGCGTCGAGCCCCATCTTGCCGCCGAGGCCGGAGACGGGCGAAGCGAAGTCGAGATAGTCGATCGGCGTGTGGTCGACGAGCACGGTGTCGCGAACCGGGTCCATCCGGGTGGTGATCGCCCAGACGACTTCCTTCCAGTCGCGCACGTCGACGTCGTCGTCGACGACGACGATGAACTTCGTGTACATGAACTGGCGCAGGAAACTCCAGATGCCGAACATCACCCGCTTGGCGTGGCCCGGATAGCGCTTGGCGATCGACACCACCGCCATGCGATAGCTGCAGCCCTCGGGCGGCAGGTAGAAGTCGACGATCTCGGGAAACTGCTTCCTCAGGATCGGCACGAACACCTCGTTGAGCGCCACGCCGAGCACCGCCGGCTCGTCGGGCGGCTTGCCGGTGTAGGTCGAGTGGTAGATCGGGTCGCGACGATGCGTCAGACGGGCGATCTCGAAGACGGGGAACCAGTCGGCCTCGTTGTAGTAGCCGGTGTGGTCGCCGAACGGGCCTTCGAGCGCGTGCAGGTGACCGCCGATCTCCTTGAGCGCAACGCCATGCTCGCTGGTCCCGACGTAGCCTGGCTTCGCCGGCGGAATGTGTCCCTCCAGCACGAACTCCGCGCTCGCCGGCACCTGCAGCATCACGCCTGCGTCGCCGACGGTGCAGTCGCTCACCTCGGTGCGCGAGCCACGCAGCAAGCCGGCGAACTGGTATTCCGAGAGCGTGTCGGGCACCGGCGTGACGGCGCCGAGGAGCGTCGCCGGGTCGGCGCCCAGCGCCACGGCGATCGGAAACGGCTGCCCCGGCCGGGCGGCGGCGAAGTCGCGGAAGTCGAGCGCACCGCCGCGGTGGGCGAGCCAGCGCATGATCGTCTGCCGGCGGCCGATCACCTGCTGGCGGTAGATGCCGAGGTTCTGCCGCGAGCGGGCCGCCGGCCCGCCCTGCGGCCCGCGCGTGACGACGAGCCCCCAGGTGATCAGCGGACCGGCGTCGTCGGGCCAGCAGGTCTGCACCGGCAGCGCGCCGAGGTCGACGTCGTCGCCCTCGACCACGACCTCCCGGCACGGCGCGCGCGATACCTGCTGCGGCCGCATCGACCACAGCGCCTTGCCGAGCGCGAGCAGCTTGCCGGCGTCGCGCACGCCCTTGGGTGGCTCGGGCTCCTTGAGATGGGCGAGCAGCTCGCCGATGTCGCGCAGCCCCTCGATGCTGTCGGCGCCCATCGCCCTGGCGACCCGGCGTGTCGTGCCGAAGAGATTCGCGAGGACCGGCGTGTTGTAACCGACAGGCCGTTCGAACAGAAGGGCCGGGCCGCCGCTGCGGAGCACGAAGTCACTGACCGCTGTCATCTCGAGCCGCGCCGACACTGGATCGGCGACGCGCACCAGCTCGCCGCTGCGCTCGAGCGCGGCCATGAAGTCACGCAGGTCGGCGTATTTCATTCCGTACAAGCATAAAGAACAAGCCCTGCTGTGTTGACCGGGAATTACGGCGGTTCCTAGAATCCGCCCCGTTCGTGGTGCAACCCGTCCGGGTTCCACCGTCCGCCACCGCCGCGCAATGGGTGATGGCCGTCTCTCCGCTCATCTGCGGAAATTATCGCCGCGACATTTCCTGCGACCACCCGAGGGCGGCCGCGATACAGGGAACCCGGTCCGCGGCGCGGAGGTACAGACAGATGCAAGGACACAGAACCTGGCGCTCCAGCGCGAGGGCGGCGTCGCGCGCCCTGACCGCGTCGGCGTCGGTCTTCGCCCGTGACGTCGGTCACGGCCTGTTCGAGGTCGGCCACAACTCGCTGGCACTGCTGGGTCTCGTGGTCGTCGTCGGCGCGACGTTCGCGATCGGACGCGCCGACCTGCGCCACGCCGCCGAGGCCGAGACGTTCGGCTGGCTGCAGGCACGCCACGAGGCGCGAGTCCTGGCGCTGGCGCCGGCCGACGCGGAGCCTGATCTGTCGGAACCCGACGCCATCGCGCGGGCGACGGCAATCGACCCGCGCGACCTCAGCCGCTCGCAGGCAGCTGTGGCACTCTGGCTGTCGCGCAAGTACCGCGTCGCGCCCGAGCCGCTCAGCCGCCTGGTCCAGGAAGCTTGGCGGGTCGGCGAGCTGACCAAGCTCGATCCGACGCTGATCCTGGCCGTGATGGCGGTGGAGTCGAGCTTCAACCCGTTCGCGCAGAGCCCGGTCGGCGCGCAGGGGCTGATGCAGGTGATGACCAAGATCCACGACGACAAGTACGAACCCTTCGGCGGCAGCCATGCGGCGTTCGACCCGGTGACGAACCTGCGCGTCGGCGTGCTGGTCCTGAAGGAGTGCATCGCCCGCGCCGGCAGCCTCGAGGCCGGCCTGCGCTACTACGTCGGCGCCGCCAACAGCGGCGAGGACGGCGGTTACGCGCTGAAGGTGCTCGTCGAGCAGAACCAGATCCGCGCCCTCGCCGGCCTCAAGGCGCTGGCGCTGCCACCGCGGCGCATCCATGCCGACGCGATCGACGCGGTCGAGCCGCCGCCGTCGGTGCCGACCGGCGCGACCGTGGCGCCGCCGGTTTCGCCCTCGAACGAGAAAGTGCCCTCCGCCGACAAGCTCGCCCTGGCGAACTGACCTCGAAGGCCGGGCGGCCGGCGGACCGGGTCGGGCAGGCGGGCCCACGCTAAACTGCCGCCGCCGCGCGACTGGCGATGCGGCCCCGCAGGGGCCCGAGGTGGACGTTCAACCACCGGGGAGCGCGGTCGGCGCCTGCGCCGCAGGCACCGAGTCGAGCCGTTCGCCTGGGCCACCCCGCCACGCAGCGTGCGTGCGTGCGCCGGGACCCGCTCGAGGACCCGACCCATGTTCCACAAGAGCCCCGACGCCCTGACGCAGACCGACCCCGAGATCGCCGCCGCGATCGCCTCGGAGAACCGGCGCCAGGAAGAACACATCGAGCTGATCGCCTCGGAGAACTACACCTCGCCGGCGGTGATGCAGGCGCAGGGCAGCCAGCTCACCAACAAGTACGCCGAGGGCTACCCCGGCAAGCGCTACTACGGCGGCTGCGAGTTCGTCGACGTCGTCGAGCAGTTGGCGATCGACCGGCTGAAGCAGCTGTTCGGCGCGGGCTACGCCAATGTCCAGCCCAACTCCGGCTCGCAGGCCAACCAGGCGGTGTTCTTCGCGCTGCTCCAGCCCGGCGACACCGTGATGGGCATGAGCCTCGCCGAGGGCGGCCACCTCACGCACGGCATGCCGCTCAACATGAGCGGCAAGTGGTTCAACGTCGTGAGCTACGGCCTGACGAAGGACGAGGCGATCGACTACGAGCAGGTCGAGCGGCTGGCGAAAGAGCACCGACCGAAGCTCATCATCGCCGGCGCCTCGGCGTACAGCCTGCGCATCGATTTCGAACGGTTCGCCGCGATCGCGAAGTCGATCGACGCCTACCTGATGGTCGACATGGCGCACTACGCCGGCCTCATCGCCGCCGGCATCTACCCCGACCCGGTGCCGCATGCCCACGCGGTCACGTCGACCACGCACAAGAGCCTGCGCGGGCCCCGAGGCGGATTCGTGTTGACGAACGACGAGGCGATCGCCAAGAAGATCAACAGCGCCGTGTTCCCCGGTCTGCAGGGCGGGCCCCTGATGCACGTGATCGCCGGCAAGGCGGTGGCCTTCCGCGAGGCGCTGTCGCCCGACTTCAAGGTCTACCAGAAGCAGGTCGCGAAGAACGCCGTGGTGCTCGCCGAGACGCTGATCGAGCGCGGCCTCAGGATCGTCTCCGGGCGCACCGAAAGCCATGTGATGCTCGTCGACCTGCGACCCAAGGGCATCACCGGGAAGGCGGCAGAAGCGGTGCTGCAGAGCGCGCACATGACCTGCAACAAGAACGGCATCCCGAACGATCCCGAAAAGCCGATGGTCACCAGCGGCATCCGCCTCGGCACGCCAGCGCTGACGACACGGGGCTTTCGCGAGGACGAGAC
Source organism: Burkholderiales bacterium (assembly GCA_038258415.1). Taxonomy (GTDB): domain Bacteria; phylum Pseudomonadota; class Gammaproteobacteria; order Burkholderiales; family Burkholderiaceae_C; genus Schlegelella_A. Next base: position 5,148 of record JBBSPY010000206.1, read on the forward strand.
GCAGCGCACGGCGAACCTCATCGCCGACGTGCTCGACCGGCCGGACGACGAGGCGAGCATCGCGGCGGTGCGCGCGAAGGTCGCCGATCTGACCCGCGACTTCCCCGTCTACCGATAGGCCGGCATGCGCTGCCCCTTCTGCAGCCACGAGGACACCCAGGTCGTCGAGACGCGCGACTCGGACGAAGGCGACGTCGTTCGCCGGCGCCGGCGCTGCCAGAGCTGCGACAAGCGCTTCACGACCTACGAGCGGTCGGAAATCGCGCTGCCGTCGATCGTCAAGAAGGACGGCTCGCGCGCCGAGTTCGACCCGGCCAAGGTGCGCGCTTCGATGCTGCTCGCGCTGCGCAAGCGCCCGGTCTCCATCGAGCAGGTCGATGCGGCGCTCGAGCGCATCGAGGAGAAGCTGCTCAACAGCGGCGTGCGCGAGGTGCCCTCGGCCAAGCTCGGCGAACTGGTGATGCGCGAGCTCAAGCGCATCGACAAGGTCGCCTACGTGCGCTTCGCGTCGGTCTATCGCAGCTTCGAGGACGTCGACGAGTTCCGGCAGCTGATCCGCGACATCTGAGAGCCTGAGGCGCCGACCGGGCCGCGCCCGGCTTGGCGGGGGCCCCCGAACGGGCTCCCCGCGCGCCCTCCCCCGCGATCCACCCCGGCACGGGATCGCCGCCGGCACCGCTGATTCCTACAGTGCATCGCATGGACGCGACGCACTTCGAAGCAACCCCCGCACGCAACGAGGCGGGCCTCACGCTCGTCGAGCTGCTGATTGCAATCGTCGTGCTGGCGATCGTCGCCGCGACCGCGATCCCCTCGCTCGCCGCGTTCCTGGATGCACGCCGGCTCGACGGCGCCGCGACGCAGCTCGCCGCGGACGTGCAGCTGGCGCGCCGCGAGGCGGCAGCACGCAACCGCACGGTGCGGGTCTCGCTCCGCAGCGACGGCACCGCGACGTGCTGGATCGTCCACACCGGCGCCGCC
>JBBSPY010000207.1:0-6103 GCA_038258415.1 Burkholderiales bacterium
GTGATCCGCAAGTACAACAAGGACTACAAGCTCGTCTTCGTCGGTGATGCGACGATGAGCCCCTACGAGATCCTTCAGCCCGGCGGCAGCGTCGAATACAACAACGAGGAGCCGGGCGCCGAGTGGCTGCAGCGGCTCACCAACGCCTTCCCGAAGTTCGCCTGGATCAACCCCGAGCCGCAGGGCGTGTGGGGCTACCGGCAGAGCATCTCGGTCGTTCAGCAGCTGATGAACCAGCGCATGTTCCCGCTCACCCTCCCAGGGCTCGAAGGCGCGATGCGGTTGCTGAGCAAATGACCCCGGCGCCGTTGCGCGCGCTCGGTTTCGCGGCGATCTGGATGGTGGCGGTGCTGGCCAGCGGCTGCGCCAGCCTGCCGTTCTTCGGCAAGGACGACAAGGCCGGCGCCGAGCCCAAGCCCCAACCCCTCGCCGCGCTGTATGAGGTGGAGGTCGTTGCGCCCGGCGTGCTGAAGAAGCTGCTCGAAGACCACCTCGACCTCTCGCGCTTTCGCCAGGCGCCGGTCGGCGACACGATCGCCCCCAACGAGCTCGACCGGCTCGCCGCAGCCGCGCCGGCGCAGGCGCGCGCGCTGCTCGAGACCGAGGGCTACTTCAACGCCGAGGTCAAGGTCGACCGCGCGCTCGAGGCGGGCGGGCCGCTGCCGCGGGTGCGGGTCGTCGTCACGCCCGGCCCGCGCGTCGTCATCGACAAGGTCGACATCGAATCCGACGCCACGCTCGCCGCGCGCAGCCAGGGCCGCGACCCTCCTGACACCGATCGGCTCGAGACGCTGCGCGGCAACTGGCCGCTGCGCGCCGGCTTCCCGTTTCGCCAGGAGTCGTGGACCGCTGCCAAGGTGACCGCGCTCAACGGGCTGCGCATCGACGGCTACCCGGCGGCGACGTGGAAGGACACGCGGGCCCGCATCGACGCCGTCGACAACACGGCGGCGCTCTCGCTCGTGGTCGACCCCGGCCCGCTGTTCAAGCTCGGTCCGGTGAAGGTCGAGGGGCTCGACCGCTACGACGCCGAGTCGGTGCTGCGCCTGGCGACCTTCGACCGCGGCGACGTCTACAGCGAGCAGGTGCTGCTCGACTGGCAGGAGCGGCTGCTCAAGGTCGGCCTGTTCGAAGGCGCGTCGACCGAGATCGACCCCGACCCGGCGACCGCCGACGCGGCGCCGGTGACGGTGCGCGTGAAGGAGCTGACGCAGAAGCAGGCGACCTTCGGCATCGGCTTCAGCGCCAACACCGGCGGGCGGGTCAGCGTCGAGTACGTCGACCGCAAGCTGTTCGGCCAGCGCCTCATCTCGCGCAGCAAGGTCGAGTACGGCTCCGACCAGAAGACGCTCGGCAGCGAGCTCACGACCTGGCCACTCGAGGGCGGCTGGCGCCACCTGGTGTCGGCCAACCTCGAGAGCCTGCGTTCGGTCGACGAGGTGCGCAACTCGTGGACGCTGCGCGTCGGCCGGGCTCGCGAGACGAAGGACATCGACCGGCTCTACAGCATCGACGCGACGCATTCGCGCATCGCGACCGACCCCTACACGACCGACGCGACGGCCTTTCTCGGCAACTTCAACTGGTTGCGCCGCAACCTCGACAGCGTCCTCACGCCAACCGAAGGCCTGACGATCAACGCCCAGCTCGGCGCCGGCGTCGGTCGCGGCACGCTCACGGTGCCGGGCCTGGCCGACCAGCGCGAGCAGGGGCCGTTCGGCCGCGCCTACACGCGGCTGTACTGGTATCGGCCCATCGGCAAGTGGTTCGGCACGGTGCGCTTCGAGGCCGGCGAGGTGTTCACGAAGAGCGCGATCTCGATCCCCGACACGCTGCTCTTTCGTGCCGGCGGCGACGAATCGGTTCGTGGCTACGCCTACCGCTCGCTCGGGCCCTCGATCAACGGCGCGGTGGCGAGCGGCCGCGTGCTCGCCACGGGCACCGTCGAGATGGCGCACACCTTCACCGACAAGATCCCGGCGCTGCTCGGCGCGGTCTTCGTCGACGCCGGAAACGCCGCCGACGGCTGGGGCGACTACAGCCCGGTGCTCGGCTACGGCGTCGGCGTGCGCTACCGCAGTCCGGTGGGCCCGATCAAGCTCGACCTCGCCTATGGGCAGCAGGTCAAGCAGTTCCGCGTTCACTTCAGCGTCGGCGTGACCTTCTGATGACCGGACGCCGCGTCGCGATCGGTATCGGCGCGCTCGTGCTCGCCATGCTGCTGCTGGTGGCGTGCGCGATCGGCGTCGCCTGGTGGGCGCTCGGCAGCGCGTCGGGAACGGCGCGGCTCGTCGGCTGGATCCCGAACGTGACGGTGGCCAAGCCCAGCGGCTCGCTGCTCGGCGACTTCTCGGCCGAGCGCATCGAGATCGTGCTCCCTGGCAACGCCGGCACGCTGCGCCTCGACTCACCGCGCTGGACCGGCCTGAGCGCTTCGCGAGGCAGCGACGGCCGTTGGCTGCACCTCGTCATCCCGACGCTGCACGCCGACCGCGCCGTGCTCACGCCGAGCAAGGAGCCCGCGCCCGAGACGACCGGGCCCGCGAAGCCGCCCGACACGCTGCGCCTTCCGCTCGAGCTCGAGGTCGGCTCGCTGACCGTGGGCGAGCTGTTCCTCGGCGAGCCCGCTTCGGGTTCCGGGCCCGGCGTCGTTCCGATCCGCGACATCCGCGCCAGGCTGCATGTCGGCGCCGACGGCGGCGCGCTGCACACGATCGACGACGCGAGCGCCGTTCGCGACAAGGCGCGCATCGCCGGTGCGCTGCGCATCGCCGCCGACCCGCCGTTCGACGTCGACGCGAAGATGCGCGCCGAGTCGGTCGCCAACGTCGACCCGTCGTGGCAGGCCGATGCGACGGCGACCGGCCCGCTCGACGCGCTGCGGGTCGACGCCGCCGCGCGCGTGCAGCCGTCGTCGTCGCACCCGCCGCAGTCGCTCGACGCGAAGGCGGTGCTGCATCCGTTCGCCGCGTGGCCGCTCGGCGAGCTGAGCGCGACGACCTCGGCGCTCGACCTCTCCGCCTTCGCCAAAGGACTCCCGGCGACCGCGATCAGCGGCAAGGCCATAGCCGAGACGCGCGGCAGCGGCGAGCCGGCGCAGGTGATGCTCGACCTCGTCAACGCCAAGGCCGGCCGCTGGAACGAAGGCCTGTTGCCAGTCACGCGCATCAGCGGCGAGCTGCGTGCCAGGCCGGACGACCCGGGCCGCCTCGAACTCGCCGGGCTCGTCGCCGAGCTGGGCTCGCCGGCTGCGCCCGGCGGCACGGTGCGAGGCAGCGGCCGCTGGGCGCCCGAGGGCTTCGCGCTCGACGTGACCCTGGCCGCGATCTCGCCCGCCGCGCTCGACGCGCGCGCGCCGCCGCAGCGCCTCGACGGCACCGTGAAGGCAACGGGCAGCGGCTTCACCGGCAGCGCCACGAAACAGCAGGTCGACCTCAAGGCGGCGATCCAGGGTTCGGTCTCGACGAGCGCCGCTCCGAAGCCGGTTCGACTCGACGTCGACGCGACCTGGGCGCTCGAGGCCGGCACCACGACGGTCGAGGTCAGGCGTGCGGAAGCCTCGTCGGGCGACGCAACGGCCCTCGTGAAGGCGACGGCAACGCAACGCGGTACGGCCACGGCGGCCACCTCACCCTGGGCCGTGCGCGGCGACCTGCGCCTGTCGGCATTCGATCCGATCGCCTGGTGGCCCGGCGCGGGACCTGCGTGGCAGGCGGGGCCTAACCGCATCGATGCGAAGGGCCGTTTCGACGTGACGATCCCGGCGACCCTGCCGCAAGGCGCCGTGGCCGACGTGCTCGCCGCGCTGCGCGGCAGCGCCGACGTGACGATCGCGCCGAGCACGCTCGCCGGCGTCGCCCTGGAGGGGACGGCGAAATACGCCAACGCCTCGGGCATCGCCGACGCATCGGCCGATCTCGTCGCCGGCGGCAACCGCGTGAAAGGCGGCGGCCGCTTCGACGCGAGCGCCGCGAAGGGCGACGCGTGGCAGGTCGCGATCGACGCGCCGCAGCTCGACCGTCTCGCGCCGCTCGCGCGGGCGCTCGGCGTCCAGGCCACCGGCAACGCTCCACTGGCCGGTGCGGTCACCGGTCAGGCACGCGTCGACGGGCGCTGGCCGCGCGTTCAGACCAGCGGCGACCTCAAGGCCACGAAGCTGCGCTACGGCGTCCTGTCGCTCGCCGACGGGCAGGCGCGCTGGACGCTCGGCACCGAGCCCGGCTCGAAACTGTCGGCCACGCTCGCGGCGCGAGACCTGCGCTCGGGCGATGCGTCGATCGAGCGCGTCGATGGCGAGCTCGCGGGCACGGCGTCGGCGCATCGGCTCACGCTGCGCGCCGAGTCGAAGGCGCTGCCGCCGGAGTGGATCGACGCGGCCCAGTCGACGGTGCGCAACGCGATGCCCGCGGCGAGCGCCGCGGTCGCGGCCCCGGCGCCGCCCTCCACCACCGTCGGCCTCAACGGCGCCCGCAGCGTCGTCGCCGTCGAGGCCGAGGGCGGCCTGGTGTTCGATGCCGGCAGCGGCGTGCTCGGCGCGACCGGCTGGAAGGGCGTGCTGCAGCGCGCCGAGGTCGCGCGGCTGGCGGCACCGCAATCGCCGTGGCTGTCGGCGCGCGACGTGCGCGGCGTCGTCAAGTGGGGCGACACCGGCACCCGCATCGCGCTCGAGCCTGGTTCGGCGACCGTGCTCGGCGCCGCCGTGAAATGGAGCGAGGCGTCGTGGCGCTCGGCCGCCGCCACGACCGGACCCGGCTCCGCCACAGCCACGGGACCGCGCATCGACCTGCAGGCCCGCCTCGACCCGATCCCCGTCGCGCCCGTGCTGGCCGCGCTGCAGCCCGACTTCGGCTGGAGCGGCGACCTGCGCATCGGCGCCACGATCGACGTGCGCAGCGCGCCGAGGCCGTCGGCCGACATCGTCGTCGAGCGCGTCGGCGGCGACCTCTCGATCCGCGACGAATCCGGCTACACGCAGTCGCTTGGCCTTACCGACCTGCGACTGGGCATCGCCGCGCAGGACGGCGTCTGGAACTTCACGCAGGCGGTCGCCGGCAAGACGCTCGGGGTCGGCGTGGGCGCCGTCGTGGCGCGCACGGGGAACCCGGCGGCGTGGCCCGACGCGCAGACGCCGATCGAGGGCGTGTTCCAGCTCGACGTGGCCAACCTCGGCACATGGGGCACTTGGGTGCCGGCCGGCTGGCGCCTCGGCGGCAAGCTCGCGGCCAGCGCGTCGATCGGCGGCCGCATCGGCGCCCCTGAATACACCGGCCGCATCGACGGCTCGGGCCTCTCGGTGCGCAACTTCGTGCAGGGCGTGTCGGTGACCGACGGCCAGGTCGCGATCGCGCTGAAGGGCACGACCGCGACGATCGAGCGCTTCACCGCCAAGGCCGGCTCGGGCACCGCGCGGCTCGAGGGCGACGTCGAGCTCGGCGCCTCTCCGGTGGCGCGCCTGCGCCTCATCCTCGACCGCTTCCAGGCGCTCGGCCGCGTCGACCGGCGCATCGTCGCCAGCGGCACCGCCGCGCTGCAGCTCGACGCCGAGCGCATCGCACTCGATGGCAAGCTGGCCGTGGACGAAGGCCTCGTCGACTTCACCCGCGCCGACGCGCCGAGCCTCGGCGACGACGTCGTCGTCGTTCGCCGCAAGGGCGACGACCCGCGCGTGAAGGTCGCGGCCGACACGGGCGTCAAGCCGCCGGCGCCCAAGCCGGCCGCGTCGTCGGCCATTTCCGGGCCGGCGAAGGCCGCGCCGCCGGTCGTGGCCGCGTCGGCGCCGCCGCCGCTGCCCGATGCCGTCCAGCGCAAGGTCGCGCTCGACCTGCGCGTCGACCTCGGCGAGAAGCTGCGCATCCGCGGCCGCGGCCTCGACGCGGGCTTGCGCGGCGAGTTGCACATCACGTCGCCCGGCGGCGTCGTCACCGTCGACGGCACCGTGCGCACCGTCGACGGCACCTACCAGGCCTACGGCCAGAAGCTGACGATCGACCGCGGCATCGTCGCCTTCACCGGCGACGTCGGCAACCCGCGCCTCGACATCCAGGCGACGCGGCCGAACCTCGACGTGAGGGTCGGCGTCGCCGTCACGGGCAACGTGCAGAAC
>JBBSPY010000208.1:0-6083 GCA_038258415.1 Burkholderiales bacterium
ACGCGTTGTAGGTGCTGTAGATGTTGCTGCGGCCGGGCACGGCACCCTGCACCGCCGAGAGGCGCTGTCGCGTGGCGCCGAGCTGGCCGTTGAGGCTCGGCAGGAGGCGCTGGCCGGCGTCGGCGTTGTAGTTTTCCTGCGCCTGGCGCAGCGCCGCCTGCGCCGAGGCGAGCGTCGGACTGCGCGTCAGCGCCGTGCGAACCAGGCGGTCGAGCGGCTCGGAGCGAAACAGCTCCCACCACTGCGCGGGAATGTCGTCGCCGATCGCGAACCGCTGCGCCGCACCGCCGACCCCGGGCGCGCTGGCCGTGCGCGCCGGGAGGGGCGCCTGTGTGTAGGGCCGCTCGGCGTCGGCCATCGCGGGTGCCTCGGGCGGCGCGAAGTTCGGGCCGACGGCGCAGCCTGCGAGTGCAGCGGCGAGAACCGCCGTCCAGACCATCTTCATGCTCGGCTCCGTTTCGAGGCGCGTGGTTCTCGGGCGTCGTCGGTGGCGGCGTGGCGGCGCCGCCGCTCGGCGTCGACCATCGCCTCGGCCGCACGCAAAAGCCGTTCCCGCCAGCGGTCGACCGCGTCCGGCCCGGCGAGCAGTTGTGGCGAGAGCGCCGAGACCACCTCGCAGTTGACGAGCAGGTGCACCGCCGGAGCGACGATCAGCGTCGCCAGTGCGGACACCTCGTCGTCGGCGACCGCCACGTCCAGTCGCCCGCACAGCCAGGCGACGACGGCATCGTGCATCGGCTGCATGCCGCGGTCGACCTTCTCCTGCCAGAGCCCGGCCGGTTCGAGCATTTCGCGGCGGTGCAGGCGGATCCACCAGCGCGCCTGGGCGCCGTCGCGCAGCGGCGCCAGGATGCGCTCGTAGAGCGCAGGCAGGAAGTCGGCCTCGCCGCCGGGCAGCGGCGGAGCAGCCGCGTCAGGATCGGCGCCGCCCCAGAAGACAGCGCGGTAGAGGCCGGCCTTGTTGCCGAAGTAGTAGCTGACCGCGGCGATGTTGGCGCCCGCCGCGACGGTGACCTGGCGGATCGACGTCTTCGCGTAGCCCTGCTCGGCAAACAGCTCGAGGCCGGCGAGGAGCAGGCGCTGGCGAACAGGCTCGGGCGAGTCGTCGGCGCTGCCGAGCAGCGGCGCGCAGGGAGAAGAGGGCGGATTCATGCGGCGGGATCGAACCCGGCATTGTGCCCACTTTCGAAACAAACGTTTGAATCAGGCGATGTCGGCGGCGTGGAAGCCGAAGCTGCCGGACCTGCGGTCGGCGAAGAACAGTTCGAGGGTGCGTCGCGTCGTGCGGAACGCGATCTCGTCCCATGGCACCTCGTCCTCGCGAAAAAGCCGCGCCTCGAGCGATTCGGGACCGGGATCGAGATCGTCGCTGGTCATCCTCGCGCGATAGAAGAAGTGGACCTGACCCACCCGAACGACGTTGAACAGCGCATAGAGCCCCTCGAGCTCGACCGTTGCCCCGGCTTCCTCCACGGTCTCGCGCAGCGCCCCTTCGGCCGTCGACTCGCCGAGCTCCATGAAGCCGGCCGGCAGCGTCCACAGGCCATGGCGGGGCTCGATGGCGCGGCGGCACAGCAGCACCCGATCGCCTGACACCGGCAGCGTGCCGACGACGTTGAGCGGGTTCTCGTAGTGGATCGCGCCGCAGCCGTCACAGACGGCGCGCTCGCGGTTGTCTGCATCGGGGACGCGATACGTGGCGCTGGCGCCGCAGGCCTTGCAGTGGCGGATGCTGCGCGGCGCGACCATCGTGGCGGCAGTGTAGAGCGCGACGCGCGGGGCTGCGTGGCATCATCGTTCACGACGCGCGCGTGGCCGCGTCGTCCTCGTTTTCGAAAGGTGCTTCCGATGAGCTTCGTCTTCACGCCGCCCGCCGCGGCCGCCGTTCCCGTCGTCGGCGGTGGCGAGTTCCCGGTGCACCGGATCTACTGCGTCGGCCGCAACTATGTCGAGCACGCCAAGGAGATGGGCTTCACCGGCCGCGAGCCGCCGTTCTTCTTCCTCAAGCCCGCCGACGCGGTGCTGGTCGTGCCCGATGACGAGACCGGTTCGATGCCGTATCCGACGCTCACCCACGACCTGCACCACGAGGTCGAGCTCGTCGTCGCGATCGGCGAGGGCGGCCACGGCATCAAGGCCGCCGACGCGATGCGGCACGTATTCGGATATGCCGTCGGCCTCGACATGACGCGCCGCGACCTGCAGGGCGAGGCGAAGAAGCTCGGCCGCCCGTGGGACATCGGCAAGGCGTTCGAGCTGTCGGCGCCGATCTCGCCGATCCGCCGCGCCGCCGACTGCGACGTCGGGCCGGCGACCGCGATCGCGCTCGACGTCAACGGCAAGCAGCGCCAGGCCAGCACGATCGGCAAGCTCATCTGGTCGATTCCCGAGGTCATCGAGCACCTGGCGGCGGCATGGACGTTGGCCCCCGGCGACCTGATCTACAGCGGCACGCCCGAAGGCGTGGCCGCCGTCGTGCGCGGCGACACGCTGAAGGCGAGCGTGCACAGCGTCGGCACGCTGCAGGTCGCGATCGTCTAGCAAGCCTTCGCGCGTGAAGCTCTACAGCTACTTCCGCTCGTCGGCGTCGTTTCGCGTCCGCATCGCGCTGGCGCTCAAGGGCCTGGCGTTCGACTACGTGCCGGTGCATCTCGTGAAGAACGAGCAGCTCGCCGACGCGTTCTCGGCACGCGTTCCAGCGCAGCTCGTTCCGGCCCTCGAGCTCGACGATGGTGCGCTGCTCACGCAGTCGCTCGCGATCATCGAGTACCTCGACGAGACGCATCCCGAGCCGCCGCTGCTTCCCGCCGATCCGCTCGGTCGGGCCCGTGTCCGCGCCATCGCGCTCGACATGGCCTGCGAGATCCATCCGCTCGACAACCTGCGCGTGCTGCGCTACCTGACGAAACAGCTCGGCGTGTCCGAGGACGACAAGAACGGCTGGTACCGGCACTGGGTCGAGACCGGACTGGCGGTCGTCGAGAAGCGGCTGTCCGCAGGCGAAGACACCGGTGCGTTCTGCCACGGCGATGCACCGGGGCTGGCCGACTGCACGCTGGTGCCGCAGATCTTCAACGCCCATCGCATGGAGTGCCGCCTCGACCACGTGCCGACGGTGATGCGAATCTTCGAGCGCTGCATGACCGAGCCGGCGTTCCAGGCGGCGCAGCCGTCGGCTGCACCCGACGCGGCGTGAGCCGCGAAGGCGCGACGACGACCGGCGCCGATCTCGCGCCCTCGTCGTGGCTGACGCCTGCGTGGAGTTCATGCCAAGGGCGCGTCGGCGCGATCATGACGACACGCGACGGCGGCACGAGCGTCGGGCGTCATGCGTCGATGAACGTGGGCGACGCGGTCGGCGACGAGCCGTTGTCGGTTGCCGCCAATCGCCGCCGTCTGGCCGACGTCTGCGGCGCCACGCCGGTGTTTCTCCGCCAGGTCCACGGGGCGCGCGTCATCCGTGTCGGCGCCGCCGATGCGCTCGCCTCCGCGGCGCCGCCGCACGAGGCCGACGCGGCGTGGACGACCGAGCCCGGCGTCGCCTGCATCGTGCAGGTCGCGGATTGCCTGCCGGTGCTGTTCGCCGCGCCCGACGGCCGTGCCGTCGGCGCTGCGCATGCCGGCTGGCGCGGGCTCGCGGCGGGCATCGTGGAGGCGACCCTTGAGGCCGTCGCCGCGGGCGCCGATTGCCGCCTTCATGAGGTCGAGGCTTGGCTCGGCGCCTGCATCGGACCTCGCAGCTTCGAGGTGGGCGCCGACGTGCTCGAGGCCTTCGGTGCAGGCGCGGTCGCGCCGGGCCGGCGGTTCGTCGCTCATGCGCCGGGAAAGTGGCTGGCCGACCTGCGCGGCCTCGCCGAGGATCGGCTACGGGCGGCCGGCGTCCGGCGGATCTCGGCGAGCGACGACGACGTCGTCGCCGACCCCGCGCGCTTCTTCTCCTACCGGCGCGACCGGGTCTGCGGTCGCATGGCCGCCGCCGTGTGGATACGGGCCCGCTGATGCCGCTGCGGCTTCGTCGCGCCGCTGACGGGCGCGTCGCCGCATCGGCGTCGCCAGGAGGTAGCCAGAGACGCCGAGCGGCAACAGCCCGTACAGCACGAGCGTGACGATCGCGCCGAGCACGCTGCCCTGCGGTGCCGTGGCTTCGGCGATCGCCATGAGGCCGACGACGTAGATCCAGGCAAGGGCGACGATGTAGAGGACGGCCACGGCGGGTAAGGGGGTTGGCGCGGACCACGATAATCGCTTCGTCGGCCCGTCGTGTCTTTCCGGCACTCGATCGGGGGTCGCCGAGGAGACCACATGACCAAGGCCAGCAAGCCCCGCAAGCCCGCAGCGCGCAAGGTGAGAACGTCGGCGCCGCCGCCCGAGGCGCCGGTGAGCGCCGCGAAGAACGAACAGCTCGCTGGCGCGTGGCAGGAGATGGCCGGCTTCGACGTGCTCGGCGAGTCGATGGCGCAGCTGCAGCGCCACTACCTCGCCGACGCGGCCGAGGCATGGCAGCGCCTGTGCGCGACGGGCGAGGCCAGGCCGGTGGCGTCGTCCCCCGGTGACCGCCGCTTCGCCGGCGCCGACTGGACGGGGAATCCGTCTGCAGCCTTCATGGCCGAGATGTACCTGCTCAACGCCCGCACCCTGCTCGAGATGGCCGAGCACGTGCCCGGCGACGAGAAAACGAAGGCGAAGATGCGTTTCGCCGTTCGCCAGTGGGTCGATGCGGCGTCGCCGTCGAACTTCATTGCCACCAACCCGGAGGCGCAGAAGAAGGCCGTCGACACCGCAGGCGAGAGCATCGCCACCGGGCTGCGACAGCTCTGGAACGACGTGCAGCGGGGGCACGTGTCCCAGAGCGACGAGAGCGCGTTCGAGGTCGGCCGCAACGTCGCGACGACCGAAGGCTCGGTCGTCTTCGAGAACGAATTCTTCCAGCTGGTCGAGTACAAGCCGCTGACGGCGAAGGTGCACGCGCGGCCGATGCTCCTCGTGCCGCCGTGCATCAACAAGTTCTACATCCTCGACCTGCAGCCGGAGAACTCGCTGATCCGGCACACCGTCGCCGAGGGCCATCGCGTCTTCGTCGTCAGCTGGAAGAACGCCGGGCCGGAGATCGCCACCCGGACCTGGGACGACTACATCGAGCATGCGGCGCTGAAGGCGATCTCGCTCGTGCGCGAGATCACAGGCAGCGAGACGATCAACACGCTGGGCTTCTGCATCGGCGGGACCATCCTCGCCTGCGCGCTCGCCGTTCTCGCGGCGCGCGGCGAGCATCCCGCCGAGAGCATGACGCTGCTCACGTCGTTCCTCGACTTCTCCGACACCGGCGTGCTCGACATCTTCATCGACGAGGCGTCGGTGCGGCTGCGCGAGATGACGCTCGGCGCCGAGAGCGCCGGCGGCGGCAACCTGCTGCGCGGCCAGGAACTCGCGACGACGTTCAGCTTCCTGCGACCGAACGACCTGGTCTGGAACTACGTCGTCGGCAACTACCTGAAAGGCGAGGCGCCACCGGCCTTCGACCTGCTGTACTGGAACAGCGACGGCACCAACCTGCCCGGGCCGATGTACTGCTGGTACCTGCGCAACACCTACCTCGAGAACAACCTGGTCGTGCCGGGGAAGGTGACGGTCTGCGGCGAGAAGGTCGACCTCGGCGCGATCCGCGCGCCAGCGTACCTGTATGCCTCGCGCGAGGACCACATCGTTCCGTGGACAGGCGCGTATCGGAGCACGTCGGTGCTGTCGGGCGAGCGCCGCTTCACGCTCGGCGCTTCCGGGCACATCGCCGGCGTCATCAATCCGCCGGCGAAGAAGAAGCGCAACCACTGGCTCTGGCCCGACCGCAAGGCGTTGCCGTCGACGGCCGATGCGTGGCTGGCCGGCGCCGTCGAGCACCCCGGCAGCTGGTGGACCGACTGGCACGCCTGGCTCGCGCCGCACGGCGGCCGGGAGGTCGCCGCGCCGAAGCACCCGGGTGACGCCAAGCGCAAGGCGATCGAGCCGGCGCCCGGACGATATGTCAAGGAAAAGGCCTGACCGCCGTCCGGCGTTCAGAATGATCGGCGAACCGCCATTCACAGGAG